>NZ_CP040748.1:1607337-1928804 GCF_006007965.1 Nocardioides jishulii | reverse complement strand
CCCTCGCGCGGCACGACACGGTATTCCAGGTCGAGTACGCCGCACTCCTCGATCACGCTCTGCAAGGCGTGGGTGACACGGTCGCGGTCGTCGGGATGCAGCAGGGCGTGGAAGGTCTCGATCCGGCCGTCGAAGGCTTCGCGTTCCAGGCCGAAGAGCTCCAACGTCCGGTCGTCCCAGTGCAGCTCGCCGGTGCGCAGGTTCCAGTCGTACGCGCCCACGCCGGCGGCCTCCACCGCGACGCCCCAGACCTGCCGGGCCTCGCCGTAGCTGGCCTCGACGGCCGCGAGCTCCAGCTCGGCGGTCACGGCCTCGCCGAGCAGCTCCAGGAGCGCGACGTCGTCGGCGGTCCACTCGCGCACGTGGCTGTCGTACGCGCACAGCGCTCCGACCAGGTAGTCACCGGCGCGAAGCGGCACCCCGGCGTAGGTGCGGACGGCGCCACTCGTCACGGGCGGCAAGCCCGCGACGCGGCCGTCCAGAACGGTGTCATCGACGACCAGCGGCGAGCCATGGGTCACGGTCACCGTGCACAGGGAATCCTCGGCGGGAGACTCCTGGAACTCGGCAGATGCGGCCATGCCGGTGGCGCCCACCACTGTCTGGATGTCCGAGATGATCGACACCTGGGATGAGCTCGTGCCCAGCAACCGGGCCGTCAGATCGGTCAGTCGGTTCAGGCGCGTGGTGTCGACGAGCTGCCCGGTGATCAGCCGGGCGTAGGCGGACCTCAGGAACTCCGGGTCGTCATCGAGGGCGCCGCTGAGGACCGAGCGCGGCGTCGTGCGGACCGGCTCATCGATGTTCAAGGACACTCCGTCGGCCTGAGAATGGGGTGCCTTGCTCGACCCCCGGACCCCAGTGTGTCACGGGCGAGCACTGAGGTGCTACGTGACGCGTCAGCTCGACAGCCCGTGGGGCTTCTACGACGGCCATGCGCGCGAACCGTTGCGGGCCCGCGTGCGTGCGGCACCCCCGGGGAAATGGAACCGTCTCTCCGCCAGCACGACGAGGTGCTGGCGGAGAGACGGGGTCGGGGTGTGAGCACGCGCTCCTTACTCGGGCACGCCGCTGGACGGCGGTGCGTCCTTGTCCTGGCCGGAGGAGTCCTCGGTGATCTCGGCGTCACCGATGTCGGTGACCAGGACCGGGGTGACCGGCTCGGATCCACGCCCCTTGAGCTTGACCAGGCGCATGCCCGAGATGCCCAGGTGGCTGTCGTCGCCGTAACGGAAGGGTGCGAGCTGCGGACCATCCAGGTCGCTGCCGTTCTCCTTGAGGTACTCCACGATGCCCTCGCGGGTGAGGTCCTTGCCGGCGCCCTGCAGGGCCTGGACCGTGGCGTACGCGTGGGACATGCCGTAGATGCGGTAGTTGGTCAGCTCACCCTTGCCGCCGTGCTCGTCCCACACCTTCTGCCAGAGCTGGACCCACGGGTCGTCGGGCTGGTCGGTGGTGGGGATGTACTCGGAGGTCAGCACGCCGTCGAGGGCGCCCGTCCCGGCCTTGACCGCGCCCTCCGAGAACTCCGAGAGCAGCGAGCCGACCAGCGGTGCGTCGGAGCCGATGGAGGAGACGAACCACTGAGGCTTGTAGCCGAGCTTCATCGACACCAGCTGGGCCAGCGCGGTGTAGGCGGGGGTGTTGAAGCCGAGCACGAGGTCGGCTCCTGCGCCCTGCAGGCCGGCGATCTGCGGACCCACGTCGGTGTTGCCGGAGGCGTAGCGCTCCACCGCGACGATCTGGTCGTCGAGGTAGCGGCGTACGCCCTTCTCCGCGTCCTCACCGAGGTCGTCGTCCTGCAGGTAGAGGCCGACCTTGGCGTCGGGCATGTTCTCTGCCACGTACTGCCCGATGATCTTCGCCTCCGACTCGTAGTCGGGCTGCCAGCCGAAGGTCATCGGTCGCTCGCCGGGATCGTCCCCCCACATCAGCGATCCGGACGAGACGAACAGGTCGGGGACGCCCTCGCTGTTGAGCTGGTCGACCACGGCGCTGTGGGTGGGGGTGCCGAGGCCACCCACCATGGCGAAGATCTCGTCGGAGAAGAGCAGCTCGTTGGTGACCTTGCTCGTGTTGGTGGGGTTGTAGCCGTCGTCGCGGACGATGTACTCGATCTTGCGTCCGTGGACCCCGCCGTTGGCGTTGACGTAGTCGAAGTACGCCTGAGCGCCGGTCGGGATCTCGCTGTAGCCGGGGGCGCCGACGCCGGTGAGCGGGTAGTGCGCGCCGATGGTGACGCTGTCGGCGGTGACGCCGGTGTCGGTGGCGCCTCCGGCGTCGTCGGAGCTCTCGTCGCGCCCACCCGCGCCGCAGGCGGGCAGCGTGAGGAGGCAGGCGAGCGCGGCGGCTGTCACAGCCGTACGTGGTGCCGGACGTGTTCGATGGATGGTCATGGGCGTGCTCCCTTGGTGGATTCGGACGGGACGGGACGGGCAGGTTCGGCAGGGAAGGGATCCGTGGCGTCGATGTCGACGGGGCCGAGGGCTTCGGTGGGTGCCGCCCCGGCGAGGGCCAGGCCGGGCGTACGCCCCCGCTTGCGCAGCCGGGCACGGGCGCCGCGCCAGGCACCGGCGAGCCCGCCGGGGGCCAGCAGGATGACGAGCACCATGACGACGCCCTGGACCAGCGGGGCCAGCTCGGCGGCCTGGATGTCGCTCAGGCCTGCGTCGCGTCCGACCTGGGTGGCCACCTGCGGCAGGAAGGTGAGCAGTCCCGCTCCGAGGAGGGCTCCGGCCAGCGAGCCCAGCCCGCCGAGGACGACGACCGCCAGCAGGGTCAGGCTCAGCACCAGCCCGAACGAGCCGGGCGCCGAGAGCCGAACCACCAGGGCGAGCAGGCAACCGGCCGCGCCGGCGGCGGCCGCGGACACGGTGAACGCGGAGATCCTCGCCCGGCCCACGTCGATGCCGACCAGCTGCGCGGCGATCTCGTCATCCCGCACCGCCCGCCACCGCCGGCCCACGCGCCCCGAGGTGAGGCTGGCCAGGAGCACGTAGGTCACGATGAGCGTGGTCCAGGCGATGAACGCGATCCACCCGGTCGAGGTGAGCTCCTGGGCGGTGAGGAACCAGGTGGCGTCCTCGGCCCAGGTGGGCGGGCGGGGCATCACGACACGCAGCCCCTGCTCCCCGCCCAGGGTGCCCTTGAAGTGCAGCGCGATGCCGGGCACGGCGATGGCCAGGGCGAGCGTCGCGCCGGCGAGGTACGGACCGTGCAGGCGGGCCGCCGCCGCACCGAGGACCACCCCCACGAGGGCGGTGACCGCGACGGCGGCGAGCAGGACGAGGAGCAGCGGGGTCCCCGCGTCGCGGTCGGGCAGCAGCAGGGCGGTGGTGTAGGCACCGATCGCCATCAGGGCGCCGTGACCCAACGAGAGCTGGCCGTTGATCCCGGTCAGCACGGTCAGTCCTCCGGCGGCGATGCCGAGGCTGGCCATCTCGGCCAGCTGGAACCGGCGGAACTCGCCGACCGCACCCAGGACGGTCACGACCACGACCATGCCCAGCGCCGCGACCAGCAGGTGGCGTACGAGCGGGTGGGCGGTGAGGAACTGCGGCATCAGACCCTCCTCGCGACCGTGGGGGCGAACAGGCCTCCGGGGCGTACGGCCAGGACGACGGCGAGGATCACCAAGGCCGCGAGGGCCACGAGCTGGGAGCCGAGGTAGCCGCTGACGAAGCTCAGGGCGACGCCGAGGAGGAGCCCGCCGACCACCGCTCCGGCCGGGCTCTCGAGCCCGCCCAGCACGGCGGCGACGAAGCCGAGGACGACGACCGAGTCCATGTAGGAGGGGTGCACGAGGCTGCCGCCTGCGATCAGCAGACCCGCGAGCGAACCGACCAGGGAGGCCAACGCCCAGCCCAGCGTGGTCATCCGCGCCACGCGTACGCCGAGCAGCCGGGCGACCTCGGGGTTGAAGGCCGCAGCCCGCATCCGCAGGCCGACGTCGGTGAAGCGGAAGAGCACGACCAGCAGGCCCATGACGACCAGCACGGCGCCGATCGTGAAGAGGCCCGAGGTGGTCAGTGCGACCGACTGGCCGCCGACCTCGATGCCGCGGACGCCGAACGGCGCGGGGAACGAGCGGAACTCATTGCCGAAGACGACGGCCGCCCCGGCGTGCAGCACGATGAAGAGGCCGAGCGTCAGGATGACGGCGTTGAGCTCGCCCTTGCCGACCACGTGCTGCACCACCCCCCGCTCGATGACGGCGCCGAGCAGCAGTCCGCTGGCGAGCGCCGCGGCGAAGCCGAGCCAGTAGGAGCCGGTGGCGTCGATGACGCTCAGGGCGATGAACGTGGTCACCATCGCCATCGGCGCCTGCGCGAAGTTGACCACCCGCGTCGAGCGCCAGATGAGCACCAGGGCCAGGGCGAAGGCCGCGAAGACCATGCCCTGGACCAGGCCGCCGAGGGCGGTGTTGACGAGCTGTTGCACGGTGGGTCCTTCCGGTTCTCAGAATCCGAGGTAGGCGTGGCGGAGGGCGTCGTCGGCGGCGAGCTCGCTCGCGTCGCGGTCGGCCACGACACGGCCGAGGTGGAGCACGACGCCGCGGTGGGCCACCGCGAGGGCGCTGCGGGCGTTCTGCTCGACCAGCAGGACTGTCAGTCCTTCGTCGGTGACCAGTCGCTTCAGCAGCGCGAAGATCTGCGCCACGACGCGGGGGGCGAGACCCAGCGACGGCTCGTCGAGGAGCAGCACCGCCGGGCGGGCCATCAGGGCACGCCCGATGACCAGCATCTGTCGTTCGCCGCCCGAGAGGCTGCCCGCGGCCTGGCCGCGCCGGTCGGCGAGCGGCGCGAAGAGGTCGTACGCCAGGTCCAGGTCGCCGGGGCGGACCCGGCCCCGGGCGAGCGCGCCGAGGCGGAGGTTCTCCTCGACGGTCAGCTCGGTCACCACGCCCCGCCCCTCGGGCACGTGGGCCAGGCCGTGCGCAGCCATCGCCTCGGCCGGAACCCTGCTGAGCGACTGGTCGCCGAGGCGGACGCTGCCCGACACGGCGCGGTGCAGCCCGGAGATGGTGCGCAGCAACGTGGTCTTGCCGGCGCCGTTGGCGCCCAGGACGGTGGTGATCCGGCCCCGCTCGGCGGTGAGTGAGACCTCGTGGAGTGCCTGCACCGGCCCGTGGGCGACGCTGAGGCGGTCGACGGTCAGCATCAGGCGGTCCCTTCCTCGGCGAGGGAGGCGTCGCCTAGGTAGGCGTCGAGGACCTGCGGGTCCTCGCGCACCTGCGCGGGGGAGCCGTGGGCGATCACGCGTCCGAAGTCGAGGACGGTGATCTCGTCGCACACCTCCATGACCAGGTCCATGTGGTGTTCCACCAGCAGCACCGACATCCGCTCGCCCAGGCTGCGGACGAGAAGACCGAGCTCCTCGATCTCGTCGGCGCCCAGCCCGCTGGCGGGCTCGTCGAGCAGGAGCAGGCTGGGCTCGCAGACCAGGGCACGGGCCAGGGCGACGCGCTTGCGCAACGGGTAGGGGAGACCGCCGGGGTAAGCCGCGGCCAGGTGCGCCATCCCGAGTGAGTCGAGGGCCTCCATGGCGCGGGTGCGCAGGTCGTGCTCGGCGCGGCGAGATCCGGGCAGACGGAAGAGGGCGGCAGCGAAGCCGCTGCGCGCGTGGTGGTCGGCACCCAGCATCACGTTGTCCAGCACGCTCACCCCCTCGAAGAGGCCCAGCCCTTGGAGGGTGCGGGCGATCCCGAGACGGGGCAGGTGGTGGGGCCGCAGCTGCGGGAGGTGGCGACCGCGCAGCACGACGCGGCCCTCGTCGGGGCGTACGAAGCCGCAGGCCACGTTGAAGAGCGTCGTCTTGCCGGCGCCGTTGGGGCCGATGACACCGTGGACGCTGCGCGGGGCGACCGAGAGCGAGGCGTCGGAGAGCGCCGTCAGTCCGCCGAAGTGGACGGTGACGTGCTCGAGCGCGAACTCTGCGAGCTCCCTGTCTGCGAGCTCCCTGTCTGCGAGCTCTGCCTCCGGTGCGGGTTCCTGCCTCACTGACCCCTCCTTGTGCGGTGTGACCTGTACCACCTTGGTTTGCTGGCACACCGGGGTCATTGGGCGCGGCGCCCAGAAATGGTTGGTCGCGGGGCCCCAACGGCGCCTAGGGGGATGGTCAGAGTTGTGCTGGGAGTGCGAACCTGACGACATGTCCACCAGTGAGGTCGAAGTCGAGGACGCCCTGCGGAGCGCCTGGTCGCTGCTGCTCGACCAGTCCGACTCGATTGCCGACACCATCACCCTGTCCCTCTTCGAGCGCGACCACGACCTGTGGGAACGCATCGGCCCGGAGTTCCGCGCTGATGTCCGCACCAGCACCCGCCAGCACATCCGCCGCGGCCTGCGGATCCTCTCGGGCCAAGGGCAGGAGGAGGGCGAGGGCGCGGGGAACGCCGTGGAGCTGTGGCGCGAGACCGGACGACGACGCGCCCGGCAGGACGTGCCGCTGGAGCTCGTGCTCAACGCCTACATGCTCGGCGCACGGATCCTGTGGGAGGCGCTCGTCGGGCGCGTCACCGTCGACCCGGCGATCCACGTCGACGACCAGGTGCTGCTGCTCGCGGCCCGCAGCGTGTGGACCACGCTGGACGTGCAGAACACCGTGGTGATCGAGGCGTACCGCCGCGAGACCTCACGCATGCAGCGTCAGGACCTCCAGCGCGAGCAAGGGCTGCTCGACGGGCTGGTGGAGGGGCGGGGCGCGGACCCCGCCTTCGCCGAGGAGGTGTACGCCACCCTCGGGATCGGCGCCGAGGACGCGGTGGCCTGCGTCGCGCTGATCCACGACCGCCCCGACGTCGGCGACGGGCTGGCCACCGTGGACGACCGGCTCGACCGGCTCGGGATCGTGGCCCGCTGGCACGTGCGTTCGGGTGTGCACTACGGACTCCTGTCGGGGCAGCTGCCCGACGAGGACACCTTGGTCGGGGTCTTCGCCCCCCAGGCGGCGGGCCGGATGGGGGTGGCGCTCTCGACCGACGGGATCGCCGGTTTCGCGACGGCGTTCCAGCTCGCGTGCCGTGCGGCCGAGACGGTGCCGCGCGGTGCCAGTCAGGTGGTCGCCGTCTCGGAGCGGTTGCCCGAGGTGCTGCTCGTCGGCAACCCGCAGGTCGCCCCGCGGCTGGTCGCCGAGGCGTTGGGGCCCGTGCTCGCCCAGCCACCCGCCCAGGCCGAGGTGCTCCTGGAGACCCTGGCCGCGCTCCTGCGCCACGACGGCTCTCCCACCCACGCGGCGAGTGAGCTCTACTGCCACCGCAACACCGTGATCTACCGGCTCAAGCAGATCGAGCAGCTCACCGGCCGCTCGCTCAGCAATCCCCGCGACAAGCTGCTGCTGGGGCTCGCCCTGATGGCGCGGGCTCGCTGACGAGGCCCCGCCAGGAGGGCGGGCGCTGGAGGGCGGCCGGCGGCCGCCCTCCAGCGGTCAGGCCAACGGGTCGATCGCGCCGTAGCCCTCCAGGCGCTGCGAGAGTGACCGCAGGTGGTGCCCGCCGTCGCCCAGCAGGTGGTCGAGCGCGGTGAGGTGGGCCGTGATGTTGCCGACCGGGTACTCCGCGGTCATGCCGATGCCGCCGTGCAGCTGGATGGCCTCCTGACCGACGAGCCGGCCAGCCCGACTGACCTGGAGGGCAGCTCGTTCGGCCGCTTCCCGGGTCGCTGACGCGTCGCGCTCGGAGGCAACCATCGTCGCCCACCACACCATGCTGGTGCTGAGCTCGACGGCGACGTACATGTCGGCGGCGCGGAAGGTGAGCGCCTGGAAGGTGCTGAGGGGGACGCCGAACTGCTTGCGGCTGCGGAGGTAGCCGGTGGTCGCCTTCAACGCCGCCTCCATGCCGCCGAGGGCCTCGTGGCACGCGATGATCCGGGCGCGGTCGAGCGCCGCCCCGATGGCCTGGCTGGCGTCGGAGTCGGCCTCGCCGAGTGGGACCCCGAGGGCGCCGTCCAGGACGACGCGGCTGACGCGGGTCCCGTCGTACGCCGTGGCGCTGGTCCGCATCGCGGCCTCACCGGCGACGAGGAAACCGCCGGTTCCGCCCTCGGGCAGGGCAGCGGTGACCACCAGTGTCTCGGCGTCGCCGTTGAGGACCGGCTCCTTGACGCCGGTGAGCCTCCACTCGTTGCCGACGAGGCTGGCGGTGACGGAGGTGGCGCCGTCGCTCCAGCGGCCTCCTGGCTCGGCGTGGGCGAGGGCGAGGTGGAGGTCGCCTGACGACAACGGGCCGAGCACCTCGGCGCGCTGGACGTCGGTGCCCAGGGCCGCGACCATGCCGCCGGCGAGCACGACCGTGGAGAGGTACGGCTCAGGCGCGAGGACGCGGCCGATCTCCTGCGCCACGACGCCGACCTCGACGGGACCGGCGCCCATGCCGCCGTCCTCCTCGGTGAACGGCAGGCCGAGTGCGCCCATCTCGGCGAGCGCCTTCCACATGGTCGGGTCGTACCCGGGCTCGCTGGCGACGCTGCGGCGTCGCTCCTCGAAGTCGCCGTAGCGGCGCGAGAGCAGGCCGCGCACCGCCTCGCGCAGGGCGATCTGCTCGTCATCGAGCGTGAAGTCCATGTCGCTCCCTACAGTCCGAGGATGGTGCCGGCGATGATCTGGCGCTGGATCTCGTTGGAGCCGCCGTAGATCGAAGCCTTGCGGTAGTTGAGGTAGGTCGGCGCCGAGCGCCGGGCCCAGACCGGCAGGTCGCTGTCCGCCGTGGCGGGCACCAGCGAGGCCGGGCCGGCCAGGTCGACGACCAGCTCGCTGACCGCCTGCTGGAGCTCGGTGCCGCGCAGCTTGAGCACCGAGCTGGCAGGATGCGGCTCGCCGCCGTCGGAGTGGGCGACCACGCGCAGGGTGGTGAGCTCGAGGGCGAGCAGCTCGTTCTCGAGCTCCGCCACCCGGGCTCGCACCAACGGGTCCTCGAGCTGGTCGCCCGCGACCTCCTTGGCCCGCGCGAGCATCCGCTTCACCAGTGCCACCGGGGCGACGCCGACCCGCTCGTTGCCGAGCAGGAACTTCGCCATCGTCCAGCCCTGGTTGACCTCGCCCACCAGGTTCTCGCCGGGCACGCGTACGTCGGTGAACCAGACCTCGTTGACCTCATGGCCGCCGTCGATGAGCTGGATGGGGCGCACCTCGACGCCGGGAGACGTCATGTCGATGAGCAGCATCGAGATGCCGGCCTGCTTCTTCACGGTCGGGTCGGTGCGCACGAGCGTGAAGATCCAGTCGCCGTACTGGCCGAGCGTCGTCCAGGTCTTCTGGCCGTTGACGATCCAGTCGTCACCGTCGCGCGCGGCACTCGTCCGCAGGCTGGCCAGGTCGGAGCCGGCGTCGGGCTCGGAGAAGCCTTGCGACCACCAGATGTCGAGGCTGGCGGTGTCGGGGAGGAAGCGCTCCTTCATCTCCTGCGAGGCGAACTGGATGAGCACCGGGCCGATCATGCTCACGTTGAAGGGCATGGGCGAGGGCACGCCGGCGCGCTGCATCTCCTCGTGCCACAGGTGGCGCTGCAGGTCGGTCCACCCGCGTCCACCCCATTCGCGGGGCCAGTGCGGCACCGCGACGCCGGCGTCGTTGAGCGCCCGTTGGCTGGCGCGGAACATCTCCTCGGAGATCTCGCCGCCGGACAGGACGGTCTGGCGGACCTCGTCCGGCACCACGGTCGTGAACAGCTCGGCCATCTCCTGGCGGAAGGCTCGGTCCTCGGCGGACAGCGAAAGCCGCATCCTGGCGCACCTCTTTCGTCGTGTCCGTTCATCATGCGTGCGGGTGTCGTCCGCGTACAGGGGCGCAGCGCACAAACGACCCTGATCACTGTGACGGTGCGTGGCCCTTGTGAACGCCCGCTGCGCTGCATACCTTGGCGCTGGCCCGCGCGTGCTGGCCCGACTGGGAGGTTCGGATGCAGATCACAGGAGCGGTGCTCCGGGCGGTGGGAGCGTCCCGGCCGTACGTGGACTCCACCCCGCTCGACGTCGTCCCGCTGGAGCTCGACGGTCCTCGCGAGACCGAGGTGCTCGTCGAGATCGAGGTGGCGAGCGTCTGCCACTCCGACCTGTCGGTCGTCGACGGGTCCCGGAGCCGTCCGACTCCCATGCTGCTGGGCCATGAGGCAGCGGGACGGGTGCTCGAGGTCGGCGCCGGCGTGGACGACGTCACCGTGGGGCAGCGCCTGGTCCTCACCTTCCTGCCGCGGTGCGGCACGTGCTCCGGGTGCGCGAGCGACGGAGTCGCGCCGTGCGTGCTGGGCACGGCAGCCAACGGCGCGGGGGAGATGCTCGCCGGAGGGATGCGGCTGACCGACGCCGACGGGCCCGTACGCCACCATCTCGGCGTCTCGGGGTTCGCCACGCACGCTGTGGTCGATCGCCGCTCCGTGGTGCCCGTCGACGACGACGTCCCCGCCGAGGTGGCCGCACTCCTCGGATGTGCCGTGCTGACCGGCGGGGGAGCGGTGCTCAATGCCGCGCGCCCCGTCCCGGGCTCGACCCTGGCCGTCGTCGGTCTCGGCGGCGTCGGCATGGCGGCGCTGATCACGGCCCTGGCCTTCGACGACGTCGAGGTCGTCGGCGTCGACACCTCCCAGGTCAAGCGTGACCAGGCACTCCGCCTCGGGGCCACGCGTGCCCTCAGCCCGGACGAGGCTGGTGCCACCCTCAAGGCCGACCGGGTCATCGAGGCCGTGGGCCGTTCCGCCGCCTTCGAGCTCGCCGTCACCTGCACCGCCGTCGGCGGCACGACCATCACGGTGGGCCTCCCCGCGCCCGGCGACACCGCCGTCGTCTCGCCGCTGGGCCTCGTCGCCGAGGGCCGCACCATCGTCGGCAGCTATCTGGGGTCGTCGGTGCCCGCCCGCGACCTGCCGATCTTCGTCGACCTGTGGCGCCGCGGCCGGCTGCCGGTGGAGCAGCTGATCAGCTCGTCCGTGCCCCTCTCGCGGATCAACGACGCCATGGACCGCCTCGCCGACGGCAGCGAGCTGCGCCAGCTCGTCACGATGAAGGAGGAGGCGTGACGAGCGTCGAGGACTACCCCGTACGGATCCGCCAGCAGGTGCGCTGGTCCGACGTCGACATGTACGGCCACGTGAACAACATCGTCTACTACGGCTGGTTCGACACCGCGATCAACACGTGGCTGCAGACGGAGGGCGGCGTGGACCCGGTCGCCGCCGATGCCATCGGTGTGGTGGGTGAGTCCGCCTGCTCGTACGAGAACGAGGTGGGGCTGGGGGACGAGGTCACCATCGGGCTGGCGGTCCGCGAGCTGGGGCGCAGCAGCATCACGTACGCGCTCGCCGCCTTCGTCGGTGGGCGGCGAGCGGCCCTGGGGCACTGGGTCCACGTGTACGTGGCTCGCGACGGCTCGGGGGTCACCCCGGTGCCGCCCGGCATCGCGAAGGTCGCCACGGCTGCCCGCGCCGAGGTCCCCACCGTCTCGCTGCGCAAGCTCTGAGTGCAGGGGCCCCAGCGCAGCCCCTCAGCCCTGGGCGCTCCCCATCTCGAAGACCAACCTCGCGGGCACCTGGCCGGAGAGCACTTCCTCGAAGCACTCGTTGACGTCGTCCAGCTTCCGGGGACTGGTGATGACGCGGGTGCGCCCGTTGGCGTGCAGGGCGAAGCAGTCGGCCAGGTCGTTGCGGGTTCCGACGAGGGACCCGATCACCGACTTGCCCATGAGCACCGTCTCGAAGACGGGAAGCTCCAGGGAGTTGTCGGCCGGCAGGCCCACGAGCACGAGACGGCCGTTGGGGTTCAGCGCCGCGTGCGCAGCGCGCATGACCGAGGGCGAGGGGACGGTGACCAGGGCGATGTCGACCCCACCCAGGGCAGCCAGCTCGGCAGGGCTGTCACCGCGGCCGTCGACCACGTGGTCGGCGCCGAGCTCCTGGGCCAGCTGCAGCTTGTCGTCGTGGACGTCCATCGCGATCGTGGTGGCGCCGAAGATCCGCGCGTACTGCAGCCCCAGGTGACCCAGGCCGCCGATGCCGACCACGAGCGTGGTCTCGTTGGGCTGTGGCTTGGCGACCTTGAGTGCCTTGTACGTCGTCACGCCGGCGCAGGTGAGGGGGGAGGCGTCGGTGGAGCTGACGCCGTCGGGCACGGCCACGACGTGGGAGGCGTACGCCACCGCGTACTCGGCATAGCTGCCGTCCATCGTGTAGCCCATGTACTGGGGGGTCAGGCAGTACGTCTCCCACCCGGCCACGCAGTAGCGGCAGTGGCCGCACGCGTGCCCGAGCCAGGGCAGTGCCACCCGGTCGCCCACGGAGACCGGAAGGTCGCCCTCGCCCAGCCGCTCCACCACGCCCACGCCCTCGTGGCCGGGGATCAGCGGCATCTTGGGCTTGACGGGCCACTCGCCTCGCGCGGCGTGGATGTCGGTGTGGCAGAGACCGCAGGTCTCGATGCGGACCAGGACCTGTCCGGGCCCGGGGTCAGGCACCGGGACGTCGCGGATCTCCAGGGGTGACGCGAAATCAGTGGCGACTGCTGCCTTCATCGACCTGCTCCTCGAGTGCGGGGGCCCAGGGGCGGGACGACCCGTGGGTGGTTCCTCTCCACACTCCGCTCTTCGGGCGGGCGTGACAAGGAGGTACGAGGTCTGGGCCGTCGCCGCCGGGGGAACCCGTGGCGCCCCGTGGCGAGGGCGCCCTCGCCGCACAGGTCAGAGCGAACAGAGAAATGTTGTCCAGTCTGTACCGGGAATCAGGGCTATTCACTTCGTAGGCTACTGTCCTATTGCAATGCATTCGCAATAAGGAGCCCTCATGCCTCGTTCTCGTCAGCGCCTCCGCCCAGCTGGGGCTGCGCTCTGCCTCCTGCTCGTCGCCGCCGGCTGTGCGTCCGACGACGGTGCTGGCGCCACGGAGGTCCCGACGGAGCTGCGTCTCGCCGTCGGCGGTGAGTCCGAGGAGGGCTACGACCCGACGCTCGGATGGGGACGTTACGGCTCACCGCTCTTCCAGTCGACGCTGTTGACCCGCAACGCCGACCTGTCGATCGGCACGGACCTGGCCACGGACTACTCCGTCAGCGAGGACGGCCTCGTCTGGAGCGTCGACATCCGCGACGACGCGGAGTTCTCCGACGGCGAGCCAGTCACGGCTGAGGATGTCGCCTACACGTTCACGACGGCGGCGAAGGAGGGCGGCCTCACCGACGTGACCTCCCTGAAGTCGGCCGAGGTGGTCGACGAGGACACGGTCGAACTCACCCTCGTGAAGCCGCAGTCGACCTTCGTCAACCGTCTGGTGAGCCTGGGCATCGTGCCGGAGCACGCCCACGGCAAGGACTACGCCCAGAAGCCGGTGGGTTCGGGCCCCTTCACGTTGGTCGACTGGGCCAAGGGGGAGCAGCTGGTGGTCGCGCGCAACGACAACTACTACGGCGAGAAGTCGCCCTTCGAGCGTGTCGTCTTCGTCTTCACCGACGAGGATGCCTCGCTGGCAGCCGCCCGCACGGGAGACGTGCACGTGGCCGGCCTCCCGGCGGCGCTGGCCACCCAGGAGATCTCGAACATGCGGCTGGAGGCCATCACCTCCATCGACAACCGCGGCATGCACTTCGTGACGGTCCCCGACGAGGGCAGGAAGTCGCCGGCCGGGCTCCCGATCGGCAACGACGTCACCGCGGACAAGGCGATCCGACAGGCGGTGAACTACGCGGTCGACCGTCAGGCGCTGGTCGACGGTGTGCTCGAGGGGTTCGGCTCCCCGGCGACCGGTCCCGTGGACAACTCGCCCTGGTACAACCCGGACTCCGCCATCGAGGACGCTGACGTCGATCGTGCGAAGAAGTTGCTGGCCGACGCCGGATGGACCGACTCCGACAACGACGGAGTCGTGGAGAAGGAAGGTCGCGACGCCACCTTCACCCTGCTCTACCCGGCCGGCGACTCACTGCGCCAGGGCCTGGCCCTCAGCGTCGTCGACCAGGTGAAGCCGGCCGGCATCAAGATCACCACCGAGGGTGTCAGCTGGGACGAGATCTACAAGCGCCTGCACACCGACTCCGTGCTCTTCGGGTGGGGATCCCACGACCCCTACGAGATGTACTCCCTCTACAAGTCCGACCTGGCGGGCAGCGACCTGCTCAACGCGGGCTACTACTCCAACAAGGTGGTCGACGGGCACCTCGACGCCGCCCTGGCCGCCACCGATCCGGAGGAGGCCAACGAGCACTGGAAGGCCGCCCAGATCGATGCCGACGGCAATGGTTTCAGCGCTCCGGCCGACGCTGCGTGGGCCTGGCTCGTCAACCTCGAGCACACCTACTACGTGAACGACTGCCTCGACCTGGGCGAGACGCACATCGAGCCCCACGGCCATGGCTGGCCGATCACCGCCAGCATCGGGGAGTGGACGTGGACGTGCTGATCCAGCACTCCACGACCCGGTCCTCGGTGGGAGACGGCTGACCCCGGTCGAGCGGCCGCGTAGGCCGGCCGAGTGGGTACAGACGTGGCGACGTGGGTACCGGCCCTCCATGAAGTTCGTGGTGATCGGAGCGTCGGGAAACATTGGGTCTGCCGTGCTGCGCGAGGCCACGGCCCACGGGAAGCACCAGGTCGTGGGGGTGGCCCGCCGGGCCCCGGACCTGCCTGGGTCGGGGGAGGGCACGGTGACGTGGCGCGAGGCGGACGTCACCCGTGACGACCTCGTGCCCCTTCTGAGCGGCGCCGACGCGGTCGTCCACGTGGCCTGGAAGTTCCAGCCCACCCATGCGCCCGAGGAGACGTGGGAGACCAACGTCCTCGGCACCAAGCGGGTCCTGGAGGCCGTCCACCGCGCTGGCGTGCCGGCCGTGGTGCTCGCTTCCTCCATCGCGGCCTACTCGCCGGCGGCGGACGATGCCCCCGTCACGGAGGAGTGGGCCACCGACGGCGCCTCCACCGCGGCCTACTGTCGCGAGAAGGCCTACAACGAGCGCCTCTTCGACAGCTTCGAGGCCGCGCACCCCGACGTCCGGCTGGTCCGGATGCGCCCTGCCTTCGTCTTCCAACGCTCGGCCGCCAGCGAGCAGCGCCGCATCTTCGCCGGGCCGCTGCTGCGCCCCCCGATGCTCCGCAAGGAGCTGATCCCGTTGGTCCCGGTCCCTCGTGGCCTGCGCTTCCAGGCGGTGCATGCCGGCGACGTTGGCCGGGCCTTCACGGCGGCAGCAAGCCGGGACGTACGCGGTGCCTTCAACCTGGCTGCCGACGGCCTGATCACGCGGGTGGAGCTGGGCGACCTGCTCTCCGCTCGCACGGTCGAGGTGTCGCCACGGTTGACCAGCCACCTGCTCAGCGCCGCCTGGCACCTGCGGGCCGTGGGGGCGCCGGGCGCCCTTCTCGACGCGCTGATGCGGCTCCCCGTCCTCTCCTCCGAGCGGGCGCGCACGGAGCTGGACTGGGAGCCGCACCACAGCGGAGTCGACGCGCTGGAGGCCGTGCTCAGCGGCATCCCCGAGCGGGGCGGGAGCAGCCTGCCCCCGCTCCATCGGTGACGGCCGTCGAGCGCGTCATTGTCCGCGCGGCTCCTCGTGGTCCGGCGGCGTCTGCGGGGTGTCCTTGACGCCGGGCGTGCTGGCCGGGTCGGCAGCAGGAGGCGTGGGGTTTGCCTCCGACTCACTGACCTGGCCCTCGCTCGTTGCCTCGTCGTGCTTGTCGTGCTTGTCGGGCTTGTCGTGGTGCGTCATGGGAAGAAGCCTCTCTGTGGAGCGTGATCCGGAGATCCGGTCCGTGGTCACCTACCCCACGCAGGTGGCTTCCATGCGGAGGCCGGGAGAGCTCTGGTCCGCCCGGCCCAGGAGGCGTACGGTTGTTGCACATGCTTTGCAACAAGGGGGTCGGTCGGCCGCCGCTGAGCAGCAGGGGAGATGCCCGTGCACGTGCCTGATGGTTTCCTGAATGCCCCGACCTCGGTCGCCACGGGCCTCGTGGCCGTCGCCGCAGTGGGGTTGGCGCTGCGCGGGGCGCGGCGTGAGCTGGACGACCGGACCGCACCACTGGCCGGACTCGTGGCCGCCTTCGTCTTCGCCACCCAGATGGTGAACTTCCCGGTGGGTGCAGGGACGAGTGGGCATCTGCTCGGTGGCGCCCTGGCAGCCGCGCTCGTCGGTCCCTGGACCGGGGTCCTGGTCATCTCCGTGGTGCTGCTCGTCCAGGCGCTCCTCTTCGCAGACGGGGGCCTGACAGCTCTCGGCACCAACATCACCCTGATGGGCGTCGTGGGCGTGGGGGTGGGTTGGCTGGTCATCGTCGGCGTCCGTGCCGTACTGCCGAAGCGCGTGGCCTCCATCCCGATCGCCGCTGCTGTGGGTGCACTGGTCTCCGTGCCGGCCGCCGCGACGGTCTTCACCCTCCTCTTCGCCGTGGGCGGGGTCGCGGACGTCTCGACCGGCACCGTGCTCGCCGCCATGGTCGGCTGGCACACCGTGATCGGCGTCGGCGAGGCCCTCATCACCGGTCTCGTGGTGGGCTCGGTCGTGGCGACGCGCCCGGACCTGGTGTACGCAGCTCGCCCAGTGCTGTCCGCCTCGACCCTCGAGCTGCGACCCCGAGGAGCCCGCGCATGAGGACGTCCGCGCCTGAGTCCACCACCGCCAGCAGTCGCCGCCTGTTCCTCGTGCTCGGTGCGGTGGCCCTGGTGATCGCCGGGGTCGTGAGCTACTACGCCTCCTCCCACCCCGACGGTCTGGAATACGTGGCTGAGTCCACGGGTTTCGGTGACACTGCTGAGGACCACGCCGCCGCCGACGGCCCGTTGGCCGACTACGCCGTGAAGGGCGTCGACGACGCCCGGCTCTCGGGAGGGCTCGCCGGCGTGATCGGGGTGCTCGTGACCCTTGCCGTGGCCGGGGGACTGGCGTACGCCCTGCGGCGCCGCCATGCCGCTGCCGCGGACGGCGCTGCGGCGGATGTTGACGACGCCCCCGCTGCCGCGGACCGGGACTGACCCGTGGGAGCCGACCACGCACACAAGCTGACCTTTCACGGCCACTCGCCAGTGCATCGGATGGCGCCGCACCTCAAGATCGCGGCGCTCGTCACCTTCATGCTCATCGTGGTGGCGACGCCAGGACGGTGGTTCGGTGCGTTCGCGGTCTACCTCGTGATGCTGATGGCGGTGGTCGCGATCTCCCAGGTACCGCCGATGCACATCGTCAAGCGCATGGTCGTCGAGGTTCCCTTCGTCGTCTTCGCCCTCCTGATGCCGTTCATCGCCCGAGGTCCCCGGGTCGAGGTGCTGGGCCTGATGGTGAGCGAGTCGGGCCTGCTGGCGGCCTGGACCCTCCTGGTGAAGGCGACGCTGGGCGTCATCGCCGGACTGACCCTGGCCTCCACCACCGAGCCCCCGGACCTGCTCCGCGGCCTGACCCGGCTGCGGCTGCCCGACACGATGGTGCAGATCATGGGCTTCATGATTCGTTACCTCGACGTCGTCGGGGACGACCTGCGCCGTCAGCAGGTGGCTCTTGCCTCGCGCGGGTTCAACGCCCGCGACCCGCGGCACTGGCCCGTCCTGGCGAAGTCAGCCGGAGCGCTCTTCATCCGGTCCTACGAGCGGGGGGAGCGGGTCCACCTCGCGATGCTCTCGCGCGGCTACACCGGACGGCTCCCGTGAGCACCCCCGTGCTCGAGGTCAGCGGGCTGGCCTACGCCTATCCCGACGGGCACCAGGCGCTCTTCGGGGTCGACCTGCACGTGCATCGGGGCGAGCGCGTGGCCCTGCTGGGGCCCAACGGCGCCGGCAAGACCACCCTGGTGCACCACCTCAACGGCATCCTGCGCGCCGGAGCCGGCCATGTTGCGGTCTCGGGGCTGCCCGTGACGAAGGAGAACCTGAAGGAGATCCGTCGCCGCGTCGGCGTCGTCTTCCAGGACCCCGACGACCAGCTCTTCATGCCGCGGGTCCGCGAGGACGTCGCCTTCGGCCCGGCCAACCTGGGGCTCAGGGGAGCAGAGCTCGATCGTCGTGTCATGCATGCCCTGGGCCAGGTCGGGATGGCTGACTTCGCCGACCGGGCGCCGCACCACCTCAGCTACGGCCAGCGCCGGCGGGTGGCGGTGGCCACGGTCCTGGCGATGGAGCCAGAGATCCTGGTGCTGGACGAGCCGTCGTCCAACCTGGACCCCGCGTCACGTCGCGAGCTCGCCGACATCCTGCGCTCACTCGACGTCACCGTGCTGATGGTCACCCACGACCTGCCGTACGCCCTGGAGCTCTGCGAGCGGGCGGTGATCCTCTCCGACGGGGTCATCGTGGTCGACGGCCCCACCCGCGACGTCATGAGCGACGTGCAGACCATGGCGACCCATCGCCTGGAGCTGCCCTTCGGCTTCGACCCCTCGTCCGCGGGGTTCCCCGGCTGACAGGCACGACCGGGTTGAGGGCCGGGGCAGGATGGACCGCGTGGACACTCGTCGCGAGCTGCTGGAGCAGGAGCGCGCGCGTACGTTGCAGCGCCTGGCGGGCCTGACCAGTGACCACGAGTCCGTCGTCGCGGCGTCGAAGGACACCAACGCGGACGACGAGCACGACCCCGAGGGCGCCACGATCGCCTTCGAGCGCTCCCAGATCGCGGCGTTGGCCGCCCAGGCCCGGGGGCAGCTGGACGAGATCGACGAGGCGTTGCGGCGGGTCGAGGCGGGCACGTACGGCGTCTGCGAGCACTGCGGTGAGCCGATCCCGCCCGAGCGGTTGGAGGCGAGGCCGACGGCACGACGGTGCGTCTCCTGCGCCGCCCGTCCGTGACACGGCTCAGGCGTGGACGCCGCCCGCCACGAAGACCGCTGGTCCGACCCACGACGTCGTCCGGGAGCTGACGGCTCCGGCAGGGACGAGGAGGTCGTCGAGCACGGGGGCGCTCAGCGGCGGATCGGCACCAGCGCGGCAGGCACGCCCAGGGGCGAGTCGGCGCTGGAGGCCGCCACGTCGTCCCGCAGCGGCGCGAGACGCCGCGTACGCCACAGCGTCACCGCGCGGTCCACGACTTCGCTGATGCTCTCGGCGCTGGTCACCAGGTCGTCGCGCAGCGGGGCCGCGGTGGTGTCGTTGGCCCAGACGAAGCGGACGACGTCCTCGAAGAGCGCCCGGTCGGCGACGCGCGAGGCAACGTGGTCACCAGCGACGCGGACCGACGCCCGGTCGGTCCAGCGCGGGGAGGCCCTGAAGTGACGCTCATCCAGCAGTCGCGCGATCTCGCGCGCCGCCAGGGGGATCGGGAAGGCGACCAGGGCGGCGATGCCCGGGTCGTCGGGGGCGCCGTCGAGCGCCGACCATGCGATGCGCATGGCGAAGTCGGTCCGCTCGCGGCGTGGCAGGGCGAGCACGACGACGGCGTGCGAGGCGTGCACGAGCGACGTACGCAGCTCGTCCAGCACCGCGGAGCCGTCGGTCTCCGGCGCCTCCAGGGCATCGAGAGCGCGGTCGAAGGCCGCAACCGCGGCGTGCAGGCTGTGCCAGGCGATCCGGCTGCACGGCAGCGGCGGGCACGCCGCGTCGTCGGAGGCCAGGGAGCTGTGCGGCTCGGGGGTCTCGGGACCCTCGAGAGACTGCTGCCACCGACGGGTCGCCGAGTGCAGGTCGTCCACGCGCACGTCACCGATCCCCATGGAGACGATGCTAGTGATCCGGACCCAACTGCGGAGGTGCTTCGCGCACATCGGGACGAGGGAGTCCGGTCACATCGTCAGCGCGCGGCGACCTCGACGACCACCTTGCCGATGTTGCCCCCGCTCATCATCGCGGCGAACGCGGCACCGGCCTGCTCCAGGCCGACGGTGCGGTCCTCGGGCATCGAGAACTCGCCGGCGGCGAGCTTGGCGCCGACCTCGGCCACGTGGTCGGCGGCGAGGTCGTGGTGGTCGTAGACGACCATGCCGTGCACCTCGGCGCGCGCCGCCATGACCGCGCCGACGCGCATGCGCGTGGGGGCGGCGCCGTTGTTCTGGTCGGGCACCCCGATCAGGGAGACGCGGGCGCCGACGGCGAGCTGCTCCATCACCGCGTCGAGGGTCGCCTGGTCGCCCATGTGGAGGTATCCGTTGACCCGGTCGGGGCACGCGGCGCGCAGGTCGTCGGCGAAGGTGGGGGAGGTGCGCAGCAGGGCAGCGGCGTAACCCAGCTCCTCGGTCGCCAGAGCGGCCTTCTCCTCGGAGCCGACGATGGCCACGGCCCGAGCGCCGCGAGCCACGGTGAGCTGCCCAGCCAGGGATCCGACGCCCCCGGTGGCCGACGCGACGACGACGCTCTCGCCGGGTTCCGGGCGGACGTGCCGCACGAGGGCTGCGTACGCCGTCAGTCCGGGCATGCCGAGCGCACCGAGCGCAGCCGAGGTGGGGACGCCTTCGGGGACCCTGACCGGGAGTGCGGTGGCGGCGTCGACGACGGCGTGCTCCACCCAGCCGGTCTCGACGAGGACGAGCTGCCCCGGGGACAGCGACCCGTCGGGGGAGGCGACCACCTCGGCCACCGAGCGTCCGCCGACGACGTCACCGACGCCGACCGCGCGGTCGCCGAGGTGGGTGCCGCCGAGGGTGGAGCGGATGAACGGGTCGAGGCTGAGGTCCAGGACACGCACCAGCGCCTGGCCGTCGGCAGGGGCCGCCACCGGCAGCGTCGTGAGGGCGAAGTCCTCGGCCCGCGGGGCGCCGTGGGGGACGGAGGCCAGCACCACGGCCCTGGTCGAGGTGACGGGATCCATCGCTCTGCGCTCCTGCGTGTCATTGGCGGACTGTCGTGCGATTATGGAACATAGTTCCACTGATCGAAACGCGTGGGGCCACGTCGGGAGTGAGGCATCGCATGAACAGGGCAGAGAGCGCTGGCAGCACGACGATCGCCACCGTGGAGCGGGCGGCCGACGTCCTGCTGCACTTCACCGCGGTTCCCGGCCACGACCTCGGCATCACCGAGATCGCCGAGGGCCTGGGGCTGCCCAAGGCAGCAGTGCACCGCGTCCTGGCGTCGCTGCGCAGCCGCGGCCTCGTCGACCTCGACGAGCGGACCCACCGCTACTCCCTCGGTGTGGCGGCGATGCGCCTCGGCCTCAGCTACCTCGACAAGATCGACGTCCGCCAGCTCGCGCGACCGAGCCTCCAGGAGCTCTGCCAGCGCACCGGTGAGACGGCGACGCTGTCGATCCCGCTCGGCAAGCGTTCGCGGATCTACGTCGACCAGGTCACCCCCGACCGTGAGGTCATCATGTCGGTGACCCTCGGCGAGCCGTACGCCCTGCACGCCGGCGCCTCCTCGCGAGCGATGCTCGCCTTCCAGTCGGCCGAGCGGATCAACGACTACCTGGCCCAGGGCGACCTCGAGGTGATGACTCCCTCCACCATCGTCGACCCGGCCACCCTGCGCGCGGACCTGTTGCACATCCGCGACGTGGGCTGGGCCATGTCGGTCGCCGAGCGCAAGGAGGGCGCCGCCTCGGTGGCGGCGCCGGTGCGCAACCACGAGGGCCACGCGATCGCGGTGGTCAGCGTCTGCGGTCCTGCAGAACGATTCCTCAGCGAGGTGGACGAGCTGCGTGCCGCGTTGCTCGACGTCACCCGCGAACTGTCACGACGAACCGGCTGGGAGGCCTGACCTTGCTCGAGGCGCACATGTACGGACCGTTGGTCTCCACCGGAGACGCGGCACCGCACACCCGCCTGTACTGCGACGTCTTCGGCATGGAGGAGAGCGGCGCAGCCCGCCTCCCCGAGGACGTCACCCGCACCCTCTTCGGCGCAGACGCCGGAGCTGTGGAGCTGCGTACGCTGCGCACCCCCGGTGTGCTCGCCGGCACCGTGCTCTGCCTCTTCGAACCGGGCTCCGACGAGCAGATCCGCACCGCGGAGACGCGGCTGCACCGTGACGCCTTCCGGGTGATCGACTTCTACGCCCCCGACCTCGACGCGGCCGTCGCACACGCCCGCGAGCTGGGCTACCACGTGGAGCACTCCGAGGCCGGCTACGACCTCGACGAGGGTGCCTTCCGCGAGGCCCACCTGCCCGGACCCGACGGCGTGGTCACCGCCTTCCTGAGCGGGCCCCGCGACTTCTTCACGGGCTTCGCGCAGGTGCGCGACCGCATCGTCAGCGAGGTCTGCTCGATCTCCGCCCCGCTGGGCGCGGTGGGCCAGCCGAGCATCGACTTCTACCGCGAGGTCCTGGGGTGGGGCGTCGTCTTCGAGTACGCCTTCGAGGACGACTCCTTCAGTGAGCTGGTCGGCGTCGCGGAGAAGCTCAAGGTCACCTCCAGCACCGTCGGCTTCGCGCGCGACGAGCCCTACATCAACATCGTCGACTACGGCACCGGTCACTCCGGGCCGTCGCTCCTGGGCCAGAGCGTCGCGCCGCGTCGCGGTCTCCTCGGCTCGGTCCTGACGGTCAACGACCTGGATGCGCTCCGCGAGCGGGCCGGTGACTGCCTCGGAGGAGAGGCCGGCATCGAGCTGGCCCCGTTCGGCCAGGTGCGCGCCGCGGTGCTGACGCCGCCGCACGGGATCCCGCACCTGGTGCTGCAAACGGTCTGAACGGTGGCGGCGCCCTGCCTGCGGCGCTCGCCCGTCAGGCTCGGTTCGAGCTCCACGCCCGGGGGTCGCGCCCGGTACGAGCGATCAGGCGTACCTGACGGGTGGCGTCTGCGGGCAGGTCGACCGCTGCCGCGCACGCGCCGTGGGCGTAGATCGCGTCGCCCAGCGTGTCGAGCGCGGACTCGGCCAGGTCCATCTCGTGGTCGGTGAGCACGGTGCCGGTCCCCAGGGCACTGGCGAGGTCCCAGCGGTGGATCACCAGGTCCAGGTTGAAGAAGGTCGCCAGCGTGGCGCCGATCGTGCTCCGTCCGAAGAAGCCGTCGAACTCGCCGGCCAACACCTCCGGGCCGGTCAGTGCGGAGTTGACCGCCGAGACGTGGGCGCGCCACACCTCCTCGGGTGTGCCCGTGGGGCGGGCGCCCAGGGCGAGGTCATGGCTGGCGAAGAAGTCACGTTCGGAGTCGATCACGTGGTCGAGGACGTCACCGGATGTCCAGCCCTCGCACGGACTGGGGGAGTCCCAGCTCTCGTTCGCACGTGCGACCACCTCACTGAACTCGTCGAGCAGGCTGCGGAAGTCGGTCAAGGTCTTCTCGTTCGGGTCCATGTCTCCAGTCGACCATGCTCCAGCGACGAGTGGCTTGACGATCTGCGACAGTCCGGAGCGGTGAAATGCGCCGAGGTGGGCGCCCCGGCTTCCCGGTGCGCCCACCTCAGTGGGGTGGTGCCTTGATCAGTGACTGGGCTCAGGCGGTGGGACGGGCCAGGTAGCGGCCGTTGGTCTCGTCGGTGACGACGCCGTCGATCATGATCTGCGTGCCGCGCAGGAAGGTGTCGGTGACCTTGGCGGTCAGCTCGGCGCCCTCGAACGGGGTGTACTCCTGCGAGGAGACCGACTCCTCGGCGCGGACGGTCCAGTCGGTCGCCAGGTCGACGAGCGCGACGTCGGCGTCCTTGCCCACGGCGATGGAGCCCTTGGTCTTGCCCAGGCCGTAGCGCTCGGCCGGGTTCTGGGCGGTGAGCTCGGCGATGCGGCCCAGCGAGAGGCCGCGCTTGCGACCCTCGGAGACCATGCCGGCGAGCAGGTACTCGGCGCCGCCGAAGCCCGACTTGGCGACGAAGACGTCGTCCTTGGGCTCGCCGAACTTGAGCTCCTCCTTGCAGCAGGCGTGGTCGGAGACGACCCAGTCGATCTTGCCGTCGAGCAGGTAGCCCCACAGCGCCTCGACGTCCTCGCGCGGACGCAGCGGCGGGTTGACCTTGCCGCCGACACCGTGGGCGGTGTCGCAGTCGGCCAGCAGGTGGCCCACGGTGACCTCACGACGGAAGTCGATGTGCGGGAAGGCGGCAGCCATCGTCAGCGCAGCCTCGACGGCCTTGCGGGAGGTGAGGTGCAGCAGGTTGATCGTCGGCAGGTTGGTCTCGTGCGCCAGGTAGGAGGCGATCGTGACGGCCAGGCCCTCCGAGTGCGGGGGACGCGACGCGGAGTAGGCGGGCAGGCCCGTCAGGGTGCCGTCCTCCTCGACCATCTTGGTGTAGGCAGCCATGATCTCGGCGGTCTCGCAGTGCAGGGAGAGCGAGATCTGGTCGGCGATCTCGGGGTTCTCCTCGCGGGCCTTCTGCACGCCACGCATCACGAACTCGAAGTGCGCGTAGTCGTAGCGCTCACCCTCGGGCGTCATGAGGAACTTCGACTGGTCCTCGCTGCGGCCGTGCAGGCCGTAGGAGCCGTAGAACATGAAGACCTTGAACGAGGTCACGCCGTGGTCCTTGACCAGGGCCGGGATCTCGGCGATCTGCGACTTGCTCATCGGCGCGAGGTGGTAGGTGTAGTCGATCGCGGCGTTGCCGGCGGTCAGGTCCAGCACCTCGGGGAAGAACTCGGCGTAGTCGCCCGACTTGTTGAGGTAGTACTGGCCCGAACGCATGTAGGAGAGCGACGTGGTCACACCGCCCTGCGCCGAGGCGCGCGACTCGGTGCGGACGTCGGTGGGCAGCGGGTTGTAGATGCCCCAGTGCTGGTGGGCGTCGACGACGCCCGGGAAGGCGGTCTTGCCGCCACCGTCGACGACGGCGTCGGCCAGTGCCGGGTCCAGGTTGGCCTCGATGCGGGCGAACTTGCCGTCCTTGATGCCGAGGTCGACGCTCTGCGGCTCGGCCTGGCCAGGCAGGACGGCCTGGACGTTGGTGATGATGAGGTCGAGCTCGCTCACTTGGACTCCTCGGTGTCGGTGATGAAGGTGGAGAGGGGGGCCAGGACACCGGGAAGGTCGGTGGCGTCCTGGAGGGCGAGCACCTGGGTGCTCACGGCGGCTGCGACGTCGTCGGCCACGCGACCGGCCACGTTGTCCGCGAACTTGCGGCTGAGCTCGGCGTCGCTCAGCGGACGGGCGGGCCCGCCGCGGTTGGTGAGCACCTCCTGGACCAGCTCACGTCCGTCGGTCGTACGCAGCGTGACGACCGCCGGGAACTGGAACGGGAAGATGTCGTTGCACTTCTCGTCGGCGACGACGTCGACCTTCGCCATGAGGGCCCGACGCGCCGGGTCCTGGGCGAGCTCGTCGCTGTAGTCGTCCAGTCCGGTCGCGAGGCCGCCGCCGCCGATCAGGCCGGCAGCGAAGGCGTACGGTCCGGAGAACTGCGCCTGGTACCCGGTGTCGGGGGTGCGCTTGACCTCGATCGGCTCACCGATGGTGCGCACGGTCGAACCGGCCACACCCACGACGACCGACTCGACCATCTCGGGCGTGATGCCCTGCTCACGGAAGGCGATGCCGGCGTCGACGGTGGTGTGGGTGAAGTGGTTGGCCGGGTAGGGCTTGAAGAAGATGCCCGGCACCGACCACTCCTGGCCGAGGCCCTCGGTGATCGCGGTGGGGAAGAACTGGCCGTGCAACCATCCCTGGAAGAAGCCGAAGCGGCCCTCCAGGACGGTCGGCGGGCCGGTGAAGCCGCGCTTGACCAGCTGGGCGGCGGTGACGCCGGCCTGGGCCGCGACGCCGCAGTGGAGGCGCTTGACCGTGCCACCGGTGCGGTTGGCCTCGATGACGCCGGCGGCCATGGAGGCGGTGATCCCCAGGACGTCGGCGATGCCCTTGGCGTCGAGGCCGTAGATCATCGCGGCGGCGACCGAGGAGCCCATCGCGCCGGTGATGGAGGTGGCGTGCTGGCCGTGCTCGAAGAAGACGGAGTTGCCGAGCTCGGCGTCGTAGCCGGCCATGCCGAGGCGGACCGCGACCTCGATGCCGACGGCGATCGCCCGGCTGGTCAGCTCACCGGAGGCGCCGGCGTGCTCCGCAGCCGCCAGGGCGGCCGGGACCACGGACGCGCTGGGGTGCAGGACCGACGGCAGGTGGGTGTCGTCGTAGTCGAGGGAGTGGGCGAGCACGCCGTTGGCGAAGGCGGCCTGTGCGGCGTTGACCTTCGTCGGGACGCCGACGATGGTCGCCTGCGGGTGGCCACCCTGGTCGAGGACGTGGTCGATCGCCGCGGCGCTGGTGGGCAGGCGGTGGGCGGCGACGCAGAGACCCAGGATGTCGAGGGTGCGCTGGCCGACCGAGGCCGTGACCTCGGGGGGGATCCCGTGGGTGGCGCAGTGCTCGGCGAAGGCGCCGATCTGCTGGGCCAGCGTCGGGCCGCCGTCGGGGGCGTACGTCGGGTTGCCCTCGGGACGCGCGTCGGGGGCGGGGGAGTAGGTCGTCACGCGCCGACCACCGCCAGCGGGCGCACGGGCGAGCCGGTGGCGCCGAAGAACTTCAGCGGGCTCATCACGAAGAGGAACTCGTAGGAGGAGCCGGCCAGACCCGCTGCCAGCTTCTCCAGGTCCATCGCCTCGATGATGTAGATGCCACGCTCGACCAGGAGCACGCGGTGCGCCGGCAGCAGGCCGTGGCCGGCGCCGGGCTTGAGCTGCTCGTAGGCGATCGTGTCGGCGCCGGTGGCGTGGATGCCGAAGTCGGCCAGGAAGGTGGCGCCGGAGTCGGAGACACCGGGCACGCCGGTGGACAGACCGCGGTAGGTGTCACCGTCGCCGTTGTCGAAGTGCTGGCCCCAGCCGGAGCGCACCAGGACGACGTCGCCCTCGCGGATCTCGGTGCCCTGCTTCTCCAGGGTCGCCTTCAGGTCGTCGACCGTGATCTCCTGGCCGGGCTCGAGGCGACCGACACCCAGGGTGCCGGGCACGTCGAGCAGGACGCCGCGGCGGACCATCGGCTCGATGGTGTGCGCGCCGTGCTCGACGAACTTGCCGCCGACCTGCGCGTCGTAGGCGTCGACGTCGCCGTAGAGCTTGCCGTCCTGGGAGACGTGCGCGAGGGCGTCGACGTGGGTGCCGACGTGGGTGCCCATCGAGATCATGTCGTTGGCGGCCGAGCCGCCGTCGCCGCGGGTCATGTCACCGTGGCGACGCGGCATCGCGTGCCAGTACGCCGGGTGGTTGGGCGACTGGGGCATGCCGACGGTGAGCGTGCGGCCCAGGTCGAAGATCTCCAGGCCCTGGGCAGCGGCGTCCAGCAGCTGGGTCGTGACGGAGGTGGTCATCGGTCCTCGTTCTTCCGTGGTTCTGGTCAGGGGTGCAGGGGCGGCTGGCTCAACGAATGACGTTGCGCTCGCGCAGGTCGGCCAGCTTCTCGGCGTCGAGCCCGAGTCCGGTGAGGACCTCGTCGGTGTCCTCGCCGTGCTTGCGACCGGTGAAGCGGATCGAGCCGGGGGTCTCCGACATCCGCCACATCACGTTGTGCTGGAGCAGCGGACCGAAGTCGGCGTCGTCGACCTCGGTGAGCATCTGCGTCTCGCGGATGTGCGGGTCCTCGACGATCTCCTTGGCGGAGTAGATCGGGGCGATCGCCGCACCGGCCTCGGTGAACGCGTCGACGACCTCGTCGCGCGTACGGGCGCCGATCCACGAGCCGACCATCTCGTCGAGCTCGTCGGTGTGCTGGGCGCGGGTGTTGCCGGCCGCGAACCAGGGCTCCTCGATCACCTCGGGGTGGCCGACGAGGACCATCACGCGCTCCGCGATCGCCTGGGCGCTCGTGGAGATCGCGACCCAGTGGCCGTCAGAGGTCTGGTACGTGTTGCGCGGCGCGTTGTTGGTCGAACGGTTGCCGTGGCGCATGCCGACCACGCCCGTCTGCTGGTAGACGGTCGGGCCGGGGCCGACGGCGGTCATGATCGGGGAGAGCAGGTCCATGTCGATGACCTGGCCCTGACCGCCGTTCTTCTCGCGGGCCAGCAGGGCCATCGAGACCGCGGAGGAGGCGGCGATGCCGCAGATCGAGTCCGCGAGCCCGAAGGCGGGCAGGGTCGGAGGGCCGTCGGGCTGGCCGGTGAGGTGCGCGAAGCCGCTCATCGACTCGGCCAGCGTGCCGAAGCCGGCGCGCGAGGCGTAGGGGCCGGTCTGCCCGAATCCGGTGATCCGCACGATGACGAGGCCGGGGTTGACGGCGTGCAGCTGCTCCGGGCCCACGCCCCACTTCTCGAGGGTGCCGGGGCGGAAGTTCTCGACCACCACGTCGGCCGTGGCCGCGAGTCGGAGGAAGAGCTCGGCACCTTCGGGGACCGAGAGGCTGAGGCCGATCGTCTGCTTGTTGCGCGCGACCTCCTTCCACCAGATCGGGGTGCCGTCGACGGCGGGGCCGTGGCCACGCATGCCGTCGGGCTTGGTGGGGTGCTCGATCTTGACGACGTCGGCGCCGTAGTCGCCCAGGATCTGGCAGGCCAGGGGGCCAGCGAGGATCGTGGACGCGTCGATGACGCGGATACCGGCGAGGGGCCCAGAAGTCACGTGCTCTCCTTTGTTCCGACTAGCGAAACCTTGTTTCAAGGGGCAATCTACCCCAGAAGAGCGCCCGCGGAGGGACCTGGGGGGCGGGTTCAGGCCGCCTGGGCAGACAACGTCTATATGATAGAGACAGTTTCCGATCGCGTGAGAGAGAAGGTGTCGTCATCACCGAGCCACATGTCGTCGACGTCGTCGTGGTGGGAGCCGGCACGGCCGGGATCCCCTGTGCCATCCACGCCGCCCAGGGCGGTGCACGTGTCCTGCTCGTGGAGAAGGACGCCAAGATCGGCGGTACCCTGCACATCACCGGAGGGCACATGGCGGCCGGCGGTACCCGCCGACAGGCCGAGCGGGGCATCGTCGACAACCCTGAGATGCACCTGGCCGACATCCACCGGATCACCAAGGGCACCGCCCGAGACGACCTGGTCGAGATCGTGGCCCGCAACGCCCCCGAGACCCTTGAGTGGCTCACCGACCGCGACTTCCCGTTCGCGCCCGAGAGCCCTCGGATCATCTACGGCCACGAGCCCTACGAGACGGCGCGCACCCACTACGGCAAGGACGAGGGGCTGTCGATCCTCGAGGTGCTTCAGAAGGAGCTCGACGCCTGCGTCGCCGAGCACGACCTCGAGGTCTGGACCTCCTCCCCGGTCACCGAGCTGCTCACTGACGATGAGGGCCGGGTCATCGGCGTCGGCGTCTACCACGGCGGGGCCGAGGTCGAGGTGCACGGCACCGTGGTGCTGTCGACCGGCGGCTACGGCGCCGAGCCCGAGCTCTTCATGGAGTTCGACGGCGCACCCTTGGTCTCCGCCACGGCGAGGACCAGCACGGGCGACGGCATCCTGCTCGGCCAGTCGATCGGCGCCGGTCTCCAGGGCGAGGGCACCTACCTGCCGACCTTCGGTGGCCTGCCCGACCCGCAGACCCCCGGCCGTGCGAACTGGAACGACCGGCAGCGCCTGACCTCCGAGCGTCCGCCGCGGGAGATCTACGTCGACAAGTTCGGCCAGCGCTGGGTCGCCGAGGACGAGGAGTCGATCGACGAGAAGGAGCGCGCGCTCGCCACGATCGCGGACCAGACGTTCTGGACGGTCTTCGACGACGCCGCCCTTGAGCTCTCCACCGGCGACCTCAACCAGATGATCGTGGGCAAGGAGCCCGACGAGGTGCGCGCCGTGGCCGACACGCGTCCGGGCGTCCACTCCGCCGCGACGCTCGAGGAGCTGGCACGCAAGGCCGGTATCGACGAGGCCGGCCTGGTCGCCCAGGTCGAGGCCTACAACGCCGCGGTGGCCGACGGCAGCGACCCGCAGTTCGGGCGGACGTACCTGCCTGCTCCCATCGCCCAGGGTCCGTTCTACGCGATCCGCAACCACGCGATCACCCTGGTCACCTTCACCGGCCTCGACATCGACGCGGACTTCCGGGTGCGTGACGAGTCGGGTGAGCCGATCGAGGGCCTGTACGCCATCGGCGAGGTCATCGGCGCCGGCGCGACCTGTGGCAACACCTTCTGCTCCGGCATGCTGGTGACCCCTGCGCTGACCTTCGGTCGCCTGCTCGGCACCCGCCTGGGCGGCGCGGCCTGACACAAGGACGCCGTGGCTGAGGGCCCGGGACTCCGGACGGGGTCCCGGGCCCTTGTCGTACGCGGCCCTTGTCGTACGCGGCCCCGGCGGTGCCGTGGAGGAAATGACGAAGGCCCGGCCCCCTGTGGGGGACCGGGCCTTGCCCTGCTGGTGGGTCAGCCGACGAAACCGGGCTTGATCACGCCCAAGATCGCTGCTGCCAGCACGAAGAACCAGATCGCGTAGACCCAGGGCTCCGATCGTCGGATGGAACCGACGATGCCGTTCTCGACCTCGGGGGTCGAGCCGGTGGTCATCAGGGCCCCGAACGAGGGCCCGAACGGCTTGAGGGCGCGGCGGATCATGATGCCGCAGAAGATCGACAGGCCGTAGAACAGCACCTTGGTGCCGAGCCACTTCGGGTTGGTGTCCACGCCGAACGGTTCCGAGGCGATGATCGCGTACGCCCCCATGCCGACCAGGAGGGCAGCGGCGAGGTAGCGGATCACCAGGTCGGAGGTGTGGAAGAAGTGGTGCGACTTCTTGCCCGACTGCAGGTGCTCCTGCAGCGAGACGAAGACCCAGGCCAGGGTCGCGACCCAGACCAGGGCGAGCATCCAGCCGGTGAAGAAGAACTTGTCGCCGAGCGGCCCGTAGTACATGAGCGTCACGCCGCTGGCCCCGAAGAGGATCAGGGAGAAACGTGGCGCCATGTCGCAGCCGACCATGATCTTGGCCGCGATCGCGCGGGTCTCGGGCTGGAGCTCGGGCTTGATGATGAAGCGGCTCGAGTAGTAGACGCCGAGGTCACCGCCGAGCCAGTACACGAAGAGCACGATGTGCAGGATGATCGCCACGGTGAACATGCTCAGGCCGTGGATGGGCTCCGCCGCGGCGGCCGAGGAGACCTCGACCGCCGCAGAGGTTGCGCTGTGGAGCAGGGGGGAAATCACTCAGGTACGCCCGATCACATTCCGTCGCCGTCCCAGCGGCCCGTGGACCGGCTGCGGACGGGGAGGGAGGAGAGGATCGGAGCCGGGATCGGGTCTCCGTCCTTCCAGTTGAGTCGACGGCCCCAGATGTGCTGGTCGGCAGCGGTGCGGTCCTCGGGGTCCTCGGTGTCGCGACCCGACCATCCCCAGTTGAGGGTGATGGACTCGCGCTCGGCGGGGGCGTCCTCGTGGGTGTGCTCACCGTCGTGCGAGTGGTCGTGGTCGTGCGAGTGGTCGTGGTCGTGGTCGTGGTCGTGCTCGTGACCGTGGCCGCCCTGGAGCTGCGCGGCGTCCATGGCCTTCATCATGGCGATGACGGAGGCGTCGGAGCCGGTGCCGTGGTGCTTGATCGCCGGGCCGTCGTGGCCCTGGTCGAGCTGGAACTGCAGCGAGGTGTTCAGCTGGCGGATGTCCTCCTCGGTACGCCACGGCTCACCCATGTCGTGCGACGACATGGACCAGCGGCGAGCCGGGTGCGGGTGCTCCTCCAGGCCCTCGGGGCCGTAGTTGAAGGCCTCGCCGCCCCAGCGGACCCACTCGTTCTGGGTGTACCAGTTCTTCAGCTCGCCGTCGGAGCGCAGCAGCCAGGTGGCGCCACCCTCCATGGTGGTGAAGTGGCCGTGCTTCACGCGTGCCGGGCGGAAGAAGTACGTGCCCAGGTCCAGGGTGCCGAAGTTGTACTCCATGTGGCCCTGGGTGGTGTACGCCTCCTCGTAGCACGGGTGGTGCGCGAGGCGGTGGTCGCTCCAGCCCTCCTGGGCGTGGACGAGGCGGGTGTAGAAGCCGGTGACCGGGTCGACGTGCAGGTACTTGATGTACATGCCGGGCATCGGGCCGGGGTTGGGGACGGCGTCCCACTTCATGGCCTCGGTGTCGATGACGATGGCGTCCTCGCGAGCGTCCGCCCAGCGCTGGGCGCCGGCGAGGGAGTCGACGGCGTCGAAGCCGGCGTCACCGTACTCGCGGTACTTCAGGATGCGGGTGCCCTCGGCGATCTTGATGTAGTCGACCGGCACGCCCTTCGGGGCGTAGACGTAGCCGCCCTTGCCGATCTTCTGGCCGCCGTAGTTGATCTCGCCCTCGAGCACGTAGTACTCGGTGTTGGCGTGGTGGATGCCGGGGCCGCGACCCCAGTCGGTGTGGAAGTCGACGCGCAGCGAGGAGGAGCCGTCCTCCTCGTCCACGGAGAGGCGGCGCTCGGAAGCGCGACCCTCGCCGCCGGGCAGCTCTGCAGCGTGCCAGACGTAGTCGTTCTCCTGGATCAGCTCAACATGGGGACGCATGTGATCTCCGATGGTTCAGGGCATCAGGGGGGACGCCGAGGTGAAGTGAGACAAAGAATATCGGTACAAAATGTATCGTCAAGTGGAACGCGCAGATTCCTGCTGAACAATTCGGCACTGCGCGTCCTTGCGCCGGGTGGGTCAGGCCGGGGGAGCGAGGTCGCGCTTGGAGACCTTGCCGCCGGCGTTGCGCGGCAGGGCGTCGATGGCGTACCAGCGACGGGGGATCTTGTAGCCGGCCAGCTCGCCGCGGCAGTGCGACTCCAGTGCGGCGGTGTCCAGCTCGTGGCCCGGGCGCAGCACGACGTGGCAGACCACCGTCTCGCCCCACTGCTCGTCGGCCTCGCCGACGACCGCGGTCTCGACGACGGCCGGGTGGGTGGCCAGGACCTCCTCGATCTCACGCGGGTAGACGTTGGTGCCTCCCGAGATGATCAGGTCCTTCTTGCGGTCGACGATCGAGATGAAGCCCTGCTCGTCGCGCACGGCGATGTCGCCGCAGGTGACGAAGCCGTCCTCGGTGGTGCACTCGGCGGTGGCCTCGGGGTTCTTGAGGTAGCCGTTCATCAGGTAGGGGGAGCGGCTGAACAGCTCGCCGGGCTGGCCGGGCGCGACCTCGTTGCCCTGCTCGTCGACGATCCGGATCTCCGTCATGTACCAGGCGTGGCCGACCGAGCCGGACTTGGCGCGCATGTGCACCGGGCGGAGGTTGGTGATCACGCCCGACTCGGTGGAGCCGTAGAGCTCGTGGACGCCGACGCCGGGGAAGGTGTCCATCACCCACTCCTTCAGCGCGTGGGGGAGGGCGGCGGCGTTGAAGTACAAGGTGTCGAGGCTCGAGAGGTCCTTGGCAGGCACGGCGTCGGGTCCGAGCGAGCGGATGCCCTGCGCCATCGTCGGCACCAGGAAGGCGGACTGCACGCGATCCTTCTCGACCAGGTCGAGGAAGCCCTGGGGGTCCCACTTGCGCAGCATCGTCACCGTTCCGCCGGTGAAGACGGGCGCGTAGCCGAACGCGAAACCTGCGCCGTGGTACATCGGCGCGACGGCGGCCGAGACGCGGCCCGCCCCGAGGCCGTACTCCAGTGCCGACATGTAGAAGGTGAGCACCCGCGAGCGGTGGGAGATCAGCACGCCCTTGGGCTTGCCGGTGGTCCCGGAGGTGTAGGTGATGCAGAACGGGTCGAGCTCGGGCACCTCGACCCTCGGGTCGACGTCGGAGGCGGCGGCCAGGGCCTCCTCGTACGCCGCACCCAGGGTCGTGCCGTCGAGCACGGTCGCCGAGAGTCCGAGGTGGCTGACGCTGTCGGCGACGATCGTGCTCAGTGCCTCGTCGAGGACGATGGCGCGCGACTCCGAGTGCTCCAGGATGTAGCGAGCCTCGGCCGGGGTCAGGCGCGGGTTGAGCGGCACCATGACCAGTCCGGCCTTGGCGATGCCCGCCGCGATCTCCGGGTACTCCAACCGGTTGCCCAGCAGCACCGCCACGCGGTCGCCCACGCCCAGACCGCTGGAGGTCAGGTGGTTGGCCAGCCTGCTGGCGCGCTCGTCGAGCGCGGCGAAGGTCAGCGTCCGGTCACCGTCGATCACGGCGACGCGGTCGGGAGTCGCCTCGGCGAACTCGCGCACGCCCGAGGCGATGGAGAGGGGTGCGCCTCCGGGGATGAGGGTCATGGAGTCTCCTGGGGATCGAGGCACGGGGGATGGAGGCACGTGCCGTGGGAGTGGTGACGAGGTTCGAGTCGTGGAGCCGGGCGGTCTGGAAGGGACTGCGGTGACCCGGCGTCAGGGCGCCGGGAACCAGCCAGCGCGGCCGAGCATGGCCGGCGCCTGGGGGAGGCCGAGCTGGTCGCTGATCCAGGTGCCGGTCGCGGCGACCTGCGACGCGTCGATCGCGGTGCTGGTGCGGACGCCCGAGCGATCGAGCAGGTAGAGGAGGTCCTCGGTGCCGATGTTGCCCGTCGCGCCGGGGGCGAAGGGACATCCGCCGATCCCGCCCGTCGAGGCGTCGAGCACGGTGACGCCCGACTCCACCGCGGCCAGTGCGTTGGCGTAGCCCGTGTTGCGGGTGTTGTGGAAGTGGGCACGCAGCTGGATGTCGGCGTCGAGCTGGCGGATGCCGCCGACGATGGCCCGCACCTGGGCGGGCACGCCCACGCCGATCGTGTCGGCGATGGCGAGCTCGTCCGGGCCGGCGTCCAGGACGCCCTTGGCGACCTCGAGCACCCGCTCGGTGGAGACCTCCCCGTCGAACGGGCAACCGAAGGCGGCAGCGATGATGACGCTGGCCTTGATCCCCGCCTCCCGGGCGTCGGCGGCGATGGTGTGCCACGCCTCGATCTGGGCCTTCGTGTCAGCGCCCTGGTTGCGCAGGGCCAGGCCGTCGGAGGCCACCACGACGGCGGTGATCTCGTCGCAGCCCGCAGCGACGGCGCGGTCGAGGCCCTTGCGGTTGAGCACCAGGCCGATCGAGGTCAGCCGCGGGTCGGAGGTGACCTCGGACAGGAGCGCCTCGGCGTCGGCCATCTGCGGCACGCGGTCGGGCCGCGCGAAGGCGGTGACCTCGATGCGACGCAGTCCGGCGTCCAGGCTGCGGCGTACGAGCTCGGCCTTGATCTCGGTGGGCAGGACCTTCTTCTCGTTCTGCAGCCCGTCGCGCGGGGCAACCTCTACGATCTCCACCACGGGGATCGTCGAGGCAGGGATCTCTTCGCCAGTCATGGGACTCCGTCCGGGTGTGACGCCAACGTGTGCGAGCCGATGATATCGGATATATGATCCGATGCATGACGACTTCCTCTCCTGTGGCAGGGCCGTTGGCCGGAGTTCGCGTTCTCGAGGCGGGTCAGCTGCTCGCCGGGCCGTTCGCCGCGACCCTGATGGCGGACCAGGGCGCCGACGTGATCAAGGTCGAGGCGCCCGGCATGGGCGACCCGATGCGTCAGTGGGGCCGCACCGACGGCAAGTCGCTGTGGTGGCCCGTGGTGGGCCGCAACAAGCGTGCCGTCACGCTCAACCTCCGCGAGGAGGAGGGGCAGGAGCTCTTCCTCAAGCTCGTGGCCGAGGCCGACATCATCGTCGAGAACTTCCGTGCCGGGACCTTCGAGAAGTGGAACCTCTCCTACGAGCGGCTCAAGGAGGTCAACCCCGGGATCATCCTGGTGCGGGTGACCGGCTACGGCCAGACCGGCCCCTACTCCAACCGTGCGGGCTACGGCTCGATCGGTGAGGCCATGGGCGGCCTGCGCTACGTGCTCGGCGACCCGGACCGTCAGCCGTCGCGCGCCGGCATCTCGATCGGTGACTCGCTGGCCGCCATGCACGCGACCGTGGGTGCGCTGTCGGCGCTGCAGCGTCGTTCCGTCACCGGTGAGGGCCAGGTCGTCGACGCCTCGATCTACGAGTCCGTGCTCGCGATGATGGAGTCGCTCGTCACCGAGTGGGACATCGCCGGCTACCAGCGTGAGCGCACCGGGGCGATCCTGCCCAACGTGGCGCCCTCCAACGTCTACCCGACGAAGGACGACCAGCTGATCCTGATCGCCGCCAACCAGGACTCGGTCTCCTCGCGCCTCTTCGCGATCATGGGCAAGCCTGAGTGGTCGGAGCCCGGACACCAGTACTCCACCCACGTCGGCCGCGGCCAGGCGCAGACCGAGCTCGACGACCTCATCTCGGAGTGGACGAAGACGGTCGACGCCGAGGAGCTGCTCCGCCTCATGGATGAGGGCGGCATCCCCGCAGGTCGGATCTACAAGGCGGCCGACATGCTCGAGGACCCGCACTTCCAGGCGCGCGAGTCGATCGTCCAGGTCCCCGACGCCAACTTCGGCCAGCTGCGGATGCAGAACGTCGTGCCCAAGCTCTCCGCCACCCCCGGCTCGATCCGGTGGACCGGCCCGGAGATGGGTGCGCACAACGACGACGTCTACGGCGACCTCCTCGGCCTGAGCGCCGAGGAGAGGGCCGGCCTGGCCGAGCGCGGGATCATCTGACGATGGACCGCACCCAGGACAGCGCCGCCGCCGGATTCCAGGGGCACCTCGGCGCCGGGGACTCCCCGGCGCTGCTGGTGATCGACGTCTGCCGCGCCTACCTCGACCCCGAGTCCCCGCTCTCCGACACCAGCGGTCGCTTCGAGGCCGCCCGTGCCAGTGCGTCCCGCGTGGTCGACGCGGCGCGGGAGGCGGGCGTACCGGTGCTCTTCACCCAGGTCGTCCTGCAGCCCGGGCTCGCCGACGCCGGTTGGTTCGCGAAGAAGGTGCCCTCGCTGAAGGTCTTCGAGGTGGGCAACCCGCTCGGGGAGTTCCCCGTCGACGGCCCGGCGCCGCTGCCCGGCGAGATCGTGGTGGCCAAGCAGTACGCCTCCGGCTTCTTCGGCACCTCGCTGGCCTCCACGCTGCGTGCCCTGGGCATCGACACCCCGTACGTCTTCGGGTTCTCCACCAGCGGGTGCGTCCGCGCCACCGCCCTCGACGCCCTCCAGCACGGCTTCCGCCCGCAGGTGATCGCCGACGCCAGTGGCGACCGCGAGGAGGCCACGCACGACCAGAACCTCTTCGACCTCAACGCCAAGTACGCAGACGTGGTCAGCGAGGCCGAGGTGCTCAGTCGCTTCGAGGCACTCGCGGCGCAGAAGGAGAACCGATGACCCTGATCGACCTCACCTCGACCGACCTCGCGTGGTTCGAGGCCGCGATCGCCGGTGCTGACCTCAAGGCCCGGATGAGCATGCTCCACTCCGACGAGGCCCGCGGCGTACGCACCGTGCTCGTCGCCTTCCCCGACGGCTGGCGCCGTGACGCCGTCGGCACCCAGCCCGCGGGCGAGGAGATGGTCACCCTGACGGGTGCCCTCACCGTCAGCGGTGTGACGGCCCGGCCGGGGCAGCTCCTCGTCATCACCCCGCGCGCCCTTCGTGCGGACACCTCGACGCTCGACGGCACCCGTGCCGTGGTCTGGTTCACCGGGGCCGCAGGCGGCTGGGTGGACGGGGAGGACCTCGTCTCGGGCACCAGCACGCTGATCGACCTCGCTCCCGGATTCGTCCGTGAGCCGGCCGAAGGGCTCCACGGTCGGATCGAGCTGCGCGACGACGTCGCCGGTGCCGTCCTGGACCAGGACGTCGAGGTCGTCTGGTTCGAGTCGCAGGCCTACGCCGTCGTGCCGGCGGGGGAGCCCGTGCCGCAGGGCGAGGGACGCGCTCTCGTACGCTTCCTCGACTGACCCACAGCCGAAGAGGAGCACCCCGTGAGCATCGTCGACCTCACCAGCGACCAGCACGAGTGGCTGGAGGCGTCGATCGCCGGCGCCGAGGGCACCGTGCGGATGTATCCCCTGCACGTCGACCTCCAGCGGGGGACCCGCACGGTCCTGCTGGCCTTCCCCGACGGCTGGGCCAGGCCCGCTTCCGGGACCCAGCCCGCCGGCGAGGAGCTCGTGCCGCTGGCCGGTGGCCTGACGATGAGCGGCCACCGGGTCGGTGGTGGTGAGGTGCTGGTGGTGACCCCGCGTGCCCTGCGTGCGGCGACGTCGAGCGAGGACGGCACGCGTGCGGTCGTCTTCTACTCCGGCTCCGGCGGTGGCTGGGTCGAGGGGGACTCCCTGGCTGCCGGGACGATCGACGTCCGGCGCCTGACGCCCGGGACGGTGCGGGAGGAGACCGACGGTCTCGTCGGGCACCTCGAGCTGGTCCACGAGGTGCCCGAGGACGGGTTCGACGTCGACGTCGAGGTCGTGTGGCTCCAGTCGCAGCAGTACGCGGTCATCCCGCGTCGCGGCCTTCCGCCGCAGATCGAGGGCGAGGCCCTCGTACGCTTCCTGGACTGACGCCCGGGCCGTCGCCCGGGAACGACGAAGGGCTCCACCCCGCTTGGGGTGGAGCCCTTCGTCGTGCTCGGCCGGGCACGCCAGGGGCGGCCCGGCCGAGGGTGTCAGTGAGCCACCGGGGCCCCGGCGCCGGCGCCGGAGGCCATGGCCTTGGCGGCGTCGTCGTCGTAGGTGTGGCGGATCTTCAGCGCCACGCCGATGCAGATGAAGAGCGGCGGGAGCAGGATGAGCATCGCGAACTGCAGCGAGGCCGAGTAGGTCAGGTCCGTGGCGGCGTGGATGGCGTCCGAGGCGACACCGATCAGGAGCGGACCGGCCGAACCGCCGAGCGTGACCAGGAAGGTCAGCACCGCGAAGCCCATGCCGCGACCGTTGGCCGGCAGGACGTCGGCGTTGGCGGCCGTCATGTTGGGGATCGCCGCCGCGAATCCGATGCAGGCGAGCGCGATCATGGCGCTGCGGACCTCGACGCCGGGCAGGAGCACGGTGCCGGTCAGGCCGATGGCGCCGACGAGCAGGAAGAGGGCCGAGACGTTGATGCGCCAGCCGCGGCGGATGCCGTGGTACTTGTCGCCGATCTTCGAGCCCAGCACGATGCCGATGACGATGCCGGTGCCGCCCACCGCGCCGGAGAGGGACGAACCCGTGGCGGCGGTGACGCCCTCGACCTCGACCAGGAAGGTCGGGATCCAGTAGAAGAGGCCGGCCACGCCCAGGGAGAGGCAGGCCAGGGCGACGGTCACGCCGCGCAGGGTGGGGATGCGGAGCAGCTCGCGCGTCTGGACCCAGATGGAGCGGGTGTCGGTGACGTGCTCGGCCTGGGAGGCGGCCACGTTGCCGGTGCGGGCGTGCTCCAGGCGGTCGCCGATGCCACGGATCGGGTCCTTCACCGTGAGCACGATCAGGGCGACGAGGAGGCCGGGGACGGCCGCGACGAAGAAGACGGTGCGCCAGTCGAAGGCGTCGGCGATGATGCCGCCCAGGATCACGCCGGCAGGCAGACCCATGTAGTAGCCCGCGCGCTCGAAGCCGTAGGCCTTGGCCCGGCTCTTCGGCGGGTAGTAGTCGGCCAGCAGTGACGACGCGGGCGGGTTGTACAGCTGGCCGGCGCCACCGATCATCACGCGGACGATGAAGAACATGATGAAGGAGACGGCCAGGCCGCTGCCGATGGAGAGGAGGGCCCAGGCCAGCACGACCAGGGCGATCGTGATCACGCGCGGCGCGCGGTCGGCCAGACGCCCGGCGGGCAGCACGAGGATCGCGCCGGCGATCGACGCCGCGGTGGGGATGGCACCCGCAAGGGTGTTGCTGATCTCGAAGTGCTCCTTGATCGCAGGCAGGGCGCCTGCGATGAGGTTGACCTCGACGCGGTCGATGAACGCCACCAGGGCGATCACGATGGCGGGCCACCAGCCGAACGGAGCGTCCTTGTTGACGTCGACGAGCTGGGGGGGCTTGCGCGCGAACACCTTCATCTCCACGGGCGAGGTCACGGCGCTCGTGGTGGCTGAGGTCTCGGGCGGGGACACGTCGTTGGACATGGTTCCTCTTTCCGACGTCTTCTGATGGGGGCCAAGGGGGTGTGGCAAGATCTGTACAGATCGTATCGGATATATAGGAGACCACGTGTCGCTTCGCGTCGCTGCTGTTCAGTTCGCCGTCACCGAAGACGTCGAGGCCAACCTCGCCACCTGTCTGCGGATGACCGACGAGGCCGCAGCCGCCGGTGCCAAGGTCGTCGTCCTGCCCGAGTTCAGCAACCATGTGTCGTGGTACTCGGGCCGCGAGCACGCTCGCAGCAAGGCGCTGACGCTGGACGGGCCCTTCCTCGCGGCGCTCGGTGAACGAGCAGCCAGCCACCAGATCCACCTCATGGTCAACGTGACCCTCCTGCGGGAGGACGGCCGCGTCAGCGGCTCCAACGTGCTCTTCGACCCCTCGGGCGCCATCGTCTCGGTGAGCGACAAGCAGGTCCTGATGGGCAGCGAGCGCGACCACCTCGACCCTGCCGTCGAGCGGGCACCACTCGTGGAGACCGACGTCGCGACCTTCGGCCTCTACTCCTGCATGGACGGCGTCATCAACGAGACCCCGCGCATGCTGGCCCTCGACGGCGGCACTGTGCTGCTCAACAGCATCAACTCCTTCGCCCTGGACGAGGCCACCCTGCACGTGCCGGTCCGTGCGATCGAGAACAAGGTCTGGGTCGTCGCCGCCAACAAGGTCGGACCGCTCGTGCCCGCCCACAGCATCGAGGCCGTGGCCGCCAAGGTCGGCGTACCGGTCGAGCGCCTGCACGGAGTGGGGGAGGCCCAGATCGTGGCTCCCGACGGCACCGTCGTCGCGATCGGCCCCACGACCGGCGAGGCTGTCGTCGTCGCGGACATCGACGTCGAGCTGGCCCTGGACAAGCGACGCAAGGACGGCACCGACGTGTTCGCCTCGCGCCGCCCCGAGCTGTACGGCCCGATCGCCGAGGCTCCCCGTGGGCGTCAGGCGCCTGCCGGAGCAGCCCAGGTCACGGCCGCCTCCATCTCCCCGGCACCGGGGGAGGACGCGGCTGAGCTGCTGGCGAAGGCGGTCGCCGACGGCGTCCAGCTCGTCGTCCTGCCCGAGCTCGCCTCCCGCGGCGGTGTCGGCACCGCCGAGGAGTCCGCGGACCTCACGGTGGAGTCCATCGCGCAGGCTCTCGCCGGAACGGAGACGCTCGTCGTCACCTCGGTGGTCGCCGACGGCGCCCACGTCGGTGTGGTGGTCTCGGCCGACGGCATCGTCGGGCGCCAGAAGCAGCTGCACCGCAGCGCCCGTCACGCGGACTGGGTCACTGACCTCGGCGACGCCGTGGAGGTGCTCGACGTGGCGTGGGGTCGCCTGGCCGTGGTCGTCGGCGACGACGCCCTCTACCCGGAGACGTTCCGCCTGGTGGCGCTGCAGGACGCCGACGTCGTGGCGGCGCCCTTCACCCCTGAGGCGCGCGTCGACCTCGACCCGCTGCTGCTCGAGCGCGCCGCGGAGAACCGCCTCAACGTGGTCACCGCGGGCCCGCGTACGCCGGAGCTGCCCGGCGGCGTCCTCGTGCCGCTGTCGCACAACTTCACCCTCTGGGGCTCAGGCTGGGAGCGGCCCTTCGACGGCGTCATCAGCCGCCCCGAGCCGGTGGTCGTCGACTCCGGCCTCGTGAGCGCCGTGCTGCGGCCCGAGTGTGCGGTCAACCGTTTCGTCTCCAAGGGCACCGACCTGGTCGACGGGCGCCCGTGGAACCTGGCCGAGAGCATCGTCCGCGCCTGACCACCACCTGCCCGGCGAGGTGAGACTCCCGGACGGTACGACGAAGGGCCGGCACCTGCGGGTGCCGGCCCTTCGTCGTGCGTCGGGATCGCGTGTCGGGCCACGCTCGCGCGGGCCCTCGGGTCACTTCCGGCTGGCCAGCGCCTTCAGGAGTGCCTTCTCGGAGTTGTCGAGGTGGGCGATCCACGCCTCGCGCAGCTGCTCGGTCTGGCCGGCGCGAGCGAGGTCGAGGAGCTGCTGGTGCTCGTCGATGCGGGCCTGGGTCTTCTCCGGCCCCTTGTCGAGGTCGCTCAGCAACAGGTGGAGGTAGCGGTCCGAGGAGGTCCACAGCAGCTCGAGGACCCGGCGGTCCGCCGGGCCGAGGACGTCGTCCAGGAACGCGGCGTGGAACGCGTGGTGCGCAGCAGCGAGGCGGGAGGCCTCGCGCTCGATCGTGGCGTACTCGTTCATCGCGGCCTCCGCGCGCTCGAGCGCGGCGGCGTCGAGCTTCGGCGTCGCCTTCACGACGAGCTCGCCCTCGATCAGCTTGCGAAGGCTGTAGATGTTGGTGAGGTCGTCGGCGCTCAGGCTCGTGACCACGGCGGAGCGGCCCGGGCGCAGGCTGACCGCGCCCTCGCTCTCGAGGCGGCGCAGCGCCTCACGCACGGGGATGTGGCTGACGTCGAACTCCTTGCAGAGCTCGACGATGGAGATGGTCGACCCCGGGGGGATGTCGCCGTTCAGAATGGCGCGGTGCAGCTCCTCCGTCACGCGGTCCACCAAGGAGCGGTGACTGATGGAGCGCACTCGGGAATCCGTACGTGCAGTCATGGGGGAAGCCTCTCCAAGGAATCGCGGATCCTGAAATCATATAGGGGCAAAGGCTCCGTGGGCATTTTGTCGGGAATGCATGTTCCTGAGAGGGTAGATATCGTATATTCTTTCTCGGACAAGGAGGTGCCCATGGTTGATCCCGCGACGTTCCGGGACGTGATGGCGCAGTGGCCCAGCGGGGTCACGATCGTGACCACCCTCGACGCCGACGGCGTCCGTAAGGGCATGACCGCGAGTTCGTTCTCCAGCGTGAGCCTGACCCCGCCCCTGGTGTCGGTCTGCCTGCTGAAGTCGCTCTACACGCACAAGCTCATCTCGGACTCCGGCGTCTTCGGCGTCAACGTCCTCGCCAAGGACCAGCAGGAGGTCGCCCGCCGGTTCGCGGGCATGGTCCCCGGGCTCGAGGACCGCTTCGAGGGCGAGGAGTGGACCATTGCCGAGACGGGTGTCTCGCTGCTCGACTCCGCCCTGGGGTGGGTCGACTGCCGGGTCGTGCACGAGTACGAGGGTGGCGACCACACGATCTTCGTCGGGGAGGTGGTCGCGGCCAACAACGCGCGACGCTCCGCCCCGTTGCTCTTCCACTCGCGTGGCTGGGGCCAGTTCGCCGACGTGCTGCCCGACGTGGCCGGTGTCGCCGACACGGGCCTCGTGCAGGTCATGCGTGACAGCGGGCTCGAGGCCGAGCTGCCCGACGCGGTGCGCATGGTGACGGACGCAGGTGTACGCCTGCGCGTCGCGGAGCTGCAGCACGGCGACGACGCCGACGCCGTGCTGGCGTCCGTGCCGTGGCCCGCGGACCGCTCCCTCACGACCGTGCTGGTGGGTGACCGCCTGCAGGCCCAGAAGGCTCTCGAGCAGGGCGTCGGGGCGGTCGAGCTCGTGGCTGACTGCCTCGACCCGGCGAGCGTGACCAAGGTCCTCGCCTGCGTCGACGGCATCGCCGACAAGGCGGCCGTCGCGCTGACCGACCCGTTCGCCCCCGAGCGCCACGAAGCGGTGCTCGAGGCCGTCGAGCGTCTCTGCGCCGCGGGTGTCAGGGAGATCTGCCTGCCCGACACCGACGGCGCCGCCACCGCACTCGCCGTCCGCGACCTCCTCCAGGAGGTCGTCCCGCTCGCGCGGCCCGCGTCGTTGCGCATCCGCCTGGACGGGGCCGACCGCCTCGCCCTGGTGAAGGGCCTGACCGCCCTCAAGAGCGGTGTCCGTGACTTCGACACCGCCCTCGGAGGGCTCCAGCACTCCGTCTCGGTCGAGGACCTGATCCGGCTCCTCGGCACCCTCGACGTCGCGAGCCCGGTCGACCCCGAAGCGCTCAGCTCCCTCGCGGAGCGACTCTCCACCATCCAGACCACCGCCCGAGCGGCTCTTGCCGCCCGGAACACCGTAGGAGCAGCAGGATGACTGAACGTCTCACCGCAGAGATCGTCTTCTCGGACCTGACGGAGGCTGAGCGCGAGCGCCAGCGCCGCGTGGAGTCCGTCCTCCCGGCGATCGCCGCCGCAGCCGAGCAGGCGGACGCCGAGTCCGCGCTGCCCGAGGGTCACATCAAGCTCCTCGGCGACGCAGGCCTGCTCGGCCTGGTCGTGCCGGAGGAGTTCGGCGGCCTCGGCGGCGGTCTGCGCGACCTCGTCGCGACGACGTACGCCCTCGGCACCGTCTGCGGCTCCACGGCCCTGGCCTTCTTCTTCCACTGCTCGTCCTCCTCGCGCGGCATGCTGCCCCTGGCGGCCCTCGACGCCGGTCTGTACAGCGACGACGAGGCCCCGGTCGTGCGCGCCTTCGCCGAGAAGGTGCTCACCCTCATGGGCACCGAGAAGAAGGCGATCGGCAACTTCGCGTCCGAGGCCGTCAAGGCCTCCAACGCCAACGTGCTGATCCGCACCACCGCCACGCGCACCGAGGGCGGCTGGCTGCTGAACGGTGAGAAGTCCTTCGGCTGCCTCTCCGGCTCGGCCGACTACTACCTCGTCACCGCCCGCCGTGAGGACGTCGAGGGCCTGGACGCCCTGACGCTCTTCCTCGTGCCCCGTGACACCGAGGGTGCTCGTCCCCGCTCGCCGTGGATCGGCCTGGGCATGCGCGCCTCCGACAACAACGGCCTCATCATGGAGAACGCCTTCGTCCCCGACGAGCTCTCGCTCGCCGTGCCCGGCGGCTTCTCCAAGGCCACCACGATGTCCCGCGGCTCCTGGGTCGGCAACCAGATCGCGATCGCGTCGATCTACGCCGGCATCGCGCAGGGCGTCTGGGACTTCGCCATGGGCCGTGTCATGGGCGCGAAGTTCGCCGACACCGGCAAGCCGATCGCGTCCTCGCCGATGCACCAGGTCATGATCGGCGACGGCGAGCGCCACCTGGCCGAGGCGCACCTCTGGCTGCGCCGCCAGACCGAGCTCGAGGCTTCCGAGCCGCCGATCCTGCCGAAGAACGAGGTCGTGCAGTCGTGGAAGCTCGCCAAGGGCGCCATCTGCGAGCACGCCCACGAGGTCGCGCTCACCGCGCTCAAGATGTGCGGCACGTCCGGTGCCCTCATGGGCAACGAGATCGGTCGCGCCGTGCGTGACACCACGATGGGCCTCGTCCAGGCGTTCCCCGCCGAGCGCGGCAAGCTGGACCTGGCCAAGATGATCGTCGACAACGAAGGCTGGGCTGGTCTGACGACCACCGACTCCTTCAAGAAGGACGGGGACAAGTGAGCGACCTGACCCGCGACGCACTGGAGGTCCCGGCTGTCGAGCAGCTGGTCGACGGTCTCTGGTCCACGCCGGCCGAGTCGCTCCAGATCACCCTCTCGGACCCCTACACCGGGGAGGCGCTCGGCGCCGCCCCGGCGTCGGACGACGCGTCGGTGGAGGCCGCGCTGGCAGCTGCCCAGCGCGTCCACGCCGACAACTCCTGGAACGGCCTCGGCATCGAGCGTCGGGCCGAGATCCTCGACGCGATCGGCGTGGCCCTGGGGGAGCAGGTCCCCTACCTGGCGGCCCTGGAGTCCAAGGCGACCGGCGTGCCGGTCGCTCAGACCTCCATCGTCGGCGTCATCGTCCCGGGTGCGTTCCACCTGGCGGCGCAGGCGATCCGCAGCGGGGCCCTCTACTCCGAGGAGACGAGCCAGGCCGGTCAGACCGTGGAGGTCCACCACTTCCCGCTCGGCCCCTCGGTCAACCTCGTCCCGTGGAACGCGCCGGCTCCGATGGCGGCGCACAAGGTCGCCAGCTCGTTGGCCGCCGGTGCGCCCGCCATCCTCAAGCCGAGCGAGTACGCCCCCTGGGGCACCACGGCGCTGGCCCGGGTCATCGACCGCGTCCTCACCGAGCAGGGTGCTCCTGCCGGGACCTTCCAGCTGCTCCAGGGCGGCGCCAAGGTCGGGGGAGCGTTGGTCAACGACCTGCGTACCCGATCGGTCTCCTTCACCGGTGGCCTGCAGGCAGGCCGCGCGATCGCTGCCGCCTGCGCGGCCAACTTCACCAAGCTGCAGCTCGAGCTGGGCGGCAACAACCCGCTGGTGATCCTGCCCGACGCTGACGTCGACACCGCTGCTCGCAGCGCGACGGACCTGCTCACCACGCTCAACGGCCAGTGGTGCCGCGCGCTCGGTCGGCTGGTCCTGCCCGAGGGCAAGTCCGATGCCGTGCTCGAGCGCATCTCCGAGCGGCTCTCCGAGCTCAAGGTCGGCGACCCGCTCGACCCGGCGACGGAGTTCGGCCCGATGGTCCACCCGGGCCACCTGGCCCAGCTCAAGGCCGGCATCGAGGAGCGCGTGGCTGCCGGTGGCACGCCCCACGCCTCGACGCCGCTCCCGCAGCAGGGCAACTTCCTCGCTCCTACCCTGATCACCGGGGTGCCGAGCGAGGCCGCGCAGCACGAGCTGTTCGGGCCCGTCGCCACGGTCCACACCTACGACGACGCGGACACCTCTGCGGCCGTCGCCCTGGCCAACGGCACCCCGTTCGGCCTCGAGGGCTACGTCATCGGCACTGACGCCGCGTCGGCGCTCGACGTGGCGCGTCAGGTGCGCGCCGGTGAGGTCAAGGTCAACGGCTCCACGATCATGAGCCTGCACCTCGACACCCCGCGCCCGGCCTGGGGTCTCTCCGGCATGGGCGAGGAGGGCACGGTGGAGACCATCCGCATCTACACCGGCGCCCAGGTCGTGGGCGTCGAGGGCGGCTTCGCCCTCCACCTGCGCTGACGACGCGGCTGGCGCGACCTCGGTCGCGCCAGCCGCCACCTTCCTCCGCCAGTGGTGGGACCCCCGGGTGCCTCCGCCGGCCGTTCCGCGCCCCACGCCGTGACGCGCACAGCGCCACGGCCCCGAAGGGAGTCCCATGACCACCGCACCGACCTCGCACACGAGGGAGAACCCGGCCCGGGTCGACGAGTCCGTCGGGACGGTCGAGTTCGCCACCCCCGCCGCCGTGGACCGCACGGTTCGCCGCGCCGCCCTGGCCCAGGTGGAGTGGGCTGCCCGTCCCCTGGAGGAGCGGGTCGCCCTCGTGCGGCAGGCAGCCGACCACGTGGAGAAGCACCTCGACGAGATCGCCGGCCTGGTCGCCCGTGAGACCGGAAAGGTCCTCGGTGACTCGCGCGGCGAGAGCGCCTTCGCGGTCGCCGTGCTCCGCCACTACGCCAACCGGGCGCCCGAGCTCCTGCGCGAGCAGGGCCACGACGACGAGCGCGGTCGCCTGGTCGTGCGCCACCGTCCCTTCGGCGTGGTCGGCGCGATCACCCCGTGGAACGCCCCGATCATCCTGGCGGTGCTCAAGGTGGCGCCCGCCCTCGTCTCCGGCAACACCATCGTCGTCAAGCCCTCGCCGCTCGCGCCCTTCGGGATCCAGCGTTTCCTCGAGCTGGCCGCCGAGGTCCTCCCTGCCGGCGTGGTCGACGTGGTGCAGGGCGACGTGGAGACCGTCACCGCCCTGGTCGAGCACCCCGGCATCTCGCGCGTCGCCTTCACCGGTGGCGACACGGCAGGTCGGGCGATCGCCTCCCTCGCGGGGCGGTCGCTGACGCCAAGCGTCCTGGAGCTCGGAGGCAACGACGCCGCGATCCTGCTGGACGACGTCGCCCTGACGGACGCCGACGCCGAGCGCCTGGTGATGGCCGCCTTCGCGACCAGCGGACAGGTCTGCATGGCGATCAAGCGTCTCTACGTGCACTCCTCCCGCCTCGACGAGGTGGTCGCCCAGATGCGCGCAGCTGCCGAGCGCGTGCTGCTGGTCGGCGACCCGCTGGCTCCCGACGCGACCGTGGGACCGGTGGTCAACCGAGCCTCCCGCGAGCGGCTCGAGGCGCTCGTCCAGAGCTGTCGCGAGGCTGGCAACCAGGTCATCGAGATCGGCGGCGTCGCCGAGGGCACCGACCTGGACCGCGGCCACTTCGTCCGCCCGGTGCTCGTGCTGGGCGCCGACGACTCCGACGTGGTCGTGGCCCAGGAGCAGTTCGGTCCGGTGCTCCCGATCCAGGCCTTCGACGAGGTCGACGAGGTGGTGGTCCGGGCCAACGCCGGCGACCTGGGCCTCGGCGCCTCCGTCTGGTCGGCCGACGAGGAGCGCGCCTTCGCGGTGGCAGCCCGGCTCGAGGCCGGCTTCACCTTCGTCAACACCCACAACCGCACCGGGATGTCGCTGCTGGCGCCGTTCGGTGGCGTGAAGCGGTCCGGGTGGGGTCGCGAGTACGGCGACGAAGGCCTGATGGAGTACGTCCAGCCGTGCGTGATCCACGCGCCCGGCGCCTTCCGGGAGGGCGGTGCCGGATCGGGCGCCGCGGCCTATCCCGGGACCTGATTCGAGCCGAACGACACGGCGCTGAGTTTGTTGCCAGCAACCGCTGCCAACGTGACCGCTATCATATATAGTTCGGGACACACGATCCCTTGACCCCCGCAGAGGACGTCACATGAGTGAGAACATGAAGTTCGTCCAGGACTTCCTGGACGATGCCCCCGTCACCGACGTCTCCGCGACCTTCGCGGAGTGGCTGGACATCATCGAGGGGCTCAAGGCCAAGGCCATGGCCGCCCTGGGTGACCTGCAGCGTGACCCGTCGACCGACGAGCTCGAGGCCTTCGCCTCGGAGGCTGACGGTGGCCCCACGGGTCAGATCCGCGCCTACACGGGCGAGAACGTGGACTGGATGATCCACTCGCACATGCAGAACAAGTCGCTCGGCTTCGTCAATGTGCACCTGACCATCTGGCTCGGCCCGCACATCGACGTCCCCCACTTCGGCATGGCGCTCGGCGCCTTCCCGCAGGCCTGGATGTTCATGGACTCCGTGCCGCGCAAGGTCATCTCGACCGACGTGGAGTACTTCAACAAGTACTACGCCCCGTTCAACGACGAGTGGCAGCAGATCCACAAGAACACCCCCGGCATCGACGAGTTCGTCTCGCGCGACGCCTTCGTGCGCGCGACCTACTCGCCCACCGCGTGGTCGTTCATGGCCGAGCCGTCGCAGGAGTTCTACGACCTGGCTCGCAAGACGGCCAACGACCACATGGACCGTTGGCTCCAGTGGGTCGCCGAGGCGACCGAGGTCCCTGCCGAGAAGCAGGCCGAGCTCGCCGAGGCCGACCTCAGCACCCGCCGCAACATCGCCGAGCTCGACCCGGCCAACGTCGTCGCCGTGCGCTACTTCGGCGAGGAGCGCACCGAGCAGCTCGTGCGCGCCCTCTGGGGTGGCGACCGCGTCCTCCCGCGACCGCTGGACCGCTGAGCACCATGAGCACCCAGGTCGTCGTTCGCGCGTACCGCGATGCGGTGCGCGTGGACGGCGCGCCTGCCCCCCTCGACACGGTCCACCTGACGGTGCGTCACCCGGCCTGGCCGGCGCGCAACGACGTGGAGCGGATGAGCGGTGCGCTCGCTCCTGACACCGACGGTGCGCCCTACCCGGTCATCGTCGTGGTGCCCGGGGTCAACGTGGCCTCTGCCGGCTACACGTGGCTGGCGACCCGACTCGTCGAGGCCGGCCACGTGGTCGTCTCCTACGACTGGGTGGGCCAGCTCTTCCCCGGACAGAACGGACTGACGCCGGGAGTGGACGTCGCCGTGGCCAGCCCCCAGGGCTACGGGACCGCCCCCACGACGCCAGCGCTGCGCCCGATCCTGGACCGGCTCGCCGCGCTGCACGCCGAGGGGCCGCTCGCTGGCATGCTCGACCTCGACCGGGTCGGTCTGCTCGGACACTCCGCCGGTGGCACGGTCGCACTGCAGTCGGCCGACCCGCAGTGGTTCCCCGAGATCGCCGCCGTCGCGACCTTCGGGTCCCACCTCATGGCCTCGCAGATGCTGGGCTTCGAGGCCGGCACCCTGCTCACCTCGCCGGCCTGCGTGCCGGTGATGATCACCGCGGGCAACGCCGACGGGGTGGTCGCCGCCAGCGCGATCCGCTACGGCGCGGAAGCCGGTGCCGAGGAGCACGACCCCGTCGTACGTACGTGGGCCGAAGGCCTGCCACACAGCAGTGAGGCGAGCCTCGCCGTCCTCGACGGCGCCGGGCACCTGCTTCCCGTCTCGCCGGAGGACCCCACCTCTGCGCGCGGATTCCTCGAGGCTCCCCTGGAAGCCGACCAGGAGGCCCTGCGGGAGGCGTTCACCACGCTCCTGGAGGCATTCTTCGGGACCCACCTTCAGAAGGTGCCTGCACAACAGGCTCAACTGGACCATCATTTCAGCAACCCCCCCACCCACTTCGCCGACCTGCGGCGACGCTAGGAGGACAGCCATGTTCAAGAACTTCTGGTACGCCGTCGAGTTTGCCGATGACGTCGTTGCCGGCAAGCCCATGAAGGTCAAGCTGCTCGGTCAGCAGTTGGTGCTGTACCGCAAGGGCAGTGACAACTCGGTCGTCGCCATGTCGGACCTCTGCGTCCACCGTGGTGCCGCGCTGTCCGACGGTGAGCTCAAGGGCGACTGCGTCGTCTGCCCGTACCACGGCTGGGAGTACGAGCCCGACGGTGCTGTCAGCAAGATCCCTGCCCACCCTGACAAGGGCATTCCGCGCAAGGCGCGCGTCGACTCCTACCCGACGCTCGAGAAGTACGGATTCGTCTGGGTCTTCATGGGTGACCTTCCCGAGGAGGAGCGTCCGCCGATCCCCGACTGGTCGCTGATCGAGGACACCGTCAACTTCCGTGCCGTGCGTGGTTCCTTCCTCTGGAAGTCCAACTACGAGCGCATCCTGGAGAACGGCGTCGACGTCGCCCACACCCCGTTCGTCCACGGTGGCGTCTTCGGCAACCGGGAGAAGCCCGAGGTCCCCGACTACGCCGTCGAGGAGACCGAGTGGAGCTGCAAGATCTCCGTCGAGCTGCACCCGCCGAAGTCCAAGGGCCTGTGGGGTCTCATCAACCCCAACAAGCAGGACCTGGCCAACCGTCCGCCGGTCAAGGTGTCCAACACCTGGTGGCTGCCGAACATGATCCTGCTCGAGATCGACACCCCCATGGGTCCGATGAAGATCTTCGACGTCAACGTGCCGATCGACGAGGAGACCACGCTGGTCAAGTTCGTCGCGTTGCGTGGCTTCTTCAAGGGCGCCTGGGCCGACAGTGACGCCAAGCGTCGTGTCTTCAAGGTGCTCTACGAGGACCAGGCCATCGTTGACGCGGTCCGTCCGGAGCTCCTTCCGTTCGACCTGTCGGCCGAGCTGCACGTCAAGAGCGACTACAACGCGACGCTGTACCGCCGTCGTCGCCAGGAGCTCATCGACATGGGCTGGAGCGTCGAGGGCAACACGATCGTCGGCGAGGGCCCGGCCCGCGTCGAGGCGCGTGTCATCCCGTCGCCGGCGCGCAAGCTGGTCCCCGAGCTCGCCAGCGCGTGGAACTTCAAGGAGGTGCGCAGCCGCCAGATCCTGGAGGGTCGCGCGCACCCCGACATGACCACGGCCGAGCGCGAGGAGCTCGACGCCGAGGCTGCCGCAGCAAGCAAGTGATCCACCCCCACGTGCCGCGGACGTCTTCGTCCGCGGCACGTGGTGCACCACCCGCGTGAGCCACGCGCTCCGCGACCTCTGCTCCCTGAGCTCCGCCAGGCCGGACACCGGGTGTCCGGCCTGCTTCACCCCATCACCACACACCGAAGGAACGTTCGTGAGCCTGCCCGAGAACCTCTGCATCTCCACCCTCGACAAGATCGTCGCCAAGACCGGGTCGACCGAGATCACGGGGGCCGACGGCGGCCCGTTCGAGACCCTCACCTCCGTCATGGGCCCCGACCCGGTCGGCTCGGTGCGCATCTTCACCGGTGACAAGGTCGCCAAGATCGTCTACGTCGGCGTCGCCGTGCCCCAGATCGGCCTCGACTCCCACATGGTCTTCGCCTTCATGCCGGAGGACTCGCCGGTGCCGCACTACACCCTCGACTCCGTCGCTGCCGGTGGACACATGGCCTTCCACCTCGACCTGATCCAGCGCCACGACGCGGGCACCCACATGGTGACCAACGACTGGAGCCACACCCCGATCACCGAGGCGTTCGAGCAGCTCTCGACCCTCGAGGGCCTCTCCAAGGCAGTCCTCGAGCCCCGTCAGCTCACGGTCATGTCCTCGTGGATGGTCGCCAACCGCGCCACCGAGGAGGCCTTCGCCCAGCTCGACGGCCCCGTCAACGCCTACCTGGACCACTGGCTGAGCCTGGTCAACAGCGAGGTGCCGGCCGAGGTCGTCGCTGACCTCGCCGACACCGACCTGGTCGCGCGTGACGCGAAGAACCGCGCCCTGCTCTTCTCGCCCGAGGTCGACAAGGTCTGGGCCCAGATGACGCGCCTCCTCGGCGAGGAGACCTCCGAGCGCCTGCGCAACCACCTGGTCAGCAACGAGTTGCCGGCATGAGCCAGGCGGTGAGCGACGGCGCCGCTGCCTCCGAGGTCGAGACCTCGGAGTGGCAGAAGCGCATCGAGGGGGAGTGGCACGGGATCCCGGCCCTCTTCGACGCCCAGGGCAACCACGTCGGGTTCGAGTTCATCGCTCGTGCCAGCGAGGTCACGGCCGAGGGCGCCCGCTACTGGATGGACTCCAAGCTCTCGGGCGCGGGTCCACTGCGCAACCGCTTCGAGCTCGGCGCCCAGTTCGACTTCGGGGTCGTCGACTCCGATGAGAACAGGGTCTACACCGGTCCTGACTTCTACGGCACCGGGCAGCCGTACGGCTTCTTCGTCGAGGCCAACTACTACTCGCCCGGCTGGCAGGCCGACCTGCGGACGTGGAACCAGGTGCTCGCCGACGGCGAGACCCAGGTCTACTCCTCGGTGCTCCACGACGGCTGGGCCGTCTGTGCCGTCTTCAACGGCGTCTACAAGCGCACCACCGACCGCGAGACCAACCCGGCGACCCAGGCCCTCGTGGACGAGTGGCGTGCGCTGGAGCAGGAGCGTGGATCACGCCCCCAGGTCCTGCCGACCAAGGAGAAGGGCGCCTGGACCGGCACCCTCTTCCTCGACTCCGCCGACCAGAAGTCGCCCACGGGGTCCGTGCAGGTGACCATCGAGCACGAGCCCACGTCGCTGCGCTCCGCGCGTCACACCGTCACGTGGACCGGCGACCTGGAGCGCTCGTACACCTTCGACCGCTACCGCGACGGTGCCCGCACCATGTACGAGGGCCCCGAGGTCTTCGGCAACGCCACCTCCTACGGGCGTGCGCTCTTCACCACCCAGCACCTCATGGGGGCCGACGGGCAGGGCGTGGAGAAGATCCGCGGCCGTGAGTTCCTGATCGACCCGACCACGCGTGAGCTCGCGATCGTGTGGCAGCTCATGCACGGCGAGACCACCACCCACTGGGTGCACGGCTCGCTGCAGTGGGAAGCGCGATGAGCACGGCCAGCGGCCGCGTCGTCGTGGTCACGGGCGGCACCCGGGGCATCGGCCTCGGGCTGGCGCGCGAGTTCCTGGCCCGCGGCTGTCGCGTCGTCGTCTGCGGTCGCACGCAGTCGAGCGTCGACCAGGGCCTGGCTGCCCTGTCCGCCGGCGACCGGGCCACGGGCCTGGCCACCGACGTCACCGACCGGGCATCGGTCCAGGCGCTCTGGGACCACGCCGTGGCGACCTTCGGTCGCGTCGACGTGTGGGTCAACAACGCCGGGATCTCTGCCCCCAAGCGCGACATCGTCGACATGGCCCAGGAAGTCGTCGAGGACGTCTTCAAGGTCAACGTCGTGGGCACCCACAACGGGTGCGCGGTGGCGGCGAAGGGCATGGAGGCCCAGGGCGGCGGGTTCGTCTGGAACATGGAGGGCTTCGGCTCCGACGGTCGCGTCCAGGCCGGCATCGGGATCTACGGGTCCTCCAAGCGGGCCCTGCGCTACCTCACCGAGGCACTGGTCAAGGAGCACAAGGAGAGCAGCGTCAAGTTCGGCTTCCTCTCCCCGGGCATCGTGGTCACCGACCTGCTGGTCGGCGACTACGCCGACGACCCGGAGGGCTTCGACAAGGCCAAGAAGATCTTCAACATCCTGGGGGACAAGGTGGAGACGGTGACGCCCGTACTGGCCGAGAAGGTCCTGGCCGCGCAGAAGAACGGTGCGCGCGTGGAGTGGCTCACGAACGCGAAGGCTGCCAAGCGGTTCATGACCGCTGGGTTCACCAAGCGCGACCTCTTCCAGGACGCCTGATGATGGCCGCGCGAAACGTCGACGTCTGCGCCGAGTACGGCGTGGCCCTGGCCCTGGAGGACTTCGTCCCCTGCGTCCTCGTCGCCGCAGCGTTCGTCTTCCTGGTCCGCATGGTCCGGCGCCAGGTTCCGCAGGCCTTCTGGGTCGCGGTCCTGGGCGCGTCGCTGATCAGCCTGGGTGGGTTCCTGAAGGCCACGTGGAAGCTGCTCGTGGCCACTGGCTGCTGGGACTACCCGTGGTTGGAGAACCTGCTCTTCCCGTTCATCTCCTTCGGCTTCGCCGCCATGGCGTGGGTGATGCTGAGCGTCCTGCGGGGCCGTCTCGTCATGGCCTGGCCGTTCGCCGTATTCCCCGTGGCCGCGGCCATCGGCGCGATGTGGATGGGAGAGGTCTTCCCGATGATCATCGCCGCCGCGGTGGGAGCCACGTTCTTCGGCGTCACCGCTGCCGTGGCCGCTTTCCGGACCGGCAAGAAGTCCGTGGGCTGGCTGTTCGTGGTCTACGTGGTCGGTACCAACGTCCTGCCCGCCATCGCCGCACAGGAGAAGCAGATCGCGGCGCTGCAGTGGAGCGCGCAGATCACCAACTCGATCATCCAGCTCTGCTTCCTCCTGGGATGCATCTGGCTGAAGGAGAACTACCCCACCCCCGCGTCCGCCGTCGTGGCGGACGAAGAGAAGACAGGAGCACCCGCGTGAGCGGAGTCGACCGTCTGGGATGGCGCCGCAAGTTCGGCGTCATCGCCCCCAGCACCAACACGATCGTCCAGCCCGAGTTCGACATGATGCGCGTGCCCGGCGTCACGTCCCACTACGGCCGCATCTTCATCCCCGACGGCCGCATCGCGACCGACGAGGGCATGGAGAACCTCCTCGTCCAGATCCGCGCCAACATGGATGCCTGCGTGGAGAGCCTGATGACCATGCAGCCCGACTACATGGTGATGGGCATGAGCGCCGAGACCTTCTGGGACGGCGTCGAGGGCAACCGCCAGTTCGTCAAGCAGATCCAGGACCTCACCGGTGGCCTGGGTGTCGCGACGGGGGCTGAGGCCTGCGAGCGCGCTCTCAAGCTCTACGGTGCGAAGAAGATCGGCGTGATCACGCCCTACACGCCCATCGGCGACGCCAACGTGCGCAAGTTCTTCACCGAGCTCGGGTTCGAGGTCGGCAAGATCAAGGGCCTGTGCGTCAACAGTGCCGTCGAGATCGCCCAGGTCAGCGAGCAGACGCTGCGCGAGGCGATCATCGAGGTCAACGACGACGACGTGGACGCCATCGTCCAGTGCGGCACGAACCTGTGCATGACCGAGCTGGCCGACGAGGCCGAGCGCTGGCTCGGCAAGCCGGTGATCGCCATCAACGCCGCCACCTGGTGGATGGCGCTGCGCGACAACGGCATCGACGACAAGCTGCACGGCTACGGCTCGCTCCTGCGCGACCACTGAGCCACCAGCGCGAGAGCCCCGGACACCTGACGGTGTCCGGGGCTCTTCTGCGTGCGCCGGCCTGCTCTGCGTACGCGGGGCCAGCGGCAGACGTGCGTGCGCACGACTCACGACCTCAGGATCAGGCCTCGCCGATGACGATGCGGTCGAAGGGCAGGTGGGGCTCCACAGCGGGGAAGACCCACATCAGGAGTGCGCTCACGACGAGGCCCACCAGGACCAACGCCTCGAGGGCCTTGAGCCACCTCGGGCCGGGGAGGAGGCGCCACAGGGCTGCGTACATCAGAGTCCTTCGGGGGAGAGGAGGGCGCGGGTCGGCGCCGGGGAACGGGGTGGAACGCTCACGCGACGCCCTTGGGCGGACCGGCGGCCGCCTTGCGACGCTCCACGAGCTGGCTACCCACGACGAGACGCTCGGTCGAGCCCCAGCGTGGGTGACAGGTCACCAGGGTCATGGTGCTCTGGGTCGGCTTCCGACCCGGATGCCCGGCGACCGGGGCGATGACCTCGAGGGCGGAGGGGGCCACGATGCGCGACCAGGTGATCTCGTAGACGAGCCACTCCTTGCCGGTCTCCACCACGATCTGGTCACCCTCATCCACGCTGTCGAGGTTGGCGAAGGGCTCCCCGTGGGTGGCTCGGTGCCCGGCGATGGCGAAGTTGCCCACCTCGCCCGGCATGGCCGAGTCGCTGAAGCGGCCGGGGCCGTTGCGCAGGTCGTCGGTGTCGGTGCCCTCCACCACGACGAAGGCCCAGTCCTTGCCGAACTTGGGGATGTGGAGCACTGCCACCCCGTCACCCGGGTCCAGGCGCTTCTTGGAAGCAGCGGGGCCGTCCTTGCCTGCCTCCGTGCGGAACTGCGCCAGCAGATTGTCCTGGGCGGCCTCTGTCCGGTGGTTGGACCAGACCAGCAGGTAGAAGGCGAAGAGAAGGAGGACAAACCCGGCTGTGAGAGCCAATTCGGCTGTCAACCGGATCACACTCGTGATGAGATTACGAAACGTCCTGGTCACACAGAGAATATATCATCGCGTAGAGTGACTTGGGTCGCACACGAATCATGGAGGTAGTCACGTGGCTGGTAGGGCTAGGACATTCACCGCAGCACTGCTGTTGGTCCTTCCCGTCTCGGTGGGAGTAGGCACGACGCCAGCGCACGCTGCTGCCGTCGAGCTCGTCAACCCCGCCGGCGGATGTTGGTCCTACGTCCCGGACCGGAGCGTCGACGACGTCCTGGTGTCCCCGGTCGTGAGCGACCGTTCCACCGCCTTGGAGGCGTGGGGGAGCGGCGTCGCGCCGACGACCCTCACCCTGGAGGCGAGGGACGGCACGACCGACCGGACGGCGGGCGCGAGGCTCACGGTGGAGAACGGCCCGGTCATCGACCCGGCGCTGGACACCGTCGGGACCGCCACGGCCACCGTGACCGTGCAGCCGGCGGCAGGACTGCCCGCCGGCGTGGAGCCGTCGATCGAGCGCCTGGAGGCGAAGTTCGACGCGCAGGCGGGCATGCCCGTGACCGACCTGGTCCTCACTGGCGACTTTGCTGGCGACTTCGGTGACACCCATGTCATCGAGCTCCAGTCCATCTTCTTCGACGCGCCCGGCACTCCCGGCGCTCCCGACCCTGACGGTTCGGTGCTCGTGTGCAACGGTCAGGAGCTGGGCGAGCCGACGGTGGGCCCGTTGCCGGACCTGACGCCGGGTGTCAACCCCGCCACCACGCCCGTGTCGATCGGCCTGAAGGACACCTTCATCGGGCACGACGTGCGGACGCTCGCCATCCAGGACGTCAAGGGCCAGGCCGTGACCTCCGCGTTCCGTGCTGGCGACACGGTCGAGCTGCGTGGCTCGGGCATCGACGCCGGTGACGCGTTCACCGCAGAGATCTGCGACGTGAACAAGACGTGCGCGTCCACTCCCGGTGCCCTGGTCGCTGACTCGCAGGGCAATGCCGCAGCCACGATCACCATCGGTGACGACCTGGCTGCCGGCGAGGCCCTGATCACCGTCAAGAGCGACTCCGTGACCCTGCCCCGTCCGAGCGCCGTGGTCCTCGGCGCCCCGAGCGTCGCCGCGGTCGAGAAGGAGGGCAAGGGGCGTCTGCGCGTCGCGCTCTCCGGCGTCGGCTGGGACCCGGCTGCCACCGTGGTCGTCGAGGGACGTACGCCCGACGCTGCGTCCTCGGACGCGCAGGTCGAGGTCACCGTTGGTGCCGACGGCACGTTCAAGACGCGCTTCGTCGCGACCGACGTCGACACCACCGAGCTGCGACTTTCCCAGGAGCGCGAGGGTGGCCTCGCAGCGCTGGGCCAGACCCACACCCTGGAGTACCTCGTTCCGATCGTGCCGCCCGAGAAGGAGCCCGGCGAGAATCCCCCCGGCAACCCGGGAGAACCGAGCAACCCGGGTGGGACTTCCACCACCGTGCCCCCCGTGAGCGGCACTGCCGTCGCCCCGCCGGTCGAGATCCCGCTGCCCGGCGACCGTCCCGTGGACGAGGTCAACGGCCCGGCTGGCGGCGTTGCTCCCTCGGCCGAGACTCCCCTGAAGATCTCCGAGGCCAACCTCGCCGGCGAGGCGAGCGTGGGGGAGATGTTCGGCGGTTCCTCGCGCCGTGAGGTGCGGTTCCTGGCCGAGAACGTCAGCTCGTCCGTGGTCACCAACCCCTTGGTGCGCCTGGGTGTGGGCCGTGAAGCAGGCGTGGAGCCGGTGATCGTGGCCGCCGAGGTCGGCGACCTCCAGCCCGGTGCCCGCGTGGCTGTTGCCGTCGACGTGGCGCTGCCCATGGCTTCGTTCGGCGTCTACCAGGTCGTCGGCCAGGTCGGCGACTCGGAGGAGAGCCGCTTCGGTCTCGAGTGGCAGACCTACCCCTGGGGACTCATCGCCCTGAACCTCATGGGCGTGGCACTGCTGGCCTGGGGCCTGTGGCGCCGTCAGCAGCGCCGGATGAACCCTGCGCCGCTGGTCGCGGGTGCCGAGGACGACGAGGCAGGAGCCTCTGTCATCGACCTCACCGCGCTCGACAACTGGTGGGGCAACGGCAAGATCGGACGTCCGGTCGACGACAACGACTCCGTGGTCGACATGGAGGCCGCCGACAAGTGGTGGGCGAAACGCGATTCCAAAGTTTCGTGATGTGATTCACGAAACGGCGTAGATCGTATATTCTATCGCCATCTCGACCCCCAGCGATGAGGAGCAGCTCCGTGGCACTTGGCAGCAGGAAGAACCGGTCACCGCACCCGAGCATGTGGAGGGACAAGTCGGCTCTTCTGCGCTCCGGACTGGTCTCCGTCGGCCTCGTGGTCTCCCTCGTCGGCTGCAGCGCGCTGATGCCTGGTGGCAACCTCGGCCTGAGTCCCCAGGCCGGCGACGGTCCGGGTGTCACCGAGGACTCCGTCAAGGTCGTCTTCATCGGTACCGACCTCGAGGCGGTGCAGGAGATCACCGGTTTCAAGACCGAGCCGGTGGGTGACCTCAAGGCCCAGGTCAAGGCACTCGAGACGTGGGTGAACGAGAACGGTGGCCTCGGGGGCAAGAAGATGGAAGCCGTCTACCGCCTCTACGACGCCGTGAACGACTCCGTCGCCGCGGAGGAGCAGCTGTGCAAGCAGATCACCCAGGACGACGAGGCCTTCGCGGTCGTCCTGACCGGTCAGTACCAGCCCAACGCTCGTCCCTGCTACCAGCGGGCCCAGACCCTGATGTTCGACGCCGCCCTCATGGCGAGCGACCAGGAGTTCTACGACGAGATGGCGCCGTTCCTGTGGACGGCCTCCTTCCCCGAGTACGGAGCCTTCACCGAGGCCCAGCTCGACGTGATGAAGGAGGAGGGATTCTTCGACGCGGCCAACGGTCTCGGGGTCATCGCGGCTGACAGCGCGATCAACAAGCGTGTCTTCGAGAAGATCGTCGAACCTCGCCTGAAGGAGGAGGGCGTCTCCTCGGAGGTGTCGTGGATCGACACCACCGACATGACGAGCCTCTTCCAGACGCTGACCCAGGCTGCCACCACGTTCCGCAACAAGAGGTACGAGAACGTGATGTTCCTGGGCGGCTCCCGGATGTCGTCGATGTTCGACTCCGCCTCCGCCACCGTGCAGTACAAGGCGCGCTACGCGATGTCGAGCTTCGACAACCCCACGTACTTCGTGAACAACACAGGCCAGATCAGCGAGGGCGTGACCGAGGGCATGGTCGGTGTGGGCTTCCACCCGCCGCAGGAGGTCGGTGACTCCATGTCGTTCCCCAACGAGAACGAGAAGGTCTGCATCGACATCTTCGCGGAGTCGGACATCACCTGGGAGAACCGTGAGGGTGCCCGGGTGGGCCTGCCCTTCTGCGACGCCGTGCGACTGCTCAAGGCGGGTGCCGACGAGCTCTCCGGCGACTTCAACGCCTGGAACTGGGCCAAGGCCGTCAAGACCGTGGGCGGCGACTTCACTCCTTCCTCCGGCTTCGGTCAGGGTCTGAAGACGTCCAACGCCGCGGCCGGAGGCTACCGGGTCATGCGGTTCGACGAGGAGTGCAAGTGCTTCGTCTACGAGGGCGAGGAGCGGTCCTTCAATGAGTAGTCCCGCCCTGGTGGCCGACGGCATCCGTGCCTCGTACGGCCCCCTCCAGGTGCTCTTCGACACCAGCGTGCGTGTCGAGCAGGGCGAGATGGTCGCCCTGCTCGGTCCGAACGGCGTCGGCAAGAGCACCTTGCTCAAGGTGATCGGTGGTCTCCTGACCCCCGATGCGGGCACGGTCTCCATCTTCGGCCAGGACGTGACCTCGGCCCCCAGCCGCAAGCGGGTGGAGGCCGGTCTCTGCCAGGTGGTCGGACAGTCGTCCTTCTCGTCGCTGACGGTGACCGAGAACCTCCTGATGCACGGCTTCGCGAACTCGAGCCGCAAGTGGACGAAGGAGGCCACCGAGGCCGCCCTCGCCGTCTTTCCGCGGCTCCACGCGCGCCGCAACCAGCTCGCCTCCACCCTGTCGGGCGGCGAGCGGCAGATGTTGGCTCTCGCCAAGACGATCGTGGGTGACCCCAAGGTCCTGGTCGTCGACGAGTTCTCGCTCGGTCTCGCCCCCGTCGTCGTGGGTGGCCTCATGGATCTCGTCCGTCGCCTCAACGAACGTGGTTCCTCCATCCTCCTGGTGGAGCAGTCGGTCAACGTGGCGCTCTCGCTCGTGCACCGCGCGTACGTCATGGAGAAGGGCGAGATCATCGCCGAGGAAGATGCCGCTGTGCTCGCTGCCGACCCCGCTCGGGTCCAGGCGCTGATGCTCGGTGGCCACATGGAGGACGCAGGATGACCCTCGCAGGTGTTGCCCCACTTTTCCTGGGCAACTACGACTTCGGCATCGAGCGCCTGGTGCTCGGTCTCTTCAACGGCATGACCTACGGCCTCCTGGCCGTCGGTCTGGTCATGGTCTACAAGTCCAGCCGTTTCGTGAACTTCGCCCACGGGTCCATCGGAACCTTCGGCGCAGCAGTCCTCGCCGCCCTGGTGCTCGACCGAGGGCTGCCCTACTGGCTTGCCTTCGTCATCGCGATCCTGGTCGCTGGAGGTGTCGCGGCGCTCCTCGAGATCGTCGTCGTACGCCGCCTCAGCGGACGACCGAGCCTGATCGGCATGATCGCGACACTGGGCATCTCCCAGCTGATCTCGGTCTTCGCGCTCGTGCTCAACAGCTCGACGGGCCTGGCCTACCCGGTCCCGCCCTACCTGCCGAGCTTCAAGCTCGGGACGCTGACGGTCGGACCGCCGCACATCGCCATGTTGATCATGGGCACGGCTCTCTTCATCGGTCTGTGGTACTTCCTCTACCGCAACAAGGTCGGCATGGGCATCCGCGCCGCGGCAGACGACCCCGACGCCGCCCAGCTCGAGGGCATCCCGGCCAAGCGCATGGCGTCGTTGGCCTGGGCAGTCGCTGGCGCGATCGCCGCCTTCTCCGCCATCCTCGTGACCCCGACCGCCTCGGGCGTCTCGATCGAGGGCATGGGTCCGGAGCTGCTGCTCAAGGGTCTGGCCGGAGCCGTGATCGCCCGGATGGCCTCGATCCCGATCGCCGTCGCGGCGTCGTTGGGCGTGGGCCTCATCGAGCAGATCCTGCTCTCCAACCCCGACACGACCGGCCTGGTCAACGTAGTGATCGGTCTCGTGATCATCATCGCCCTGCTGCGCCAGCCGATCCTCGGCCGCGCCGGCAAGGAGCGCGTCTCCTGGCGTCGGGTGATCGCAGAGCCGGTCCCCGCGGCCTACCGTGAGATGGCCTTCGTCCGCTGGGCGCCACGCATCACCCTGCTGGTCGTCGTCTTCACCTCGATCGGTGTTGCCTACGTCATCACCAATGACACGGCGGCGGCGCTCACCAGCATCGCCGGCTTCGCCATCGTCGGCCTCAGCGTCTCGATGCTCACCGGTGTCTCGGGCCAGCTCTCGCTCGGTCAGTTCGCCTTCGCCGGCATCGCTGCCGCTGCTTCTGTCCATGTCGTGAACGCCACCGGCAGCTTCGTGTTCGGCGTCGCCAGCGGCGTGGTCTCCGCAGCCATCGCTTCGGTCCTGATCGCCATCCCGGCGATGCGCCTCAAGGGCCTGGCACTCGCATTGGCCACGTTGGCCTTCGCGCTCGCCTCGGTGTCGTGGCTGCTCCGTCTCGACATCTTCCTGGGGTCGGGCATCTCACCCGCCAAGCCAGTCTGGTTCGGCTACCCCGTCGAGTACGCGGTGGACTACTACCTCTTCGCGCTGGCGATGCTGGCCCTGGCCTTCATCGTGTCGAAGAACATCCGTGAGTCCGGCTTCGGCCGCTCCCTGCAGGCCCTGCGTGACAACGAGGACGCGGGTCGGGCACTCACCATCCCGGCCAGGCTGCGCAAGTTCCAGCTGTACGCCGTCGCCGGGGCCATCGCCGGACTCGGTGGTGTCGTCGTGGGCCACAGCCAGTCGCAGCTGACCGTCAACTCCTTCCCGAGCAGTGCCAGCATCGACGTGGTGGCCATTGCCGTGATCGGCGGTCTCACCGTCACCAGTGGCCCGATCATCGGCGCCTTCGTGATCATCGGCATCCCCGCCCTGTTCGGACTCGGCTTCGTCGGTGAGGCCGTGCTGGCGGTGGCCTGGTTGGCGATCGTCGTCATGCTGCCCGACGGTCTCGGTGGCGTGGTGCTCCGTGCCCGCAACGCCTTCTACGACATGTTGGCGCGTCGCCGGGGGATTGATCCCGTCCACGTACGACTCGGACCCGCCGCTCCGTCCCAGTCGCCGCTCCAGCGGGCTCTGAACCTCGAGGGAGCCATGGACGGCATCGCGGACCTGCGCGCCGACCACATCGACCCCAGCAGTGGGACGCCGATCCTCAGCATCCAGCAGATCACCAAGCGTTTCGGTGGCGTGGTCGCGGCCGACGGGGTCGACTTCACCGTCGCCCAGGGCGAGATCGTCGGCATCATCGGCCCGAACGGCGCCGGCAAGACGACGCTCTTCGAGATGGTCGCCGGCTTCACCACGCCGGACTCCGGCCACGTGGTCTTCGACGGACTCGACGTCACGAAGGCAACCCCCGAGCAGCGGGCGGTCGCCGGTCTGGTGCGCTCCTTCCAGGACGCGGGTCTCTTCCCGACCATGACCGTGCGCGAGACGCTGATGATCGCCCAGGAGCGCGTTGCGCCGACCCGCCTGTGGTGGTCGCTGCTCGGCGTCAAGTCGGCAGAGGTCACGAAGGGCGAGGCTGCGGATCTCCTCATGGAGCGCATGGGCCTGAGCCCTTACGCCAACCGCACGATCGAGGAGCTCTCGACAGGCACCCGCCGGGTGGTGGAGATCGCCAGCCTGCTGACGCTCAACCCGCGGGTCCTGCTGCTGGACGAGCCGTCCGCCGGCATCGCCCAGTCCGAGAGCGACGCCCTGGGGGAGCTGCTCCTCGGGATTAGGCGCGAGCTCGGCACCACCATGGTGGTCATCGAGCACGACCTTCCGCTGCTCTCGAGCATCTGCGACCGGATGATCGCGATGAACCTCGGTCGGGTCATCGCCTCCGGCACGCCCGACGAGGTCCGAAACGACCCCGCGGTGGTGCGTTCCTACCTCGGCGCGGAGTCCGCGGCCATCCACCGGTCCGGTCTGCACCTGGCGCCAGTTCCAGATCAGTCGGACCAACCCACTGGTAACTTCCCCGTTTCCACTCCAAGATGAACCAAGTAGCCGAGACTGACACGGCAACCACCGTGAGTTCCATGCACAAAGCCAAGATCCACCGCACGAAATGTCACCGCCGACGGGCCGCCGTCGTCGGACACCCCGAGGAGAATCTGTGAGAAAGACACCGAAGAAGCTCAGCAAAGCGCTGATCAGTGCTGTGGCACTGTTCTTCGTGACGTTCGTCGCCGCCCCCCCGGCGTTCGCGAGCGCAACGCTCGACATCAGCGCCACCCAGGGGCTCAAGGACGGTCAGCAGGTGACCATCTCGGGCAGCGGCTTCAAGCCCGGACTGAAGTCCATCGCCATCGGTCAGTGCATCGATGGAATGAAGGGCCCCTCTGACTGCAACACCGCGGGCGGCGCGACCTTCGTGGACGCCGACGCCTCGGGCAAGATCCCCACCACGCAGATCGTGGTCAAGGAGAAGTTCGGCAGCTTCGACTGCACCAAGCAGAAGTGCGTCATCGGGGCTCAGCCCCTGCCGAACGCTGTGGACGCGGCGACGGTGGCTGCCAACACGTTCTACAGCGACATCACGTTCGGTGAGGTGGCGGCGGCTCCCGCCCCCTCCGCTGCCCCCGCGCCCACCGCTGGCGGCGAGAACCTGCCGAAGACGGGACCCGGCGACGAGCTGGCGACGATCGTCTTCTTCGGCGTGCTGCTCTTCCTGCTCGGTGGCGCCACGTTGTGGTTCACCCCGCGTCGCGGTCGGGGGATCGCCTGATGACCCCCGTCACGATGCTGCGCAGCCTCGCTGCCGGCGCCCTGGTCGCGGGTGCGTCGCTGTCGATGGCTCCGGCCGCCGTGGCCGCTCCTGCGGAGCTCAGTGGCACCGTCAAGTTCAACTGCACGATGCCGGCCTTCGGAAGCAGCGCCGACTTCGTGTACGACTCGGACCTGAGCATCAAGGGCATCCGTGAGGCCGAGGGTTCCTCGCCGGTCACGCTGGTGGCCGAGATGTCCGCCCTGCCGGGCGTTGTTCCGGCCTTCCTCTCCTTGAAGGACCAGAAGGTCATCCTCAGCCTGAACGTGGACGCAGGCGGGAAGCCCGCAGCGCTGACGGTCACCGGCAAGACGGACGTCAACCCGAGCAACAACGGCACGAAGGAGCCCGTGGTCCTGCCGAAGGGCATCCAGGGCACCGTGGCCACGACGGACGCCGACGTCTCCGTGACGGTCAAGAGCTTTGACTTCAACGTCGCGGACGTCGAGGGCAAGTGCACGGCCGCGACGGGCGGCTCCCTCGGCACGCTGACGCCGGAGCTGGGCGTCGCCCCGACGCCGGCGCCGACGCCGACGCCGACGCCGACACCGACCCCGACGCCCACGAAGGCGCCGAAGCCGCCCAAGACCGACTCCAAGGGCAAGGCTGCCTCGGGCACCATCGCCCTCAAGTGCCAGATGAAGGGCACGTTCACCAAGGCCTACGACTACAAGGTCAAGGTGACTGTTGCTGGTGCTCGCGCGGAGGAGGGTTCCTCCAAGGTCACCATCGCGGCCGACTTCGGTGACATCCCCGGCCTGGCGCCTGTGCCGATCAGCAACGGCAACATGCGCGTGACCTCGAAGCTGAGCCTCGACGGCACTGAGGTCGAGGTCAAGGGTTCCTCCAGCGTCAACGCGGCTGCCAACCAGCCCGTCCCGGTGCCACGCTTGACCGGGACCGGCACGGTGGAGGGTGACTCCGCGAAGGTCGAGGTCAAGACCTTCAACTTCGAGTTCGACAAGATCTCCGGCGCCGATGTCGCGGCCGACTGCACGTCGGACAACGGCACCGTGGGGACCATGACCATGGGCGTCGGCGACATCGACGACCTGGAGCCGCCCAGCCGCGGTGGCAATGGCGGCACCGGCGGCGGTACCACCACCCTGCCGCAGACCGGCGGCGGCGACGCCATGCCGGTGATCGGCCTCTGGGCGCTCGCCCTGGGTGTCATCGGCGCAGGCCTGCTGGTCTGGATGCCGAGGCAGCGCCGCAGCACGATCTGACGTACGACCCCCAGCCCCGGCCCCTGTGGCCGGGGCGGGGAGCCCAGTCGTACGCGACGAAGAGGGCCTCGCCCGCATGGTTCGAGGCCCTCTTTCGTCGTCTCACGACGACATGTCATCCACATCGCACAGGCGGGCACAGGTCCGTACGAGGAGAACCATGAGCACGAGTTCAAGGCGACACACGCTGGCGGTTGGCGCCGCTGCCGCTTTCCTTCTGTCGAGCTTCACCGCGTCGGGCGCATCGGCGTACGCGCCGGTCAAGGGCTCCGACGTGGCCCCGGTGGCCCAGGGGAAGGTGACGTTCGACTGCCTGCTGCTTCCCTTCCAGAGCGCGTTCCGTTACGAGGGCAAGGTCTCGGTGGCTGGGCCTCGTGACTTCGAGCCCGGCACCACGGTCGAGCTCGTCGGCAAGTTCCCGAAGCTTCCCGGCATCGCGCCGGTGCCCATCGAGAACGGCACGATGCGTGTGCGCGCCATCGGGACTGTGGGAGGTCAGGAGATGGAGCTGCGCGCCACGCACACGGTCAACTCGGAGGCCAACGCCGAGGTGGTGATGCCGCGTCTGACGGGGCAGGTCCAGTTGGACGATGCTGATGCCCAGATCGAGGTGACCGGCTTCAACTTCGCCTTCGACGAGATGATGAACATCAACATCACCGCTGACTGCGAGGCCACCAAGGGCGGTGTCATCGGCTCGATGGCGAGTGCCTCCGGCGCCTCCGCTGACGGCGGGGACAGCGAGACCAAGGCTGCGGCTGCCGATGACGAGGGCATGCCTGCGGTCGTGCTCGGCGGAGGGGCCCTGGCAGTCGTCGCAGCCGGGCTGCTGTTCTGGTTCTCGCGTCGCGCCCGTCGCGCCTGATCGGTCACTCGCACCCAGCAAGCACCGAGCAAGCAGAGAAGGTCCCCACCCGACGGGTGGGGACCTTCTTCGCGTGCTGGGTGCGTCAGCTGTCGCGCAGCTCCGCCAGGGCGGGGTCGAACGAGCGGCTCGGGGTGAAGCCCGAGTCGATCAGGCGCTGGACGGAGATCGGCTTCGTCGGACCCGCGATCTCACCGCGGTACTCCAGCGGCGGAAGGTCGTTGCGCTCCGAGATGGTGTCGAAGAGCTTGGAGTTCGTCGGCGGCACCTCGTCGTGGGTCAGGTTGAAGACCCCGGTCAGCTTCTTCTCGATCGCGTGCACCGCGGCGTCGGCTGCGTCCTCGACCTGGAGGCGGTAGAGGAGGGCGTCACCAGCGAACGGCACGGAGCCGGCGAGGTACTGGTGCGCCATCTTGACCTTGTCCTCGATCGGCGGGTCACCCTCGCCGAAGATGTCGCCACAGCGCAGCACCGCGACACGGTCACCGGCGCTGAGGTAGGTCTTCTCCATGAGGATGAAGTTGGCCGGGCTCGGGTCCTCGGAGTCCGTGGTGGGGGCGTCCTCGGTGACGACGTCGAGGTGGTTCGCGGCATTGCCGTAGACCGAGAGCGACGACAGGCACACGATGTGGGCGTCGCCGGGGGCCGAGACCACGTTCTCCGCGGTGCCGACCAAGATCTCGCGGTAGGTCTGGGCACGGCCCTCGGGCGTCATCGACCCCTGGGCCGACGGCCCGGCGGTGACGATGACGGCGTCGGCGGCGCCGACGGCGGCGTGCACGCCGTCACGGTCCGAGCCCTTCAGCACGATTGCGTTGCCGAAGCGCTCGGCCAACGGGCCGACCTTCGCCTCGGTGGTGGTGGTGACCGTGACCTCGTGACCGAGACCGATCAGTCGCTCGGCCGCGGCAGAGCCGACAAAACCGGCTCCAATGACCAGGACCTTCATCCAAGTTCCTCCATCTGCTTGAAGCCGGCGCGGACTGCGACCAGCTCTTCGACCCTCTCGGCACCGAGGAACTTCTTCGAGAGCTCGTTCATCGGGTCGAGGGTGTAACCGTAGGTGCGGACCTTGTGGTCACGCTCGCGCAGGGCAGCACGCTCCTCGACGGGCGTGGGCTGTGCGTTGCGCACGGCCTCCAGCCACTTGTCGACACGCGCGTTGACCACCTCGCGCAGGGTGTTGACGACGTCCTCCGACCGATCGGCGGTGTAGGAGTGGGCCACGGGGGAGAGGAAGGCCCGCATGTAGGAACCGTGCGAGACCGACCAGGTGAACCGGTCGTCACCGCGCAACTCGAGGAAGTCCTCGTTGAGCGGCTCGTAGTACTTCTCCAGGTAGTCCACCTCGGTCATGAGGTCACGACGGGGGACCAGCTCGGAGTAGAAGAAGATCTGGGGGATGGTGCCGAAGACCAGGATGAGGTGCGGCACGTCGATGTGAGGACCGAGCCAGACCTGGAGGTTCATGTCCAGGATGGAGTTGGTGCGGTTGCCGATCCACGAGTGGACGAGCCACTCGGCGCCGTTGTCGGGGTCGCCGACGAAGGTCGACATGGACCCTTCGTACGACTTGTCCTCCGTCGCCCAGTACTCGAGGCCCTCGGACGAGGGGTGGGGCTGCACGGGGAGCTCGCGGATGATCCGCTCCTTGGCGTCGCTCAGGATCTCCCAGAACTGCGCCCACAGCTCGCTGTTGTCGACGTCCGGATTCTCCGCCAAGTACTCATGAATGGTCTTGGTCTGGCTGCTCGAGGTGCTCACGGTACAAAGTGTAGCGATATATGATCTACGCGGAAGGGAGAACATGTGATCACCGTCATCTCTCAGGCGTGGACCAAGCCCGGCGAGGAGCACGCCCGGGCGTACATCGCCCTCAACGAGGAGTTCGGCCGATTCTTCCGGGACCACCCGGGTTTCCGCGGGCGGCAGCTGCTCCGGGGCGTCGAGGACCCGACCCACTTCACCCACCTCCGCTGGTTCGACAGCGTCGAGAGCTACGAGGAGTGCACGCGCGCCGACGGTTACGTCGAGCACACCGTCGTGATGTACGAGCACCTTCGCCCCTACGACTCCTACCCGCGTGAGTTCGTCGAGGTCGTGCTCGACGAGGGCGTGGGACGCTCGTGACCACGTTCCTCCTCGTCCACGGCGCGTTCCGGGGCGGGTGGGCGTGGGGCGAGGTGGCTCAGTACCTGGAGGCGGCCGGTCACGACGCCCACGCCCCGTCGCTCGTCGGCGCGGGGGAGCGGGTGGACGAGCTGGCACGAGTGACGTCGCTGGCCGTCTGGGTCGACGACCTGGCGTCCTACGTGCTGGCCCACGACCTCACCGACCTCGTCCTGGTCGGCCACAGCCAGGGCGGGATCGTCACCACCACGCTGGCAGCTCGACTGCCCGAGCGGATTCGCTGCCTCGTCCACCTCGATGCCGCGGTGCCGGACGCGGGGGAGCGAGCCGTCGACCTGGGGCCAGGCCTGCCGCAGCTGCCGCCACGTGACGCCACGGTGCCTCCTCGTCCGCCCGTCGCCGACGAGTGGTTGTCGGAGGAGCTCGCGGCCTGGATGGCCCCGCAGCTGACGGCCACCCCTGTCGGTCCCTCCCTGGATCCCTTGCCCGGCGTCCCCGACGGGCTCGACGAGCACTACTACTTCTGCGTCGGCACGCCGGCGGGCTACCCCTCGACCGTCACCCGTGAGCGTTGCGATGCCCGGGGCATCCCCTACCGCGTGCTGCCCACCGGCCACGATGCCCCGCTTCTCGCGCCCGAGCTCGTGGTGGCTGAGCTGCTCCGCGTCGCAGGTGACGCACGGTGAGCTCGTCGTACGCCTTGTCGTGGTCTCCGGTCACGGCGCGCAGGGGAGGCTAAGGTGCCCCCTATGCGACGTGAAGGCGGGGACGCGGAGAAGGGGCCTGCCTACCAGGTGCTGGCCGACGCGCTGCGCCACCAGATCCTCTCGGGCGAGCTGCGGTCGGGTGACCGGCTGCCGGCAGAGGCCGAGCTGTGCGAGCTCTACGGCGTCTCCCGCAGCACCGTGCGCGAGGCGTTGCGCGCCCTGGCGACCGAGCGGTTGCTCGTCACGCGCCGCGGGGTGGCCGGCGGCTCCTTCGTGGCGGCACCCCAGCCCGGTGACATCGCCGGACTCGTCCAGTCCAGCCTGGCGCTCCTCACCTCGGCCGACTCGCTGTCGGTGGAGTCGTTGATCGAGGTGCGGTTCATGCTCGAGGTCCCGGCCGCGGGACTGGCCGCGGCCCGGCACGCCGAGGGGGACCTCGAAGCGCTGCAGAACTCGATCTTCGACCCGGACGTCACCGATCTCGACGCGATGTTCGCCGCCAACCGCGACTTCCACCTCAGCCTCCTGCGTGCCACAGCCAACCCGGTGCTGGAGGCCGTGGCCGCTCCGATCTTCGGCGTGGTCTACGAGAGGTTCGTGCGCCGCAACGCCCCGGAGTCCTTCTGGACCCAGGTCGACCACGACCACCGTGACATCCTCGACCGGGTCCGAGCCGGCGACGTCGCTGGGGCCGAGGAGGCGCAGCGTGCCCACCTGGGCGACATCCGCCCGACGTACGAGCAGATTGACCGGGAGCGCCGCGAGCGCGGCGCGTGATCCCTTCCCTTCCCCACCTCTGAGGAGACATCGATGAGCAAGACCCTCCGCATCGCCCTGACCGTCCTGGGAGCCGCCGGAGTCGCGGCGGCCGTCGCCAAGCGCGCTGGCGTCCTGGGCGGTCCGACGGGCCCGAAGTCCGGAGTGGTCGTCGGGTTGCCGCTGTCGTGCCGCCTGAAGGGGCACACGTGGCGCACCCCGGCCAACAACACCCAGACCCCCACCCGCAAGACCTGCCAGAAGTGCCAGACCATCGACCTGCCGATGCCGTGAGCCGGGGCCGCGTGGTCGCCGTCAACCACGTCGGCGTGAGCGTGGCTGAGCTCGGGGTCGCTCGCGACTTCTGGATCCATGCGCTCGGCGCGAGCGACCACGGTGGCTTCAGCTGGCCCGTGGGCACGGTGCCGGCTGATGAGTCCCTGGCGTTGACCGGGACCGCGGCCGAGGTGGCGCTGCTGCGTACCGAGACCTCGTTCCTGGAGCTCTTCGCCTTCGCCTCACCGGTGCCCGGCGAGCGCGCAGCCGACGCGCCGGGCGTGACGTCACTCGTCTGGGCCGTCGACGACCCCGCATCGACCATGGAGCGTGTGCCCGCGTGGGGCGGTTCGGTGCTGGAGCCCGACCTCGTCGCCAGCCCCGAGGGCGTACGCCTGCGGCTCGTCGATGGGTCGCAGGGCACCGGCCTGGTCGGCGTGGAGGTCCGCGTCGGTGACGCGTCGGGACACCTGCTCGCCGGCGTCCCCGGGCCCGTCGCGGTCGCGCTGCGACCGGGGGCCCTCGGGCCGACGCCAGTTCCCGTGGACCTGGGTGTCAACCACGTCTGCCTCGACGTGGACGGCATCGACGAGGTCAGGGCAGGTGCGGCGGACGTGGCCTGGCACCACCCGGTCACCGAGTCGAGTGGGGGAGCGGCGGCGGTGTGCTACGGCACCACCGACGACGGTGTGCTCGTGGAGCTCCTCGAGAGTCGTACCGACCAGGCGTTCCTGGCTCGGTGCCGGCTCACGCGCGGCTGAGGCGTTCCCAGCCGCGCGTGCCCCCTGACGGTCAGAGCCCGTAGCGGGCCATCACGTCGTTCTTGCGGGCGTAGCCCGGCGTCATGAAGCGCTTCATCAGACGCCCGTTGGTCAGCCACGAGATCTCGACGCCGGTCTTGTCCGCGGCCAGCATCTCCGAGACCAGGTAGGGGGCCACGTCGTCGACGTGGTCGGCGAGGATGTTGAGCATCCGGCGCTGGGAGGAGACCTGCTCCGGAGCACGGGCGGCCTCGCGGAGCCAGCCGTCGCTGATCAGGATGCCGGGTCGGATCTGCCCGACGACGATGCCCGACTCCTTCGTCTCCTTGGTGAGGGCCCGGGTGAACATGTCGAGACCGCGCTTGGTCGTGGAGTAGACCCCCATGCCGGGGCGGATCCGGCCGTCGCTGCCGCCGCCGAGGACGTTGAACAGCCGCCCGTTGCCCTGGGTCAGGAAGCCCCGGGTGGCCACCTGCGACCCGAAGATGGTGCCGAGCATGTTGGTCGAGACCATCGAGCGCACGTCCTGCTCCCGGGTCTCGACGATCGGCTTGGTGGTGTGCGCGACACCCGCGTTGTTGACCCAGATGTCGACCTGGCCGAACTCGCTGACGGCGAGGTCCCACAGAGCCTGCAGCTGCGTCAGGTCCGTGACGTCCGTGGCCCGACCGACCACGTGGGTGGAGCCGAGTGCGGTGATCGCGCCGGCGACCGCCTCCTCGGTGCGGCCGCAGACCACCACCCCGTAGCCCTGACGGCGGAACTCGCGAGCCATCGCGAGCCCGATTCCCTTGGTGCTGCCGGTGATGACGGCGCTCTTCATGTCGTGCCCTCCTACGTCGGAATAGCGAATATATGGTGATACGTCCTTGTCGTGCCACCGATTGGCGGAGTCGATCCGTCCGTCGCAGCGGCCTTCCCGGGACCCGAGCTCCTCGGCGAAGGTGGTGGAATCTGGCTAGGGTGTGGCCAGTCGGACCTGAGGAGGGCGCGTGGGCGGGACGGGGTACTTCCCACCGGAGTCGATGCTCCATCGGGTGCAGGCCCACCGGGCCGTGGGGCAGACGTACGGGCAACGCGCCCTGATCGTCGGTGCGACCTCGCCGGTGCCTTACGTGGGCACCAGCTCCTCGACGAAGGCCAAGGAGCGTCCCTTCGCCCGCCTCTCCGCCACCGCCGAGGCCTTCGAGGCGATCTTCTTCGGAGACCGGGACGAGGCCGACCGGGTGCTGACGGGCGTCCGCCGCATGCACAGCCGGGTCAAGGGAGTCCTGCCGCAGGATGAGGGACGCTTCCCTGCGGGCACTCCGTACGACGCCTTCGATCCCCACCTGATGCTGTGGACCATGGCCGTGCTCGCCGACTCCTCGCGCGCCTGCTTCGAAGCCTTGGTCCGGCCACTCACGAGCGCCGAGCGTGAGGACCTGTGGCAGGACTGGGTGCGCTTCGGCGAGCTCTTCGGCATGCCGCCTGCAGTGGCCCCTGCGACGGCTGACGAGTTCGACGCCTGGATGGCTGCCCACCTCGACGGCCCCGACTTCCACGTGACCGAGGAGGCGCGGGCGGTGGGACGGGCCATCGCCCTCGACATGCCCGTCCCCGGGCGCCTGCGCATCGGCTCGCGCGGCACCAACCTCGTGGTGGTCGGGTTGCTCCCGGCGCGCGTACGCGAGGCTTTCGGCCTGCCGTGGAGCGCCGCGCACGCGGCGGGTCACCGCGCCCTGACGGCGGCGGTGCGAGCCAGCCAGCGGGTGGCGCCCGACCGGGTGCGGCTGGGACGCAACACCCGGCTCTTCCGCATCGTGACCGCGACCGAGCACAAGGTCATCGCTGCGGGAGGCACGACGATCGACCTGCCCGGGACCTGACCCACCGGATCGGCCCCCAGCCGGCCACCCACAGGTAGGGTCACGCCTCGTGAAACGACGCCACCGCCTGATCGCCGACGCCCTGCACAGGGCGCACCGCTGGGTCGAGCGCGCGGGAGCCATCGCGCCCGGCACCGCCCTGGGCGAGGAGTTCGGCACCCTGGCGCCGGGAAGCTGCATCGCCTTTCCTCCGATGTCCCTCTTCGGGACGCGCTCCATGCACATCGGCTCCGGCACGATGATCGGACGGCAGTGCTCGTTGGCCGTCGGCTACGGCCCCGACGACCCCGGCGCGCCGGCCCGGGGCCTGGTGATCGGTGAGCGGTGCGTCATCGGAGCCCGCGCCACGATCACCGCCCACGAGTCCGTCGTGATCGGCGACGACGTGTGGTTCGGGCAGGACGTCTACATCTCCGACGCCAACCACGGCTACCAGGACCCCGAGACCCCCATCGGCCTCCAGTTCGGCCAGCACGACCCGGTGGAGATCGGCTCCGGTTCGTGGATCGGCCGCGGCGCCGTGATCCTTCCCGGCACCCGGATCGGACGCAACGTGGTGGTGGGGGCGGGCTCCGTCGTCCGGGGAGTGGTGCCGGACCACACGGTCGTCGTGGGTGTCCCCGCTCGAGTGGTCCGTCGCCTCGAGCCCGGCATCGGGTGGGTGTCGTCAGCCCGCCCGACCGACGTGATGCCGGCCGTCTCGACGGCCGAGGTCGCCCGCGCCCTCGGCCTCTTCGTGAGCGGGGACCAACCCCGTCTGGGCGAGCCGGAGCCTGCGGCTTCGTGAGGCGTAGGATCGGCTGACCGCGTCCCGGACCTCGAGGAGCCACATCCCGCATGGACGGACACCAACCCAGCTCGCTGCGTCGGTCGCCCAGTGCGTCGTTCGCCCCAGTGCTCGGTCGCCAGTGCTTCGCCGGAGTGCCCTGCACACCTGACGCCGGGTGGCGCCGCCCATGACTGAGTGGCTCCTGCTCGGTCTCTCCCTGCTGCTGATGCTCATCTGCGGCCTCTTCGTGGCGGCGGAGTTCTCGTTCGTCACCGTCGACCGCAGTGCCGTCGACCGGGCCGCCGCCGAGGGCGACCCGGGTGCTCTCGGCGTCCAGCAGGCGCTGCACAGCCTCTCCACCCAGCTCTCCGGAGCCCAGGTGGGCATCACGATCACCAACCTCGCGATCGGCTTCCTCGCCGAGCCCGCCATCGCCTCCCTCGTGGACACGCCGTTGGAGCGGCTGGGGGTGCCTGACTCGGCCGTCGGCCCCACGGCCGTGGGGATCGGGCTGGCGCTGTCCACGCTCGGGACGATGCTGATCGGTGAGCTGGTGCCCAAGAACGTGGCCCTGTCGGTGCCGCTGGGCACGGCCCGCGCCACCCAGGGCTTCCAGCGAGGCTTCACCCGAGCGATGGCCCTGCCGATCAGGGGCCTCAACAACTCGGCCAACGCCATCGTCCGACGCCTCGGCATCGAGCCCCAGGAGGAGCTGCGCTCCGCCCGCAGCAGCGGCGAGCTCGCCTCACTCGTCCAGCGATCGGCCGTCGAGGGCACCTTGGACGCCGAGACCGCCGAGCTGATGGAACGCTCGGTGGAGTTCGGGACCCGCACGGCGGGCGAGATCATGACGCCCCGCGTCCGGACGCACAGCCTCACCGACACCGACCGCGCAGCGGCCGTGATCGACCTGGCCCGCCAGACCGGTCACTCCCGATTTCCGGTCCTGGACCAAGCCGGAGTCGTCGTCGGCACCGTGCTGGTCAAGCACGCCGTGGCCCTGCCCGTGCACGAACGGGCGACGGCACGGATCCGGCACATCATGGTCCGGCCCACCCTGGTGCCCGACTCGTTGCGGCTCGACCCGCTGCTGGCGCTCCTGCGCCAGGACGGCTTCCAGCTCGCCGTCGTGCTCGACGAGTACGGCGGCCAGGCGGGCATCGTGACCCTGGAGGACGTCGTCGAGGAGATCGTCGGCGACATCGCCGACGAGCACGACCGGTTGGGCGACCGCACCCGCCGGCGCCGGGACGGGTCGTGGTCGGTCTCCGGTCTCCTGCGCCCCGACGAGGTGGAGGACGTCACCGGGTGGAGGTTCCCGGAGGACGACAACTACGACACGGTGGCTGGACTCGTCGTGCAGACGCTGGGACGCCTGGCGGTCGTGGGCGACCGGATCACCCTCAGCCTTCCGCGCTCCGACGGGTCAGGGGAGACGTCGTACGACACGGTCGCCGTGACCGTCGAGCGCCTGGACGGTCGCCGCATCGACCGCCTGCGCCTGGAGGCAGTGGCGACGGACCCTGCGCCGGAGGAAGGGGGTGGCCGCCATGGGTGACCTCACCGCTGTGGTGCTGGCCCTCGTCCTCCTGGCGCTGAACGCGTTCTTCGTGGGAGCCGAGTTCGCGCTGATCTCGGCCCGGCGCTCCCAGATCGAACCACTGGCCGCGTCCGGCTCAAAGATGGCGCGCTCGACGCTCGCGGCCATGGAACGGGTCTCGGTGGTGATGGCCGGGGCGCAGTTCGGCATCACGGTCTGCTCGCTGGGCCTCGGCGCCGTGGGCGAGCCAGCCGTCGCCCACCTGCTCGAGCCGGTCTTCGAGCTGGTGGGCGTGCCGCACCAGGCGGTGCACCCGATCTCGTTCGTGGTGGCGCTGATGCTGGTGGTCTACCTGCACGTGGTGCTCGGGGAGATGGTGCCGAAGAACATCGCGATCGCCGGGCCGGAGCGCGCCGCCCTGCTGCTGGGGCCCCCCATGATGGTCGTGGTGACCGTGCTCAAGCCGATCATCCTCTTCATCAACGCGTGTGCCAACGTGATCATCCGGGCGCTGGGCATCGAGCCGAAGGACGAGGTCAACTCGACCTTCACCCGTGAGGAGGTCGCAGCCCTCGTCGAGGAGTCCCGTGGCCAGGGGATGCTCGAGGCGGGGGAGTACGACCGACTCTCCGGCGCCCTGGGCTTCACCGAGAAGACCGTGGCGTCGGTGGTGATGCCGACGGAGACGCTGACGACGGTGCCGCGGGGTGCCTCGGGAGCCGAGGTGGAGGCGGTCTGCGCTGCCACGGGCTACTCCCGCTTCCCGGTCCGCTCGGAGTCTGGCGACCTCATCGGCTACCTCCACGTCAAGGACGTGCTGGAGGTCGACGAGCGGCGCAGGCTGCGGCCCGTCGACGACAAGTGGATCCGACCCTTCGCGAGCGTACGGCGCGACGACCCCCTGCACTCCGCCCTTGAGGCCCTGCAGGGCCGGGGGGCCCACATGGGCCGTGTGGTGGGGGAGGACGGCGCGACGCTCGGCCTCGTGACCCTCGAGGACCTGCTCGAGGAGCTGGTGGGAGAGATCCGCGACGCTGCGCACCAGGAGGACTCGCCGTCGTCATGACCGCACGCTGGGTACGCTGGCCGTCGTCCACATCGACAGGGCCGCGGAGCGTGCCGGGAGGGAGCAGGGACGACCGTGGCTGCTGATGCCCGCGCCGGGGAGTCGCGTCTGCTCACCCTCCCCAACCTCCTGAGCGGCCTACGGCTGCTGGGCGTCCCGCTCTTCCTGTGGTTGGTCGTCGTCGCGCGCCAGGACGGCTGGGCCTTCGCACTGCTCATGGTCTCCGGCCTGACCGACTGGCTCGACGGCTACCTGGCCAGGGTGCTCGACCAGCGCTCGCGCGTCGGTGCGTTGCTCGACCCGATCGCGGACCGCCTCTACATCCTCGCCGTCGTGATCGGCCTGGCCTGGCGCGACTTCATTCCCTGGTGGGTCGCCGTCCTGCTGCCGTTGCGTGACGTGCTGCTCTGGGGCCTGGTGCCGCTGCTGCGTACCCGGGGATACACGTCGTTGCCGGTCCACTTCCTCGGCAAGGCCGCGACCTTCAACCTGCTGTACGCCTTCCCGCTGCTCCTGCTCGGTGGTGGGGACAGCGTCTTCTCGACGTTCGCGAACATCTTCGGCTGGGCGTTCGCCTGCTGGGGCATCGGCCTGTACTGGTGGGCCGGCGTGCTCTACGCGTGGCAGGTCCGTACGTTGCTCCAGCAGACGCCGCCCCTGCCGCGGACGAGGGAGGGGGGTGTTCGTGGCTGACCAGAAGCCCGCGGACCCGACGTCTGCTGACCCGACGCCTGCCGGCCCGACGTCTGCCGCCCCGAAGTCTGCCGTCCCGAAGTCTGGGGCGCCGAACGACCTGCCGCAGCACGTGACGATGCCGCTGCTGTCCCTGCTGACGCGTGAGTCGATGGACGAGGGCTACCAGGCCGTCGCCCAGCGCAAGCGCGCCCTGGCCGGCAGCGGGAAGGTGGCGCCGCCGTCACGACAGTCCAAGGTCGTGACCGCCCTCGCGGTCGCCGTCTTCGGTGTCCTCGTCGCGGTCGCGGCGATGCAGACGTCTCGCAACGCCGACGTCGAGGCCCTGGGCAAGGCGAGCCTCGCCGGACGGATCAAGCAGGAGCAGGAATCGGTGCGGACCCTCAAGGACCGGGCCGGCGAGCTCATGGAGACCAACGCCGAGCTGGACGCCGAGCTGCGCGGACTGCGGGAACGGGAGGGGCAGCTGACCAGCCAGGTGAGCCGTCTGGGGGTGCGTACGGGCTACCTCGCGGTCCGTGGGCCGGGCCTGAGGGTCACGGTGGACGACGCCCCGGACGCCACACCGCAGCAGATCGTGCGTGACGACGACCTGCTCGTCCTCGTCGACGGTCTCTGGGCCGCCGGCGCCGAGGCCATCGCCATCAACGGCCAGCGACTGACGGCGCTGTCGTCCATCCAGAACTCCGGGAGCGCCATCCACGTCAACGTCCGGCCGCTGAGCCCGCCGTACGTCGTCGAGGCGATCGGCGATCCCGCCCGTCTGCAGGGGGAGCTGCTCGCCAGCTCCAACGGATCACTGTTCTACTCCGTGGCGCGTTCATTGGGATTTGTGCTCGAAGTGAAGAATGATGACAACCTCGAGCTGCCCGCTGCTCGGGTCCGACCCATGCGGTCGGCCCTGCCGGCTGGCTCGAAGAAGACCAAGAACCAAGCCGGCAAGAAGGAGGACAGGCAGTGATCGCCGCGATCGGCCTGCTGCTCGGGGTGCTGGCTGGGCTGCTGTTGCAGCCTGACATCCCCACCGGGCTCGAGGCCTACCTCCCGATTGCTGTCGTGGCCGCGCTCGACGCGGTCCTGGGAGCCTTCCGTGCCCACCTGGACGGCATCTTCGACGACAAGGTGTTCGTCGTCTCCTTCACGAGCAACGTCGTCCTGGCAGCCCTGATCGTCTTCCTGGGAGACCAGCTGGGCGTCGGCAGCCAGCTCTCGACCGGCGTCACCGTCGTGCTCGGGATCCGTATCTTCTCCAACGCCGCAGCGATTCGACGCCATGTCTTCCACGCCTGACCCCACCGCTCCCGACGAGAAGCAGCCCGACCAGGTCGAACCTGAGCGGGCAGTGGACGAGAGCCCGGCCGACGCCGAGGCCCCCTCGGCTGCCCCGGACGACGTCGCCGCTGACGACGCCACCCTGGACGAGATCGCGCAGGACGAGCCGACCCCCGACGAGGGCACGCAGGACGAGACTCCTGCCTCGGACTCGGCCGACCAGGCCCCGTCCGAGGCCGAGTCGTCCCAGACGGACCTCGTCGAGCAGCCCTCGTCCGAGCTGGACGCCTCCGCCTCCGAGGCGGCCCCTGCGGACCGAACGGTGGTGAGGGCGCGACTGCGCCAGATGTTCGTCAAGCCCGGGCGCTCGCAGGCGGTCGTGGGAGTCCTCCTGGCACTGCTCGGCTTCGCCGCGGTGGCCCAGGTGCGCAACACCCAGCTCGACGACACCTACGAGGGCCGTCGAGAGGAAGAGCTGATCGAGATCTTCAACGGCGTGGCCGGCACCTCCGACCGCACCCGCCGAGAGATCGCACGCCTCGAGCAGGACCGCCGGGAGCTCCTGGTCGACACCAGCGCCCGGGAGGCTGCTGTCGAGCAGGCCGAGACGCGGCTGCGTACGCTCAACATGCTGGCAGGCCTCGTGCCCGTGACCGGACCGGGACTGCGCGTGACCATCACCGAGGAAGCGGGCCGGATCACCATCGACTCGCTGCTCGACACGATCCAGGAGCTGCGCACGGCAGGTGCCGAGGCCATCGAGTTCGACGGACGGGTACGCCTCGTGGCGTCCAGCTCGTTCTCCGAGGTCGACGGCGTGATCCATCTCGACGGGGAGCCGCTGCGCTCGCCCTACGTCATCGAGGTGATCGGCGAGCCGCACACCCTCCACACGGGTCTGACCTTCCCCAGCGGCCCCGTCGCCACCCTCCGCGGCGACCAGAATGCCGACGTCGCCATCGAGGAGCTCGACTCGGTCGACATCGAGAGCGTGCGATCCTTGCCCCGGGCGGAGTTCGCGAGCCCCGCGGAGGGGCAGTAACCTCGTCGCCAGCGATCCCACCCACTCACGAAGGAGCCCCCCGATGTTCCCGGAGGACCTGAAGTACACCGCCGAGCACGAGTGGGTGCGCAGCCCGGGCGAGATCGAGGGCGCGGTGCGCGTCGGCATCACCGACTTCGCGCAGGACGCGCTGGGCGACATCGTCTACGTGCAGCTCCCCGACGTGGGCCAGGCGATCACCGCTGACCAGTCGTGCGGTGAGCTCGAGTCGACGAAGTCGGTCAGCGACATCTACGCCCCGGTGACGGGAGAGGTGGTCGCCGTCAACGAGGCTCTCGACGCGACGCCCGAGCTGGTCAACAACGACCCGTACGCGGGCGGCTGGCTCTTCGAGGTGGTACCGGCCGAGCCCGGCGCCGTCGACTCGCTGCTGGACGCCGACGCCTACCAGGCCGGTCTTTCCTGATCGTGCCTCGGCGCGGTTGCCCTGACTGGTACTTTCATAGCAACCTTGAGCCTCAGTCCGACCTTGAGGGTTTCTCGAATCGGACGCTGACATCGTCGAAGCGGAGGACACATGCCGTTCTGCACGGCCTGCGGGAAGAACAACCCGGACGACGCCCGGTTCTGTGCCCAGTGCGGCACGCGTCTCGTCGGAACGGCCGACGCGCCCTCGGGTGAGTCGGGTGCCGAGACCACCACGACGATCAGCCCGGTCGTGGAGAAGGTCGAGACCTCCGACCGGGACCTCAGTCCCGTGGACGCGGCGGCCGTGGACGGCCTCCCGGTGGGTTCCGCGCTCCTCGTGGTGCAGCGTGGCCCGGGTGCGGGCTCGCGTTTCCTGCTCGACACTGACCTGGTGACCGTCGGTCGCCACCCGGACTCCTCGATCTTCCTCGACGACGTGACGGTCTCGCGCCGGCACGCCGAGTTCCGTCGCAGTGGTACCCACTTCGAGGTCAGCGACGTGGGGAGCCTCAACGGGACGTACGTCAACCGTGACCGCATCGACGCGGTGGCGCTGAGCGACGGTGACGAGGTCCAGATCGGCAAGTACCGGCTCGTGTTCTTCTCCGGCCACGCGGACTGAGCCGTCGTGGCGACCGTCTCCTCGGCCCAGTCGGGTCCCGCTCCCCAGGGGCGGATGAACATCGGGCAGGTGCTCGACGTGCTGCGTCCGGACTTCCCGGACGTGACCATCCCCAAGATCCGGTTCCTGGAGGAGAAGGGGCTCATCGCCCCTGACCGCACCCCGGCGGGCTACCGCAAGTTCTCGTCGGCCGACGTCGACCGTCTGCGCTACGTCCTGCGCATGCAGCGCGACCACTACCTGCCGCTCAAGGTGATCGGCGAGCACCTCGACGCCATCGACCGGGGTCTGGAGCCGCCGCCGATCGAGTCCGTGGTGCCGACCGTACCGAAGGTCGCGCTCAGCAGTGACGGCCTTCCGTCGCCCGAGTCCTTCGGCCGCCGCTCGGACGTACGCCTCTCGCGTCGCGAGCTGATGAAGATCGCCGAGGTCAGCGACGAGCTGCTGACCCAGCTGGAGCAGTTCGGCCTGGTGCAGCCCCGCGCCGGCACCGGGCACTACGACAGCGACGCCCTGGTGGTGGTCCAGACCGCCAAGGAGCTGGCCGACTTCGGCCTGGAGCCTCGCCACCTGCGCGCCTACAAGAGCGCCGCCGACCGTGAGGCTGGGTTGGTGGAGATGGTCGTCGGGCCACTGCGTCGCGGCCGCGACGCCGCCGCCAGTGCGCGGGCCGACGACGCGACGCACCAGATCGCCGCGCTCTCGGTGCGCCTGCACGCGACCTTGGTGAAGACCCGTCTCCAGCAGCCCTGACCCCCGCGGAGGTCCCGCCCGTGCTGCCGGAGGAGTAGGGTTTCGGTGTGCATGAGTTGGACGTGATCGGTGTGCGGGTGGAGGCTCCCTCCAACCAGCCCGTCGTGCTGCTCCGCGAGACCGCGGGTGATCGTTACCTCCCGATCTGGATCGGTGCCGGCGAGGCCACGGCCATCGCCTTCGCCCAGCAGGGTGTGGTTCCGCCGCGGCCCCTGACCCACGACCTCCTGAAGGACGTGCTGATCGCCACCGGCCAGGAGCTGGATGAGGTGCGGATCGTGGACGTGAAGGAAGGCGTCTTCTTCGCGACGCTGGTCTTCGCCTCCGGCGTCGAGGTCAGCGCTCGTCCCTCCGACTCCATCGCCCTCGCCCTGCGCACGGGTACGCGGATCGTCGCCTCACCCGAAGTGCTGGAGGAGGCCGGCATCACTGCGCCGGACGAGCAGGACGACGAAGTGGAGAAGTTCCGCGAGTTCCTGGACCAGGTCACGCCCGAGGACTTCGAGGAGCCCGGGGGCTCACCCTCCACTTGAGCATGAGGGTTTGCGACACGCCGCGTCGGTGCGTTGACCACCCTCGATCGGCGCCTTACCTTGAAGTGTCTCCGTTGTAACTCTCCAGATGTGATCTGTCTCCCGACTGATCCTTCTTCCTTCCCCGAACGGGTTACGCTCAACGGAGTAGACGACGGAGGGTCCCCTGTGGGCGTGAACGAGAACGAGAAGGACAAGGTGGCGGCAGCTTCGGCTGCGCATGCCACCGAGGTCGCGGAGGAGCAAGGCTTGCTCTTCTCCGACGACGTGTCCCCGTTGCCCAGTGACACCGGCTATCGCGGGCCAACGGCCTGCAACGCCGCCGGTATCACGTACCGGCAACTTGACTACTGGGCCCGGACCGGACTGGTGGAACCCACCGTCCGCGGTGCCACCGGATCCGGTTCGCAGCGCCTGTACTCCTTCCGCGACATCCTTCTCCTGAAGGTTGTGAAGCGGCTCCTGGATGCAGGCATCTCGCTGCAGCAGATCCGTACCGCCGTGCAGCACCTGCGCGAGCGGGGCACCGAGGACATCACGCGCGTCACCCTGATGAGTGACGGTGCGTCGGTCTACGAGTGCACCAGCAACGACGAAGTCATCGACCTGCTCCAGGGCGGTCAGGGTGTCTTCGGCATCGCCATCGGCGGCGTGTGGCGCGAGATCGAGGGCACGCTCGCCGAGCTCCCGAGCGAGCGTACGGCCGCTGAGTCCGACGGTCCGGTGGCTGGCGACGAGCTCGCTGCCCGCCGCGCTTCCCGCAAGATCGGCTGACCGCCACCCGTCTGACGCCCACGCTGTGCCTGCGCCCCCGAATGCTAGATTCGGGGGCGCTGTCACATCCCATGCGGGAGAGCCTGGCGAATCCGTCGTCAGCGCCGAAGGGGCAATTCCTCCCCGGAACCTCTCAGGCACCCAGGACCGCGTGGAGCAGGCAACTCTGGAAGCGTCGTGGTGCGACGTGACAGAGGGGGAGGCGACCTCGTTCGTCCGACCCCGAAGGATCCGGCCATGTCCGACCACCCCTCCACCGCTCCGGCTGCTCCTGGCGACCAGCCCGCTGACGCGTTGAGCCTCGTGGCCCTCGACGGGGTGCTCCCGTTCTCCGAGCGCCACCTCGGCCTGCGACCCGACGACGTCACCCACATGCTGTCGCACCTCGGGTACGAGTCGATCGACGCACTCATGGACGCTGCCGTGCCCGGAGGCATCCGCACGGCCGACTCGCTGGACCTCCCCTCGCCGCTGAGCGAGGCTGCGGCCAGCGCCGAGCTGCGCGCTCTGGCCGCGAGCAACCGCCCGGCGGAGTCGCTCATCGGCCTCGGCTACCACGGGACGGTGACACCGCCGGTGATCCGTCGCAACGTGCTGGAGGACCCGGCCTGGTACACCGCGTACACGCCCTACCAGCCGGAGATCTCCCAGGGCCGCCTCGAAGCACTGCTCAACTTCCAGACCATGATCGGTGACCTCACCGGCCTGCCGACCGCCAACGCCTCCCTGCTCGACGAGGGCACGGCCGCGGCCGAGGCCATGACGCTCGTACGTCGGGCCAACCGGAAGGCCTCGGGCCCGTTCGTGGTCGACGCCGACGCGCTGCCCCAGACGATCGACGTGGTCCGCACCCGGGCCGAGGCGATGGGCATCGAGGTCGTCGTGGCGGACCTGACCACGGGCCTGCCAGACGGCGAGCTGTGCGGGGTCCTCGTCCAGTACCCGGGTGCTTCTGGACGCATCCTCGACCCGGCTCCGCTGATGGCCGCGGCCCACGAGCGCAACGCGCTCGGTGTGGTCGCTGCGGACCTGCTCGCGCTGACCCTGCTGGAGGCGCCCGGCGAGCTCGGTGCGGACGTTGTCGTCGGTTCGTCACAGCGCTTCGGCGTGCCGCTCTTCTACGGTGGCCCGCACGCCGGCTTCATGTCCGTGGCCAAGGGCCTCGAGCGCCATCTCCCGGGGCGCCTCGTCGGCGTCTCCGTCGACTCGGAGGGCCGTCCCGCCTACCGACTCACACTGCAGACCCGCGAGCAGCACATCCGCCGTGACAAGGCCACGTCCAACATCTGCACCGCACAGGTGCTGCTGGCCGTCGTCGCCTCGATGTACGCCGTCTACCACGGCCCCGAAGGGCTGCGGGCGATCGCGCAGCGCACGCACCGCTACGCCGCAGCCATCGCCACCGCGCTGCGAGCCGGGGGACTGGAGGTCGAGCACGCCGAGTTCTTCGACACCCTGTCGGTGCGCGTGCCGGGCAAGGCGGGCGACATCGTGGCCCAGGCCCGCTCGCTCGGTCTCCACCTGCGCCTGGTCGACGAGGACCGCGTGGGGCTCTCCACGTCGGAGACCACCACGGGCTCCACGGTGCACAGCGTGATGCGCGCCTTCGGGCTCGAGGCCGACCTCGGGCGGGTGGACGCCGCGACCGGCGCCGCCCTCCCCGAGGCGCTGCGTCGTACGACGCCGTTCCTCACGCACGAGGTCTTCTCCAGCCACCACAGCGAGACCCAGATGCTGCGTTACCTGCGTCGGCTCTCGGCTCGTGACTACGCCCTCGACCGCGGCATGATCCCGCTCGGCTCCTGCACGATGAAGCTCAACGCGACGAGCGAGATGGAGCCCATCAGCCTCCCCGGGTTTGCCGACCTGCACCCGTTCGCGCCCGCCGAGGACGCACTGGGCTACCGCCGTCTGGTCAATGACCTCGAGGGCTGGCTCGCTGCGGTGACCGGCTACGACCGGGTGTCGATCCAGCCCAACGCCGGTTCCCAGGGCGAGCTCGCCGGTCTGCTGGCGATCCGCGGCTACCACGCCTCACGCCGCGCGGAGGGCGACCCGGTGCGCGACGTGTGCCTCATCCCGTCGTCGGCGCACGGCACCAACGCCGCCTCCGCCGTGATGGCTGGCATGCGGGTGGTGGTCGTGAAGGCCTCCGAGGACGGCTCCGTCGACCTGGACGACCTCCGTGCCCAGTGTGAGGCACACTCGGAGGACCTGGCGGCCATCATGGTCACCTACCCGTCGACCCACGGGGCGTTCGAGGACGGGATCACCGAGCTCTGCGAGGTGGTGCACTCCCACGGGGGCCAGGTCTACGTCGACGGCGCCAACCTCAACGCCTTGCTCGGCTACGCCAAGCCCGGTGAGTTCGGGGGTGACGTCTCCCACCTCAACCTGCACAAGACCTTCTGCATCCCCCACGGCGGCGGTGGCCCCGGTGTGGGCCCGGTGGCGGTGCGCGAGCACCTTGCCCCCTTCCTGCCCTCGCACGCCGCTCACCCGGAGGTCGAGAAGCGTGCGGGTGTCGGCCCGATCAGCGCGGCACCCTACGGCTCGGCCGGCATCCTGCCGATCTCGTGGGCCTACGTCCGCATGATGGGGGCCGAGGGCCTCACGACCGCGACGTCGCACGCCGTCCTCTCGGCCAACTACATCGCCTCGCGCCTGGACGAGCACTTCCCGGTGCTCTACCGCGGCCACTCGGGGCTGGTGGCGCACGAGTGCATCCTCGACCTGCGGGAGATCACCAAGACCTCGGGCGTCAGTGTCGACGACGTCGCCAAGCGGCTGGTCGACTACGGGTTCCACGCGCCCACGATGTCGTTCCCGGTGGCAGGCACGCTGATGGTCGAGCCCACCGAGTCGGAGGACCTGGGCGAGATCGAGCGGTTCATCGCGGCGATGATCGCCGTGAAGGGCGAGATCGACCGCGTCGTGGCAGGGGAGTGGACGCCCGAGGAGTCGCCGCTGCGTCGCGCGCCGCACACCTCGCGGGTCCTGGTCGGCGAGTGGGACCGCCCGTACTCGCGCGAGGAGGGGGTCTTCCCCACCGGCATCGACCCGGACAAGTACTGGCCGCCCGTCGGCCGCATCGACCAGGCCTACGGCGACCGCAACCTGGTCTGCTCGTGCCCGTCGCCGGAGGCCTTCGCCGAGTGAGACGCTGACCATTGGTCCTGCTGAGGCCCGGTGCCCGTTCGGGGCGCCGGGCCTCAGGCGTACCGGACCGTGCGGTCGTCCCCGGTGAAGCCGTAGAGCGTCAGGCCGCTGCGCCGCGCGAGGTCGACGGCGAGGCTGGTGGGGGCACCCACCGCCACCAGGGCACCGGTGCCCTGGGCGACGGCCTTCTGCACCAGCTCGAATCCCGCACGCCCGCTGACCACGAGCACTGCCTGTCCGACGGGGTCCGCGGCCAGCAGGCGGGCGCCGGCGACCTTGTCGACGGCGTTGTGACGCCCGACGTCCTCCCGGACGACGACGGCGGTGCCGTCAGCGGTGAAGAGCCCTGCTGCGTGCACCCCGCCGGTGCGGTCGAAGAGGCGCTGGCGGGTGCGCAGACGACCGGGCAGGGAGCGTACGACGTCCTCGGTGGGCTGCGGGCCGGCCCACCGCGGCCCGCGCGGGACCTCCAGCACCTGCTCGATCTTCGACTGCCCACACACGCCGCAGGCCGAGGACCCGGAGGAGTGGTGGTGGGGGAGCGGCGAGGGGAGCCGGGGAGGTGCTGCCGCCAGGGACACGGTGACGACGTTGAACTCCTGCTCACGCGGGAGCGCGGCGTCGGTGCAGTAGGCCACCGTGTCGAGTCCTTCGCGCGGCAGCCATCCTTCGTGCAGCGCCCAGCCCGCGGCCAGCTCGAAGTCGTGGCCGGGAGTCCGCATGGTCGTCCACACGCGGGTGGCGTCCTCACCCGGCCACCGCAGCCGGATCTCCAGCGGCTCCTCGGTGATGATCCGGTCCTCGCGGCTGCGCGGAGCATCCCGGCGGGTGGAGTGCTCGGTCACCGACAGCCTGGTCGTCGGACCGGGGCGCCGGGGCAGCTCGTTCACGCCGAGCTCCCACCTTCCACCAGGCGGCGGGTCGCGAGGCGGCACTCCAGGTCGTACGTGTGGTCGACGAGGTTGCGTCGCACCGTGGGGTCGAGGTCCTGTGAGGCGAGGGCGTGCGCCCGGTCGACCGTCTCCTGGGTGCACGAGGTGAACGGGAAGAAGGAGCGGATCGCGGTGCCGAGCACCCACCCCGAGTGGACCTGGGGCAACGTGGGGAGGGCGTCGAAGAACTGCGCGACGTAGGGCTCGGTGAGCTCCTCCTGGCCGGCGCGCCACATGCCCAGCCCCGCTGCCTCCAGCTCGTAGTTGGGCACGTCGGCCGCCCCCGTGAAGCGTTCCCATGCCCACTGCTTGGCCCAGGCGTGGGGGAGGGAGGCCACTGCGCGGGCGTGCTCGACGCGCGAGCGAGCCGTGGGCTCGTCGGCCAGCGCTGCGTCGAGCTCTTCCTTGGTGGTGGAGCCGAGTGCGGCGAGGCGTACGTGCAGCGCCCACCGCAGGTCGACGTCGAGCTCGATCCCGGTGGGGACCTGGCCAGCGAGCCACGCGCGTACGTGCTCGGGGTCGGCGCTCGACGCGATGGCCGACTGGAAGGCGGCCAGCTGGAGGGTGGACCCTGCGGGAGCCGTCTCGACGCGCTCGACCGTGGCCAGGTGGAGCGACTGCAGCACCTCGTGCGGGCGGGGGGAGAGGCCCACCACGGTGCGGAGGATCCACGGCACGACAGTGGCGAGCGCGTCGTCGTTCGTCTCGGTCGGGACCGTGGCCGAGGCCAGGGCGACGACCCGGTCGGGGTGCACCTGGCCGAGGGCGAAGCCCGTGCGCACGCTGTTCCACGCCCCGGCCCGCAACGCTGCGTCCTCGGTGGTCGGCAGCAGCGTCGTGAGTGCCCGGAGAGAGGCGTCGTCGATGGTCGTCGCGGCCCACGTCTCCTCGTAGGGATCGAGCACGACGGCGTCGGCCTCGGGAACGAAGGGGGTCGCGGGTGCGGAGACCGTCACCGGTGTCAGCTCCCAGGCGTCATGGCGAGCGACGGCCGCCCGGAAGGCGTGGGTGCGCTCCGCCGGGTGCTCGGCGGGCGGCGTACGCAGCACGGTTCCGGACGCCCGGTCCCAGGCGAGGACGTCGGGCCCGGCGGTTCGCAGCCAGGCGCTGGTGAAGTCGTCGAGGCCCTGCGCTCCGGCGCGGGTCCACGAGTCGAAGAGGTCGTGCATGGTGGCGTTGCCGAAGCGGTGGCGGTCGAAGTGGTCGATCGTGCCGGCGAAGAAGACGTCGTCGCCCATCCGCGCGTTGAGCTGCTTGAGGATGCTGGACCCCTTGGCGTAGGAGATCCCGTCGAAGTCCTGGAGGGCGGCGGTGGCGTCGACCGCGCCGTTGCCGGCGACCGGGTGGGTGCTGGGACGCTGGTCGGCGTTGAGGCCCCACTGCCGACGCCGGTAGGCGTTGTGGGTCCACGCGTCGGAGAACTCCGTGACGTCGGCGGTCACGCGGTTGCCCATGTACTCGGCGAACGACTCGTTGAGCCACAGGTCGTCCCACCACTGGGGCGTGACGATGTTGCCGAACCACTGGTGGGCCATCTCGTGGGCGACCGTGGTGGCCCGCTGGATGCGTACGCCCCGGGTGACGCGGCTGGAGAAGACCAGCGGGTCCCGGAACGTGACGCAGCCGGGGTTCTCCATGGCGCCGGCGTTGAACTCCGGGACGAAGGCCTGGTGGTAGTTGCCGAACGGGTAGCGGATGCCGAAGAGCCGGTGGAACTCGTCGAAGCACGCCTTGGTGACCGTGAGCAGCTCCTCGGCATCCGCCTCGAGCGCCCCGGCGAGCGACTGCCGCGCGCTGAGGCCGAGCGGGATCCCGTCGTGCTCGTCGTGGATGAGGTGGTAGGGCCCGGCGACCAGGGTGACGAAGTAGGTGGAGAGCGGGGGAGTCGTGGCGAACTCCCAGACGCCTGGCTCCACCTGCTCGCCCGGAGCATTGCCCACGACGGTCCACTCGTGCGGTGCGCGCACGTGGAAGGTGTAGGGCGCCTTCAGGTCCGGCTGGTCGAAGCAGGCGAAGATCGTCGGGGCTGCGTCCATGAAGGACATCCCGTAGACGTAGCGCCGCCCGTCGGCCGGGTCGACGTGCAGGTGGAGGCCTTCGCCGTCGTTGCGGAAAGGCATGGTGGCGACCACCTCGAGGCGGTGGCGTCCCTCGGAAAGGTCGAGCGGGAAGCGTCCGCGCTCCAGCAGGTCGACGTCGAGCTCACGTCCGTCGAGGCGCACCGACGCGACCGCGGTGGGCTTCAGGTCGAGGAAGGTGGATCCCCCTCGGCTGGAGAGGTCGATGGTGGTCGTGGACGCGAACGTGTCCTCGCCGGTGAGGTCGAGCGCGACGTCGTAGTGCTCGACCTCCAGAAGATCACGGCGGGCGGTCGCCTCGGTGCGCTGAAGACTCTGGTGGGGGGTGCTCACCCATTCAGAGTATTCGTACTCAAATGGACAAGTCAGGTGTGGTGGCAACCGCCACGGGGGTCCCGGACGTCCTAGGTTGAGGACGCGCGACTGGCGCGCAGACTTCGCGAAGAGAAGAGAACCACGTGAAACGACCGGTACGTTCCCTCACGTCAGTCGCTGCAGGCGCTGGCCTGCTGCTGAGCTCTGCCGCCGTGGTGCTGGCGAGCAGCCACACGGCCACCTCCGCGCCGCCCGCCGAGGACTGCGCCAAGCCCTACCCCGTCGCCGACCTCGCTCCGGGTGACGCCGTCACGGGCCTCACCGTGGCGCGTGGCACCACCCCGGACGGCTTCACCGGCGAGGTGCTGGGCGTCGTGGAGGACGGCATCACTGCCGGCCTCGACATGGTCATGGTCGACCTGACCTCCGCCGACATCGACCGCGTGGGCTCGATCTGGCAGGGCATGTCCGGCTCGCCGGTGTACGCCGCCGACGGCCGCCTGATCGGTGCCGTGTCGTACGGCCTGTCCTGGGGCCCCAGCCAGATCGCCGGTGTCACCCCGTTCGAGGACATGGACGAGTACCTGGCTGCCGCCAGCCCGCGCAAGAAGGTCACGCTCGACCGGGCCGACGCCACGGCGGTGGCCGAGGCGGCCGGCGTCACCCGGGCGCAGGCCGCACGTGGGTTCAAGCAGCTCTCGGTGCCGATGGCCGTCAGCGGGATCGACCCGTCGCGGATCGGCAAGGTCGCGAAGCGTGACTACCTGCGGTCCCCCCTCGCCGGCTCGAGTGCCGGCGCCTCCATCGGGGCCGAGACCATCGTCGCGGGTGGCAACCTCGCGGCCTCGGTCGCCTACGGCACCGTCGCCTACGCCGGCGTCGGCACGGCCACCTCGGTCTGCGGCGGCAAGGTCGTCGGATTCGGTCACCCGCTCGCCTACCTCGGTGCCACCACCGAGACCTTGCACCCCGCCTCGGCCGTGTACGTCCAGGCCGACCCGGCCGGTTCGGCCTTCAAGGTCGCCAACCTGGGGGCGCCCGTCGGTTCGATCGACAACGACCGCTACACCGGCATCTCCGGCCGCTTCGGAGCGGCGCCGGGCGGCACGGTGCTCTCCTCCCGGACGGCCTTCGGCTCACGCTCCTTCGACGGCCGGACCACGGTCACCGTCCCGGCGTACGTCGGCGAGGTCGCCTGGTACCACCTGGCCACCGTCAACGACCGTGCCGTGGACGGGATGACCAAGGGCAGCGCCCTGGTCACCTGGTCGGTCAAGGGCAAGGACGGGGCGGGCAAGGCGTTCGACCTGAAGCGCACCGACCGCTACCTCGGCTCGTACGACATCGCCAGCGAGGGCGTCGGCGAGCTGCCCGACCTCGCGTGGATCCTCAGTGAGATGAATGGCGTCAAGGTCGACTCGATCACCGCGGACTCCAGGATCGTCACCGACGCCCGGCGCCTGCGGGTCAGCGCCGTGCAGCGCAAGGTCAAGGGCACGTGGCGCGACGTCACCGGCAACCTGACCGTGAAGGCGGGCAGCAAGCTCACCCTGCGTGCGGTCCTCACCGGCACGGGAGCCCCCGTGTACCGGACCGTGACCGTCACGGTCCCGAAGCAGCTCAAGGGCAAGAAGGCGCCGTTGTGGGTGCGCGGTGGCAACGACCACTACGGCGAGGGCAGCTGGGGGTCGCTGGCGGGCATGAAGACCTACGTCGCGAAGAAGGTGCGCAACGACGCGGTCGTCGCCATCCTCCGCAACCAGGGCAAGGCTGCGCCGAAGCAGGGCGTCTCGAGCCCGACCAACAACGTCGTGGTGGGGCAGAAGCGCCTCCGCGTGATCGTCAAGTGATGATGGGGGCATGACGCCCCAGCACTCCGCCACCGGCCCCGGACTCCCCACGGAGTCCGGGGCCGATGCGCTCCTCCGCGCCGTGCGCGACGCGGTCATCGGTGAGGACCACGTGATGTCGACGCCCTACGGGCAGCGCCGGGTCACCTACGCCGACTACACCGCTTCCGGGCGGGCGCTGGGCTTCATCGAGGACTTCATCCGCGACGAGGTGCTCGCGTCCTACGCCAACACGCACACGGAGTCCTCCGGCACAGGGCTGCAGACGACGCGCCTGCGGGAGGAGGCCAGGTCGATCATCCACGCGAGCGTGGGTGCGGACGACGAGTCGGCCGTGATCTTCACCGGCTCCGGCAGCACGGCCGCGATCGCGAAGCTGATCGGAGTCCTGGGGCTCAGGCTTCCCTCCGTCCTCGAGGACCGCTACCACCTCTCGGCCCACGTGCCGATCGACGAGCGACCGGTCGTCTTCATCGGGCCCTACGAGCACCACTCCAACGAGCTTCCCTGGCGCGAGTGCTTGGCCGACGTCGTGACGATCCCGGAGGACCCCGACGGTCGCATCGACCTGGCGGTGCTGCGTGAGCAGCTCACCCTGCACGCCGGGCGCCCGCTCAAGATCGGCTCCTTCTCCGCTGCCTCGAACGTGACCGGCATCGTGTCGGACACCTACGGGATCGCTGAGCTGCTGCACGAGCACGGGGCCCTGAGCTTCTGGGACTTCGCCGCGGCCGGTCCCTATGTCGACATCGAGATGAACGGCGACCCTGCTCGGCCCGGCTCCCACAAGGACGCTGTCTTCCTGAGCCCGCACAAGTTCATCGGCGGGCCCTCCACGCCGGGCGTGCTGGTCGCCCGCCGCGAGCTCTTCGGCAACCGGGTGCCCGACGTGCCGGGCGGCGGGACGGTGTCGTACGTGAACTCGGACGACCACCGCTACCTCGCCGACCCCGAGCACCGTGAGGAGGGCGGGACGCCCGCCATCATCGAGGCCATCCGCGCGGGATTGGTCTTCCAGCTCAAGGACGCTGTGGGGGTGCCGGTCATCCGTGCCGCGGAGGAGCGTCTGCTGGCCCGTGCCGTGGGGGAGTGGCGCTCCGAGCCTGCCATCGAGATCCTGGGCAACCTCGAGGCTGAACGGCTCTCGATCGTGTCGTTCGTCGTGCGCACGCCGTCGGGCCGCTACCTCCACCACAACTTCGTGGTCTCGCTGCTCAACGACCTGTTCGGCATCCAGGCGCGCGGCGGGTGCTCGTGCGCCGGACCCTACGGACACCGGCTCCTGGGCATCGACATCGAGCGGTCGATGGAGTTCGAGCGCGAGATCAGCGGCGGGTGCGAGGGCATCAAGCCGGGGTGGGTGCGGATCAACCTCAACTACTTCCTCTCCGACGAGGTGGCCGACTACCTCGTCGAAGCGGTCCGGATGGTCGCCCGTGACGGGTGGAGGCTGCTCGGCGACTACGTCTTCGACCCCTCGACCGGGCTGTGGCAGCACCGGCGCGGAGTCGTCGAGCCGCCGCTCAGCCTGCACGCGGTGTCGTACGAGGGAGGTCGCCCGAGCTTTCCCGCGACCACCGCCAGGGGAGGGGTGGAGCTGCTGCGTCAGCACCTCGTCGACGCGGCGGCGATCTTCGCCGCGACTCCGGGCCCGGACCTCGATGCCCATCCCGCCGACGTCTCGGCCGACTTCGAGCACCTGCGGTGGTTCGACCTGCCAGCTGACGGCGTACGCCCGGCCTGAACGCCGCGGGTGGGTCCCGGCGGGCGGTCACTATGATCGGCGCATGACTGACGCTCCCCACTCTGACGTCCCTGCCCCCGTTGTCCCCGCGGAGAACCACCGTGCGGTCCAGGTGAGCAAGATCGGGCAGAACCGGTTCAAGGCGACCAACGGACGTGGGGGAGAGACCTACTTCGGCACCGGTGGGGACGACCCGGACTTCTCGCCGGTCGAGCTGCTCCTGGCGGCCATCGCGGGGTGCAGCGCCATCGACGTCGACCTGATCACCTCGAAGCGCGCCCCCGCGGTCAAGTTCGAGGTCCTGAGCGAGGGCGACAAGGTGCGTGACGAGCGCGGGAACCACATGACCAACCTGCGGCTCACGTTCGACCTCGAGTTCCCCGAGGGCGAGGCCGGCGACGCTGCCCGTTCGGTCGTGCAGCGCTCGATGGAGCAGAGCCGCGACCGCCTCTGCTCGGTCAGCCGCACGGTGCAGATCGGTGAGCCGGTGGAGTTCCGCCAGGCCTGAGGAACCCACGTACGACGAAGGTCCGCTCCCGAGCCGGGGGCGGACCTTCGTGCGTGTCAGCTCACTCGACCTCGACCGAGGTGATGACGGTCCTCTGCCTGGGAGCGCCGTCATCGGCGGGTTCGGAGCCCTTGGCAGCGATGGCGGCGACGGTGGCGATGCTGTCCTTGTCCATCTCCCCGAAGACCGTGTACTCAGGGGGCAGGGGGGTCTCGTCGTACACGAGGAAGAACTGCGAGCCGCCACTGTCGGGTGCCTGCGTCTTGGCCATGGCGACGGTACCTGCCGGGTAACTTTCCGACCCGTCGACCTCGTCGGGGATGGTCCATCCCGGGCCGCCGGTGCCCGACGCGGTGGGGTCGCCGCACTGGAGGACGTAGATGCCGGCAGTCGTGAGGCGATGGCACTCGGTGCCGTCGAAGTACCCCTGCTCGGCGAGAGTGACGAAGTTGTTGACCGTGCAGGGCGTCCGCTCGGGCGTCAGCTCGATGGTGACCGGTCCTTGGCCCAGCACCAGCGTCGCGGTCAACGTGTCGGGCAGGTCGGGAGTCGCCGGGGGAACCTCGACCTCGACGGCGGGCGACTGGCTGGCGGAGGGGTAGTCGCAGTTCTTGCTCCCGATGGCCGTGGCCTTCTCGTTGTCAGCACCACAGCCGACGAGGACCGAACCGGCCAAGAACGTGAGAACGGCCACGCGCGCCGCTCGGTGCAGGGGATTCATGGGGCGATCGTAGGGGAGTGCGTGGGAGGATCTGGAGCGTGCTCGGTGTCATCGATCTTCCCACCTACCTCGTGGGACTCGTCGTCATCATCCTGCTGCCGGGCCCGAACTCGTTGTACGTCCTCTCGGTGGCCGCCCGCTCGGGCGTCCGGCCGGCGTACGCCGCTGCTGCTGCCGTGTGGACCGGCGACGCGCTGCTGATGACCTGCGCGGCTGCCGGCGTCGCCTCGCTCCTGCAGAGCAACGACCTGGTCTTCTCGATCGTGAAGTACGCCGGGGCCGGCTACCTCAGCTGGATGGGCATCGGGCTCGTCCGTGGCGGGATCCTGGCCTGGCGGGGCCACCGTGGCCGATCCGCCGACGCGCTGGTGGAGGAGGTGGAGCAGGCCTCCGGGGGAGTGGCGTTGCGCAGTGCCACTGCCTACCGGCGGGCGCTGGTCATCAGCCTGCTGAACCCGAAGGCCATCCTCTTCTTCGTCTCGTTCTTCGTGCAGTTCGTCGACCCGACGTACCCGCGCCCCTGGGTCTCGTTCCTCTTCCTGGGCTCTTTCGCGACCCTCACCAGCGTGCTCTACCTGAGCGCGCTGATCTTCGGCGGCGTCCGGCTGGCCGAGGTCTTCCGCCGCCGTCAGGCGATCACGGCCGGTGTCACCTCGGCTGCGGGGATGGTCTTCCTCGGCTTCGCCGTGAAGCTGTCACTGGCCACGGCCGGCTGACCGCAGCCCGTCACCGTACGGGGGTCCGGGACATGCGGGCGATGGACTCGTCCGTGCAGGTCGCCCAGAAGTGGCCCACCACGTCTTCGACGTGGGTGAACGACTCGGCTGCGTAGAGCACGTCCTGGTAGGCGGTGATGTCGTAGTTGGCCGTGCCCATGGAGACCAGGTCGAGCGGACGGATCGTCACGTCCCGGAACTCCTGGATCTCTCCGGGCGAGGAGAGGATCCCGGCGCCGTAGGCCCGGAGGTCGCCCCGCTGCCAGACCACGCCGAACTCCAGGGTGAACCAGAATACGCGGCTCACGAACTGGAGGGCGTCGTCGGTCTCGACACGTCGGGCCGCCGCCCCGGCGAGCTCGTACAGCGTCGTGAAACGCGGGTGGGCCAGCGTGTTGCCGTGGCCGATCACCTCGTGGATCACGTCCGGCTCGGGGGTGTAGAGGGGCACGGAGTGGTGGCGGACGTACTGCGTCGACCAGAAGTGGCGGTCGGCCAGGGCCCCGTAGAAGGCGCGCAGCGGCACCAGTCCGGCCGCGGGTTGGTAACCGAACCCCGTCAGGGGCGCGAGGGTCTGGCTGACCTCGTTGAGCTGGGGGATGTGGTCGGTGGGCAGTCCCAGGATCTCCTTGCCCTCCAGGTACTCGGAGCAGGCGTAGGTCCGGTGGCTCTCCATGAGCACGTCACTGACCGTGCGCCAGACGTCGTGCTCCTCGTCGGTGTAGTCGGCGGTGGGGCAGGGTTCACCGGGGCGCCATCGGGAGGCGAGGGTGGCCAGGTGGTCACGGCGGGCGCGGTACTCCGGGTCGTTGAGGCCCGGGTGGTTGGCGCCCAGCTGCACGGCGACCGTGCCGTCGTCCTTCTCGTGGACCGGCGCGAAGTACTGACCTTCTTCGAACATTTACTCATCGTGAAGGAAGATGGCCGGAAGTTCTAGCGTCTAGCTACCTTGACTTCCAAGGAAATCCCGCGTCCGTGGCGCTGTGTCAGAGTTGCGCCATGCCGACGATCGGGTTCCTGCACACGTCCGCCGTCCACGTGGCGACCTTCGACGCCCTCGTGGCGGCCAGGGGCGATGCCGTTGCGGTGCACGTGGTGGACGAGTCCCTGCTCGGCGACGCACGACGCGACGGGGTCGGGGGGGCAGGAGCTGGCCGACCGGGTCGCTGGGCGCCTGGCGGAGCTGCGAGCCGGGGGAGCGGACGTGGTCGTCTGCACCTGCTCGACGATCGGGGGCCTCGCGGAGTCGGTGGGCGGCGCCGGAGCGTGGCGGGTCGACCGACCGGCCGCCGGTCGGGCCGTGGCCAGCGGACGCCGGGTCGGCGTGGTGGTCGCCCTCGAGTCGACCGTGGAGCCGACGTGTGCGTTGCTGGAGGAGGAGGCCGCGCGCGCGGGCGTACGTCCGACGGTCGAGGTGCTCTTGGCCGAGGGCGCGTGGGCTGCGTGGGAGGCGGGGGACCTCGCCGGATACCTCGAGCGGGTGGCGCGGAGCGCGCGCCTGCTCGCTGACCGCAGCGACGTGGTGCTGCTGGCCCAGGCGAGCATGGCAGGAGCCGTGGCCCTGCTGGACGACGTGTCCGTGCCCGTGATCAGCACCCCGGCCAGTGCGGTGGAGTGGGCGGTGGCCAGCGGGCCGGACCTCGCTGGGCACTGACGACATGCGTCGTCTGCGGTTCACCGGACACATTGCCGGCGTCGGCAGCTCCAGTGGACTGCGGGCCGTCGTCGGCCGCTGGGACTCGTCGCCGTTCGGCGCCTTCTCCGACGTCATGGTCGAGACCGCACCCGGTCATCGCGTCCTGCTCGCGCCCCGGGCCGACGTCGCGGACTTCGTGGCGAGCACCTATGCGTTCGACGAGGTGAGGATCGAGCCAGTCACGGTGGTGGACATCGAGGATGGGTCGTGGTCGGTCACGGCGCCCTCCTTGGACCTGGCCATCGGCATCGGGCGTCGGACCCTGCTCGGGGCGTTGCTGAGGGTGGTGCCCAGAACGATCGCCACGGCGCCGGCGTGGTCCCGCGTGACCGACCCGGTCTCCAGGCACGCGGTGCGTGGCGTGCGTACGCGCGGCAGCGCCGGGGGAGGGCGACTCGAGGTCTACGGGGCCACCGACACCAGGCGGGTGGCGTCACTCGCTGGCCGGTTCGACGGCGTGGATGTCGGCACCTTGGCGCCGCTGGATCCTCCGTGCCGGTTCGGCTTCAGCTCCGCGCCGCGCACCCCTGCGGTGACGGAGCTTGTCACCACGGTCATCCTGCCCACCGACGGCGGTTGATGGCCTGCGAGGACACGCGCGCGCTAAGGGGTGTTGGCCCTGAACTCGATGAGCACGGTGTCGTGCCAGACGCCGTCGCGTTGCGCGATGCGCTCGCGAATGCCGACCTCACGAAAGCCAGCCGAGCGGTGCAGGGCCAGGCTCGCGTGGTTCTCGGCGAAGATCGAGGACTGCAGCGTCCAGAACCCGGCGTCCACCGCTGCTCGCACCTGGTGGTCCACCAGCGCCCGCCCGACACCTCTGCCGGTCGACTCGGGAGCGACGTAGACCGACGTCTCGACGACACCCCGGTAGCAGCTGCGTGAAGATGTGGGGGAGAGGGCCGCCCATCCGAGGACCAGCCCGCTCGGGCTCGTGGCGACCCATCGCTGCTCGGGGATCCACTTCTGGTCCAACTCCTCGGCCGAGGGCACCACGGTTTCGAAGGTGGCGATGCCGGTGGCCATCCCGGCGGCGTAGATCCCTCGAACGCGTTCCCAGTCACGCGGCTGGAGCGGCCGGATCGAGAACGCTCCGACGCTGCTGCTCGTCTCGTGGGTCATCGCTTCCCGCGTCCTGCGTGAAGACCGGGGGAGATCGGCGTCAGTGGGATCCTGTTCTCCGGCACACCTCCAGCGTCTCATCCCAGCGGCTAGCATCATTGCGTGGTGGTGCAGGTGGTCCCGTACTCGGCGTCGTGGCCCTCGCACTTCGAGCGAGTCGCCGGTGACCTGCGTGATGAACTCGTCGGACTGTCGTCTGCGCGGATCGAACACGTGGGATCGACCTCGGTGCCCGGTCTCGCTGCGAAGCCCATCCTCGACATCGACGTCATCGTCGACGACGGTGACGTCGTCGCTGCGGTGGCCGCACTGGTGCGCGCCGGCTACGTCCACCGAGGCGACCTGGGCGTGGCGGACCGAGAGGCGTTCCAGGCACCCGACGACGATCCGCCTCGCCATGTGTACGTTTGTCGCGCGGGCACCCTGAACGTGCGCAACCACCTCGCGGTGAGGGACGTGCTGCGAGCGAGGGACGACCTGCGTGACGAGTACGCCGCGGTGAAACTGGCGTTGGCGGCCGAGCCCGACATGGACATCGACACCTACATCGCGGGCAAGTCGGCGGTGCTGCAGAAGGTGCTGGGGGAGTCGGACCTGACAGAGGCCGAGCTCCGGGAGATCCTGCGACTCAACGATCCGTCTGCGTAGGGCCGTCTCCGCCTACGATCGATTGATGGCGACCTCCTTGAAGTATGCAGTGGTGGAACGCGAGCGCCGATTCCTGCTCCGGTCGCTGCCCACGGGCATCACGGAGACGTTCGAGATCGTCGATCGCTATGTCGACGGGACTCGCCTGCGACTGCGCCGAGTGCGAGCTGCGGACGGGTCTGTCGTGCACAAGCTGACACAGAAGGTGCGGCTGGCGGAGGACGCCTCCCAGGTCGCCTGCACCAACTTCTACCTGGACGACGCTGAGTGGCGTCTCCTGACGCAGAGCCTTCCCGGCAAGTTGCTCGTCAAGACGCGACACAAGGTGACGCGCGACGGCGACGTCGTGGTGGTCGACGTCCACACGGACGGTTCCATGGTGGCGGAGATCGACGGCGGTGACGTCGTTCCCGTGTCGGTGCCCGCATGGCTCGACGTCATCCGTGAGGTGACGGACGATGAGAGGTGGACGGGGGTGGGTCTGGCCCACTCCATCGACGCATCTTGACATAATGTGCGTTATCGGGGGTCTGGAACAACACTCAGTACAGGGTGGCCCGGTGCCGGACGCTCGGCGTACGTTGACCACAACGACGTCGCTGTGAGGATGCCATGGCTCGAGTGGTCGCACGTCGGCACGCGCCCGGCCTCTCGGTCGCCGCGGTGTCGCTCTGCCTGGCTGTCAGCGCGGCCTGCAGTGGCCGCAGCAACGACACCGAAGGAAACTCCGACGATCCTTCGCCTCCGGCGCGCATCTTGAGCGCTCTGCCAGCGCCGGCCGAACCACCTCCGAGCGGTCGTCTCGTGGCGGAGATGCGCCAATCGTCCCTCGACGTGTCCTTGGGGCGCATGCAGGTGTGGATCAGCAACGACACGCGGCATGACGCGCGACCGCAGTCCCTCGCCTATGACGACGTCCGCCTTCGGGCTCCGCTGCAGGCCGACCCTGCGCGTCTGCGTCCCATCCCCGCCGGATCCGAGCGCGGCTTCCCGCTGGTGCTCCCCCGACGGGTCGACTGCGACGCTCCGAGTGTGAGTGACGACCGTGCTGAGGGCAGCGGCCGTGTGGAGGTGCGTACGCCACGGTTCACGCGACGGCTGCGCGTCAGCGACGAGACCGACGTGGTGGGCCGCTTCGTCAACCTGAGGTGCGCCGAGCAACGCCTCGCCGAGGTGGCGGTGCTCCGGTGGTCGGACGCCGTGCCGGCCGACCGGCCCGGACCAGGTTCGCCAGGGGTCCTGTCCCTGCTGGTGAGGCCTACCGGAACGCCCGGCCACACCCTGCGCATCGACACGGTCGCTGGCTCGCACCTGCTCGGCTCGGCTGACGAGGAGCCCGTGTGGAAACCCGGCCTCATGGTCCGCTCCGACGGCCCGCCAGCCAGGGTCAGGCTCCCCCTCCGGCCTGCTCGCTGCGATGGCCACGCGTTCGCCGAAGGGGGTGGTGCCACTGCGTTCCGCGTGCGGTTCCGCCTCGACGGTGAGCCCGGCGAACTGGTCCTGAGGATGGGTGAGGCAGGACGTCGAGCTGCGCTGGCGTTCGCACGGACGTCGTGTGGCCTCGACTGACGTCAGCGTGCTCGGACCGAAGTCAGGCCGGTCCGCCCTCGTCGGTGGTGGCGAGTGCCGCGACGTCGATCTCGCGGCCCTCGGAGATGTCGTGGACGAGCTGGTCGCGCTGGGCCTCGGTGAGCGTCACGCCAGCTTCACGCAGACCCTTGTCGAGCTCGTCGTGGATGGTTCCGTCGGTGGCCGTCTCCTGCCACGAGGTGACGCGTTCGATGACGCGCTGCAGGGCTTCGGTGCGGGCACTGTCCTGGTTCATCTCGGTCATGGCAGGTGACGTACCCACTCCCCCTGCGACGCATGCCCCTGAGCGCTGGGACTGTCCGGCACGACAACACGGCGCCTCGTCCCGGAGGACGAGGCGCCGTGCTTGTGTGCTGTCAGGCGTCAGCGCTTGGACTTGTTCTTGGGGCCCTTCTTGCCCTTGTCCTTGCCCTTGTCCTTCGGTCCCTTCTTCTTGTGCTTGTCCTTCTTGGGGTGCTTCTTCTTGTCGTGCTTGTGCTTCGTCGGGGGCTTGACCCCATTGATGGCCTCGGTGCTGTAGGCCAGCGAGGCGACGACGGAGCCGATGGCGCGGGAGTTGATGTCGAGCGCCTCCTTGCTCACGTTGTTGATGTCATCGAGCGCCGAGTGGTAGTTCGGGTCGAGCAGGATGCCGGCGGTCCCCCCGAACAGAGCGACCTGCTCCGGCGTCTTGACGTCGTCGGCACCGGTGAAGAGGCCGGTCGACGGCACGCCCGCGTCGATGAAGGCCGAGTAGTCACTGCGTCCGGAGAACTCGGTGTCCACCCACGGCTGACCGATGCTGTCGAAGTAGTCGGTGAAGGCCTTCTCGGCGGCGGCGGAGCCCGGCGGCACGACGACCGGAGCCTCGTACGTCGACTCATCGGCGTCGTAGACCCCGATGATGAAGTTCGGCGAGGCGACCATGTCGAAGTTCAGGTAGACGGCGAGGTTCTCCAGCTCGTCGGGGTCGTTGGCCTGGAGGTCGGCCACGTAGTGGTTGGAGCCGTGGAGACCGAGCTCCTCAGCACCCCACCACGCGAAGCGCACCTTGTTGTTGAGCTTGCCCGGGTTGGGGTGCCCCTTCTTCGCGCCCTTGCTCGACTTGGCCAGCTGCAGCGCGGTCTCCAGGATGGCGGCCGACCCCGAGCCGTTGTCGTTGATGCCGGCGCCGTCCTCCACGCCGTCGAGGTGGCCACCGACCATCACCACGTTGTCGGGGTCTCCCCCGCGCGTCTCGGCGATGACGTTGAAGGTCTCCTGGGTCTGGACCGAGCCCTGGAGGTTGAAGGTGCCGGTCACCGTTCCGGCCCCGATGGCCGCGACCAGCGCCTCTCCTTCGGCCTGGGTCACACCGACGGCCGGTGCGGACCCAGGGGTGATCTCACCCAAGGTGCCGGACAGCACGCCCATGGTGTTGTTGTAGATGATGATGGCTGCCGCGTCGACCTCGCCTGCGGTGACCGCCTTCTGGGTGAAGGGGCAGGAGCCCCTGCTCACCACGGCAATCTTGCCGGCGACGTCCACGCCGTCCCACGCAGCGGCGTCACAGCCGAGGGCGTCGGTCGGCGTGACGAGCTCCTGCGTCACTGCACCGGGGGTGCTGGAGGAGTACTCCATCGCCACGGGCGCCAGCTCGACGCCGGGGACGGTGACCTCGAGGGTGTCGACCGTGTACGCCTCGACGTCGAAGTACTGCCGCTGCGGCGTGTAACCCGCCTGGCGCAGGTTCTTCTCGATGTAGCGGGCCGAGGCTTCGTAGCCCGGGGTGCCCATGGCGCGGTTGCCGCCGTTGGCGTCCGCGATGCGCTGGAAGGCCTCGAGGTGTCGGTAGACCGCCTTGCCGGTGACCTGGGTCTTCCCGGGGTTGCCGCCGTGGCCCGACCCGTGGGCGCTGACTGGTGCGACCGGTGCCGTGCTGACCACCAGGGCGCTCACCGCTCCCCCGACCACTGCTTGAAGGACTCTTCGCTTCACTACTGCCTCCGATCGAGCGCCCCGAGCGCTCTCGTCCGATGCACCGACCCGAGCGGATCGGCGAGGTGAATGAGCAACACCTTGTGGTGTGGAGCACATCCTTGTCCAGCCCTACGGGTGAATCGAGGTGGGTGCAGTTGCCTCCGGAGGCCACTGGCGCGCTGTCTTGTGGGGAGTGAGAGCCTGTTGTCATGACACGCATCGGTCAGCTCGACGTGTTCCCCCTCAACCTCGGCGGCAACGTCTTCGGGTGGACGGCGGACGCCCCGACCACGTACGCAGTGCTCGACGCCTTCGTCGCCGGCGGCGGCAACTTCATCGACACCGCGGACTCCTACTCCGCGTGGGTGCCCGGGCACACCGGCGGCGAGAGTGAACGCCTGATCGGCTCGTGGTTGAAGGGTCGTCGTCGTGACGACGTGGTCATCGCCACCAAGGTCTCCCAGCACCCTGAGTACAAGGGGTTGTCCGCGCCCAACGTCGCCAAGGCCGTCGACGCCTCGCTGGAACGCCTGGGCACCGACCACATCGACCTCTACTACGCGCACTTCGACGACGAGACCCCCATGGCCGAGATCGTGGGCGCCTTCTCGACGCTCGTCGACGCGGGCAAGATCCGCCACATCGGGATCTCCAACTTCTCCCCCGAGCGCATCGACGAGTGGTTCGCGGTGACCGAGGCCGACGGCCTGCACCGCGCCGTCGCTCTGCAGCCGCACTACAGCCTCGTGGAGCGCGACTTCGAGACCAACGGCCTGCGGGCCGCGGCACAGCGTCACGCTCTCGCCGTGCTCCCCTACTACGCCCTCGCCAGTGGGTTCCTGACCGGGAAGTACCGGGGCGGCGCCGACGTCGACAGCCCACGCGCCGGCGGGGCGGCCCGCTACGCCGACGCACGTGGAGACCGCGTCCTGACGACGCTGGACGAGGTCGCCCGGACGCACGGGACGTCGGTGGCCAGCGTCGCCCTCGCCTGGCTGCGCCAGCAGGAGACGGTCGCAGCGCCGGTCGCCTCGGCCAGCTCGGTCGCCCAGGTCCCGGACCTTCTCGCATCAGCGGGGCTCGAGCTCGACGCCGTCGAGCTCGATGCCCTTCGTCTCGCCTCGGAGGTGATCTCGTGAAGCTCATCGTTTTCGGCGGCACCGGTGGTGTCGGACGGCTCTTCGTGGAGGACGCGGTCGCGGCAGGACACGAGGTGACGGTCTTCGCCCGCACCCCTGCCAAGGTCACCCAGGGCGGTGTCACCGTGGTCCAGGGTGACGCCTTCGACGCCCAGGCCGTCAGGGCCGCCGTGGCGGGTCACGACGTGGTCGTCTCCTGCCTCGGATCGACCTCCGGGCCGGACAAGGACACGTCGCTGCGCCGCATGGCGGGCAACATCGCTGCGGCCATGGACGCCACCGGCGTACGTCGGATCGTGTGGTGCGCCTCGGAGGGCGTCGACGGAGAGATCCCCGGCCTCTTCGGGAAGTTCGTGATGAAGCTGCTGGCCAAGCCCCTCGCCGACCACCGCGCCGCGATCGAGAGCCTGCGGGCCGCGGGACTGGTCGTCACGGTCGTACGTCCGAGGGCGCTGAACGACAAGCCGCTCACCACCGACTACGTCGAGGACTTCGACGGCCCCTCCACCGGCGGATACTCCATCCCTCGCGCCTCGGTCGCCCACTTCATGCTCAAGGCGGTGGAGGACCCGTCGTACGAGAACACGTCGGTCGCCATCGGCCAGCGCAAGTGAACGGCCGGCGCAAGTAGTCGGCTGACGCATCGCCCCGAGGGGCGCTACGGACGGTGCTGTCAGGCGCCGACGTACTCGGCCAGGTGTTGACCGGTCAGGGTGGAGCGGTCAGCCACCAGATCGGCAGGCGTGCCCTCGAAGACGACGCGTCCGCCGTCGTGACCAGCACCGGGCCCGAGGTCGATGATCCAGTCTCCGTGCGCCATCACGGCCTGGTGGTGCTCGATGACGATGACCGACCTGCCGCCGTCGACGAGGCGGTCGAGCATGCCCAGGAGGTTGTCGACGTCGGCCAGGTGCAGCCCGGTGGTGGGCTCGTCGAGCACGTAGACGTCGCCCTTCTCCCCCATCTGCGCCGCCAGCTTGAGTCGCTGACGCTCGCCTCCCGAGAGCGTGGTGAGGGGCTGCCCCAGGCGTACGTAGCCCAGGCCGACGTCGACCATCCGGACGAGGACCTTGTGGGCGGCGGCGACCTTGCCCTCCCCCGACCCGAAGAAGGCCTCGGCCTCGGTGACCGGCATGTCGAAGACGTCGGCGATGTTCTTGCCGCCCAACGTGTACTGCAGCACCTCGGTGTCGAAGCGCCGTCCCTCGCACACCTCGCACGGTGAGGCCACGGTCTGCATGATGGCCAGGTCGGTGTAGGTCACGCCGGCGCCCTTGCAGTGGGGGCACGCGCCCTGGGAGTTGGCGCTGAAGAGCGCTGGCTTCACGCCGTTGGCCTTGGCGAAGGCCTTGCGGATCGGCTCCAGCAGGCCCGTGTACGTCGCGGGGTTGCTGCGGCGTGAGCCCTTGATGGGCGTCTGGTCAATGGTCACGACACCGTCCCTGGGCGAGACAGATCCGTGGATCAGGCTGCTCTTGCCCGAGCCCGCGACGCCCGTCACCACGCACAGGACGCCCAGCGGCACGTCGACGTCGACGTCGACGAGGTTGTGGCCGTTGGCGCCGCGGACCTCCAGGACGCCCCGGCGTTCGCGCACGGACTCCTTGAGCCGGGCCCGGTCGTCCAGATGGCCGCCGGTGAGGGTGCCGCTCCTCCTCAGGCCCTCGACGGTGCCTTCGAAGCAGATCGTGCCGCCGGACGTACCGGCGCCGGGGCCGAGGTCGACGACGTGGTCGGCGATGGCGATCATCTCGGGCTTGTGCTCCACCACGAGGACGGTGTTGCCCTTGTCGCGCAGCTGGAGCAGCAGCTCGTTCATCCGCGCGATGTCGTGGGGGTGCAGTCCGATGCTGGGCTCGTCGAAGACGTAGGTGATGTCGGTGAGGGCCGAGCCGAGGTGGCGGATCATCTTCACCCGTTGGGCCTCGCCACCCGACAGGGTGCCTGAGGGGCGTTCGAGGCTGAGGTAGCCCAGCCCGATCGAGACGAAGGAGTCGAGCGTCTCGCCCAAGGTCTTCAGCAGAGGCGCCACCGACGGCTCGTCGAGCCCGCGCACCCACGTCGCCAGGTCGCTGATCTGCATCCGGCAGGCGTCGCCGATGCTGATGCCCGCAACCTTCGACGACCGCGCGGCCTCGTTGAGCCGCATGCCGTCGCAGTCCGGGCAGGTCGTGAAGACGATGGCGCGGTCGACGAACGCCCGCACGTGCGGCTGCATCGACTCGCGGTCCTTCGACAGCATCGACTTCTGGATCCGCGGGACGAGCCCTTCGTAGGTGACGTTGATGCCGTCGACCTTGATCTTGGTGGGCTCCTTGTGGAGCAGCGCGTCGAGCTCGGTGTCGCTGTAGTCCCGGATCGGCTTGTCAGGGTCGAAGAAGCCACTACCGGTGAAGATGCGTCCGTACCAGCCGTCCATCGTGTAGCCCGGGATCGTCAGGGCACCTTGGGAGAGCGACAGCGTGTCGTCGTACAACGCCGTGAGGTCGAAGTCGGAGACCGTGCCTCGACCCTCGCAGGTGGGGCACATGCCGCCGGTGATCGAGAAGGAGCGCCGCTCGGTGACGCTCCTGCCGCCCTTCTCGGTCGTCATCGACCCTCCTCCGGACGCCGAGGCGATGTTGAAGGAGTAGGCCTGGGGTGATCCGATCGCGGGGTCTCCCAGGCGGCTGAAGAGGATCCGCAACAGGGCGTTGGCGTCCGTCGCCGTACCCACGGTCGAGCGCGGGTCGCCGCCGATGCGCTCCTGGTCGACGACGATCGCGCTCGTCAGCCCTTCCAGCACGTCGACGTCAGGGCGGTTGAGCGTGGGCATGAAGCCCTGGACGAACGTGGAGTAGGTCTCGTTGATCATCCGCTGCGACTCCGCGGCGATCGTGCTGAAGACCAGGGAGCTCTTCCCCGAGCCCGACACGCCGGTGAAGACCGTGAGCCGTCGCTTGGGCAGGTCGAGCGAGATGTCCCGGAGGTTGTTCTCCCGGGCGCCGTGCACGCGGATCAGGTCGTGGGAGTCGGCGGGGTGCGCGGTCACTGCGTCTCCTGGGGTCTCCGGGGCCGGACTGGCTACACCCTAGTGACGAGCGGCGACACCTCGTGGTGACATCGCCGACGTGGGACTCACGGCTCCAACAGCACCTTGACAGCCCGTCGTTCGTCCATCGCCGCATATCCCTCGGCCACCTGGTCCATCGGCAGGATCATGTCGAAGACCGGGCTGGGATCGAGCTCGCCAGCCTCGACACGGCGCAGCAGGTCGGGCAGGTAGGCCCGCACCGGGGCCATGCCGCCGCGCAGCCCGACGTTCTTCTGGAACATGCGTCGCACCGGCAGCTCAACCCCGTGCGGTACGCCCACGAAGCCGACCGTCGAGCCCGGGCGTGCGACGGCGAAGGCGGTCTGGATCGCGGCGTCGGTGCCGACGCACTCAAGGACGGCGTCTGCCCCGACGCCGGAGGTGATCTCCTTGACGATCTCGTTGGCCTCCTTGCCGCGCTCCGCGACGACGTGGGTGGCGCCGAAGACCCGGGCGATCTTCTGGCGCGACTCGTGACGAGACAGGGCGATGATCTTCTCGGCGCCCATCGTGCTCGCGGCGAGCACGCCGCACAGGCCCACGGCGCCGTCACCCACCACGACGACGGTGGCGCCCGGACGTACGCCGGCCGAGACCGCGGCGTGCCACCCGGTCGGCATCACGTCGGACAGGGTCAGCAGCGCCGCCCGGTTCGACGCGTTGATGCCCCCTTCGACGCGGACCAGGCTCCCGTCGGCCTGGGTGACCCGGGCGAGCTCCCCCTGCCCGCTGACCGTGAAGCCTCCGTGCACGCAGGCGGACTGGAATCCGGCACGGCAGTGCGGGCAGGTGTTGTCGCTGTGGCAGAACGGCACGACCACGTGGTCGCCGACCTTGAAGTCCCGTACGTCGGCTCCGATCTCGACGACCTCGCCGATGCACTCGTGGCCGATCGTCGCCCCCGGAGTGATCTCGTTCTCGCCGCGGTAGTTCCACAGGTCGCTGCCACAGACGCAGCCGGCCAACACCCTGACCACGGCGTCGGTAGGCTCGGTGATGCTCGGGTCGGGAACCTCGGTGAAGCGGATGTCTCGGGCAGCATGGATCGTCGTGGCGCGCATGGCCCCGATCGTGCCCCACTCCCCCGGCCACTACACCGGGGAGGTGTCGCGGAGTTGGTTTATCTCATATCTGAGATACCTTGGAACGCATGACGCAGGACTATCTCGGCCGGATCGGCAACTTGATCCGCGACGCACGCAAGCACCGCGGAATGACCCAGCAGCAGCTGGCTGAGGCGCTCGGCACCAGCCAGAGCGCCATCAATCGCATCGAGAAGGGTCACCAGAACCTCTCCCTCGAGATGCTCGCCCGCTTCGGCGCTGCCCTCGACTCGGAGATCGTCTCGGTCGGCGCCGGCCCGACGCACCTGCGGGTCACCGGGCCCACGACGCTGTCGGGATCCATCGACGTCAAGACGTCCAAGAACGCCGGCGTCGCGCTGCTCTGCGCCTCGCTGCTCAACCGGGGTCGTACGACGTTGCGCAAGGTCGCCCGGATCGAGGAGGTCAACCGCCTGCTCGAGGTCCTGGAGTCGCTGGGCGTGCAGACCCGCTGGCTCAACGACGACAACGACCTCGAGATCGTCCCGCCCGCGCAGCTCGATCTCTCCGCCATCGACGAGGAGGCGGCTCGCCGCACCCGTTCGGTGATCATGTTCCTCGGCCCGCTGCTCCACCGGATGGAGGACTTCCACCTCCCGTACGCAGGTGGCTGCCAGCTCGGTACGCGCACGGTCGAACCCCACATGGCGGCCCTGCGCCCGTTCGGCCTGGAGGTCAAGGCCAACGAGGGTGCCTACCACGCGCTGGTCAACCGGGCCGTCGAGCCCGTTCGCCCGATCGTCCTCACCGAGCGTGGTGACACCGTCACCGAGAACGCCCTGATGGCTGCAGCCCTGCACCCGGGCACCACGGTGATCCGCAACGCCTCGTCCAACTACATGGTCCAGGACCTGTGCTTCTACCTCGAGAAGCTCGGGGTCGCGATCGAGGGCATCGGCACCACGACGCTGAAGGTCACCGGGCGGGAGCGCATCGACGTCGACGTCGACTACTCCCCCAGCGAGGACCCGATCGAGGCCATGTCGCTCCTCGCGGCGGCCATCGTGACCAAGTCGGAGATCACCATCAAGCGGGTGCCGATCGAGTTCCTCGAGATCGAGCTCGCGCTCCTCGAGGAGATGGGTCTGCAGTACACCCGTTCCGAGGAGTACCTCGCCGACAACGGGCGTACGCGTCTGGTGGACCTCACGACCCAGCGCTCCGACCTGCGAGCGCCGCTCGACAAGGTGCACCCGATGCCGTTCCCCGGCCTCAACATCGACAACCTGCCCTTCTTCGCCGTCATCGGTGCTGTCGCCGAGGGCCAGACCCTGCTCCACGACTGGGTCTACGAGAACCGGGCGATCTACCTGCTCGAGCTCAACAAGCTCGGTGCCGACGTCAAGCTCCTCGACCCGCACCGCGTGATGGTCCAGGGCCCGACCCGATTCAGCGGCGCCGAGATCGTCTGCCCGCCGGCCCTGCGCCCGGCCGTGGTGATCCTGCTGGCGATGCTCGCCTCCAAGGGCACCTCGGTGCTGCGTACGACCTACGTCATCCACCGTGGCTACGAGGACCTCGCGAACCGGCTCAACACCCTCGGCGCCAACATCGAGACCTTCCGCGACATCTGAGGAGTGAGCCGGAGGCACGCCGAGCGCCAGCGAGGTGTGGTGTAGGCGAGCCCCGCAGGATGTCGGTCAGTAGGTACCGCGACATCTGAGAAGCGCGGCACCTCGTGGCGCACGCCGTGAGCCTCGTGATGAGGCATACTCACCCGCGTGATCGGTCGAGACACGGGCTACGCCTACCTGGACGACGGACGGCCGGTCCTGGCGTTCGCCCACCGAGGCGGTGCGCTCCATCCGGACATCCCCGGCCTGGAGAACACCGCGGTGGCGTTCGCCCATGCCGTCGCGCTGGGGTACACCTACCTCGAGACGGACGTCCACGTCACGAGCGACGGTGTCGTGCTGGCGTTCCACGACGACGTCCTGGACCGGGTCACCGACCGTGTGGGGCCCGTCAACGCGCACACCCATGCCGAGGTGAGCGAGGCCCGGATCGGCGCCCACGGGCGCATCCCGACGCTCAGGGAGCTGTTGGACGCCTTCCCCGGTGCCCGCTTCAACATCGACATCAAGGCCCGTGACGCGGTCGAGCCGCTGATGGCGCTGATCGACGAGTGTGACGCCTGGGACCGGGTCCTGGTCGGCTCCTTCTCCGGGCGACGACTCAACGCCTTCCGCGCTCTGGCCCGTGGCCGGGTCGCCACCTCCGCGCACCCTCTGGAGGTCGCCGCCTTCCGGTTGCTGCCCAGCGGACGCCTCGCACGGTGGGTGACCCGCGGTCAGGTGGCCGCGCTCCAGGTGCCCCACCACCGGGGGTGGATCCGGGTGGTGACGCCAGGCTTCGTACGCCGCGCGCACGCCGCGGGCGCGCACGTCCACGTCTGGACCATCGACGACCCCGAGGAGATGGAAGAACTCCTCGACCGTGGGGTCGACGGCCTGGTGACCGACCGCACCGACATACTCAAGGAAGTTCTGCTCCGCCGAGGGCTCTGGAGGGAGCACGCATGAGCGACACGAAGACCGAGGCTCCGACAGCAGTGACCGGTCGCTGGCCGGTGATTGCCTGGGGGTTGTGGGACTGGGGCTCGGCCGCCTTCAACGCGGTGATCACCACCTTCGTCTTCAGCGTCTACATCACCTCCGACTCGTTCGGGTCCGGTGCCAGCGCGAAGCTCGGCTGGGCCCTGGCCACCGCGGGCGTGCTGATCGCGCTCTTCGCGCCCATCACGGGTCGGCGTGCGGACAGCTCGGGGCGACGCACCTTCTGGCTGACGGTCAACACGGCCCTGGTGATCGTCGCTTCCGTGGGCCTCTTCTTCGTCAAGCCCTCCCCCGACTACCTGTGGCTGGGCCTGGTCCTGCTCGCGGCGGGCAACATCTTCTTCGAGTTCGCCTCGGTGCAGTACAACGCGATGCTCAACGACATCTCCACGCCCGACAACGTCGGCCGGATCTCCGGATTCGGCTGGGGGCTGGGTTACCTGGGCGGCATCGTGCTGCTGCTCATCGTGTTCTACGGCTTCATCGACCCCGAGGTGGGTCTCTTCGGGGTCACGGACAAGAACGGCCTCGACGTCCGCGTGACCATGCTGCTGTGCGCGCTGTGGACCCTGGTCTTCAGCCTGCCGGTGATCCTCACGATGCGCGACGACAAGGCCGCCCGCCAGCCGAGAGGCCAGAGTGTCAGCGTCATCGAGTCCTACCGCCAGCTCTTCGGCACGATCCGTGACCTGTGGAACACCGACCGCAACACCGCGTACTTCCTCATGGCCTCCGCCGTCTTCCGCGACGGCCTCGCAGGCGTCTTCACCTTCGGCGGCGTGCTGGCGGCCGGCACGTTCGGCTTCACACCCAGCGAGGTGATCATCTTCGCCGTCGCCGCCAACGTGGTTGCCGGCATCGCCACCATCGCTTCGGGGACGTTCGACGACTGGCTGGGTCCCAAGCCCGTCATCGTCGGGTCGCTGACCTGCATGCTCGTCGCCGGGTCCACGATCTTCTTCCTGCACGATCGCGGCGCCACCATCTTCTGGACCTTCGGCCTCCTGCTCTGCGTCTTCGTCGGGCCGGCACAGTCGGCGTCGCGGACCTTCCTCGCCAGGCTGATCCCCGAGGGCAAGGAGGGCGAGATCTTCGGTCTCTACGCCACGACGGGCCGTGCCGTGAGCTTCATGGCTCCTGCCGCGTGGTCGGGCTTCATCGTGCTGGGTGCGGCCGTCACGGGCGTGGCGGACAAGGACTCCGCAGAGCACTGGGGCATTCTCGGGATCATGCTGGTGCTCGGGCTCGGCCTGGCGCTCCTCACCTTGGTGCGCAGCGGCGAGAACCCGCGATCGGCCTTAGGTTCCTGAATTCTGGGGATGCGCAGGTGCTGCCGCTGTGGTTGCGATTGCACGGAATGTTGCGCCTACCGATAGCGTTGGACAGTGGACGACCGTTGACGCCGGTTCCCATGAGGGTCCTTGGCGTCATTGAACCCCCCTTGAGGTCGTCTCACATGCGTAGACACGGGGCGAAACCGGATTTCTGGAGGTGGCTCAATGGCGGAGCGCACGTTGCGTGGTGCACGACTCGGTGGTCAGAGCTTCGAGGACGAGCGCGGCATTGAGTTTGCCGCTCGTCAGCAGGTCGGCTACAAGTGCAAGAGCGGTCACGTGTTCGAGGTGACCATGTCCGACGAGGCCGACATCCCGGCCCTGTGGGAGTGCCCGAAGTGTGGCAGCGAGGCACTCAGCACCCAGGGCGTCCTGCCCGAGGAGAAGAACGAGAAGCCTGCGCGTACGCACTGGGACATGCTGCTGGAGCGTCGCTCGGAGAAGGAGCTCGAGGAGATCCTCAAGGAGCGCCTCGAGCTGCTGCGTGGCGGCGAGATCGGTCCGGCCCACCTGCACCGGGCCAACGCCAAGAAGCGCGTGAAGGCCGGCGCCTGACCCAACGGGTCTGACCTACGGGTCCACGACTTCGCCCCGGATCACCTGACCACCGGTCGGAGGTCCGGGGCGTCGTGCGTCTCCGGGCGTCGACGTGGGCGTTCCGGCAAACCCGAACCCCACTCCCCCGGACGTGACCACGACGCGGCTGGCGACGTACGCGGTGAGGGCCCGGCGTGCCAGCTGTCGCGTGCCGGGGAGGATCAGCAGCAGGGCAAAGACGTCGGTCACGAATCCCGGGCTGAGCATCAGCGCACCGGCGAGGACGACGAGTGCGCCGTCGGCCAGCTCGCGCGTCGGCATGCGCCCCTCGCGCAGGGACTCCGCCAGCGAACGCCAGACCTTGGCGCCTTCGTTGCGGATCAGCCAGCCCCCGACGAAGCTGGCCACGATCAGCAGCACGATCGTCCACGCCGCTCCGATGACCTGACCCACTCGGATCAGGACGAAGAGCTCCAGCAGTGGCATCCCGACCAGGAGGAGGACGAGGAGCCAGCGAGGCAGGAGACGACGCGCCGAAGTCATGCCTCCATCATGCGTCACGAGCCCCAACGACACGTCGGAGCTGGGCGGCACGCTCCGAGATGCCCCACTTGGTGATGAGCTTCAGGGACTCGGTGGCCACGTCCTTGCTCATCTTGGAGTCACCGCGCTCGCGCTCGATGAACTCGATCGGCACCTCGCGCACGGTCAGACCCTGCTGGAGCGTGCGGTAGGCCATGTCAGTCTGGAACACGTAGCCGGTGGAGGTCACGGTGTCGATGTCGATCGCCTCCAGCGTGGCGCGGCGAAAGAGCCTGAACCCTGCCGTGGCGTCCTTGACCGGCATGCCGAGCAGCAGGCGCACGTAGATGTTGCCCCCGCGTGAGAGCATCTCCCGCGACTTGGGCCAGTTGACGATGGAGCCGCCGGGGATCCAGCGCGACCCGATCACCAGGTCGGCGCCCTCGGCGATCGCGTCCAGCAGGCGCTGGAGCTGCTCCGGCTGGTGGGAGCCGTCGGCGTCCATCTCCCCGATCACGTCGTAGCCCTGGTCGAGCGCGACGCGGAAGCCGTGGCGGTAGGCGGCGCCGAGCCCCGCCTTCTCGGTGCGGTGGACCACCTGCACCTGCGGATCGCGCTCCGCGATGGCGTCCACGATCTTGCCGGTGCCGTCGGGAGAGTTGTCGTCCATCACCAGCACGTCGACGTGGGGCTGGGCGGCGCGCAGCCGACCGATGATCCATTCGACGTTGGCCGACTCGTTGTAGGTGGGGATCACCATGATGACTCGACCCAGCTGTGGCTGGTTCACTCTGCACTCCTGGGGCTGGGACGCTGGCTCTCGTGAATATAGGCCATGCGTGACGGACGTCTCGTGCTGGCAAGGAGAACGACGAGACTTCCCACCAGTGCCAACCGCCCGGGCCACTGCCCCATCCACACTGCCGGGGTGACGGAGGTCGACAGGCCCACCTCCTGGACCAGGACGGAGGTCGTGCGCGGCTCGGCCTCGGCGAGCGGACGACCCCGGGGGTCGATCACGCCCGAGAGGCCGTTGGTGGCCGCCACGGCCACGTAGCGCCCGGTCTCCAGCGCCCGCAGCCGGGTGATCTCGTACTGCTGGGCGATCTGGTGGGTGTGGATGAACATCGCGTTGCTCGTCTGGACGGTCACCATCTCGCCGCCCTCGCGCACCTGGTCGTGGATGCCGCTGTCGTAAGCGACGTCGAAGCAGATGGCGTCGGCGACCTTGATGCCTCCCACCTGCAACGGCGTCGTACGCGTCCCGCTGAGCATGTCGCGTCCGATCTGGCGCAGCTTGCCGAGGTTGTCGCGGAAGACGACGTCGCGCCACGGGATGTACTCGCCGAACGGCACCGGGTTCTGCTTGGTGTAGCGATCGCCGGCGCCGACCTCCGGCGACCACACGATGCCCTGGTTGAGCACCTGGTGGTCCTCAGGTGCGTCGACCATCGCGCCGACCAGGATCGGAGCCCCGATCGCGTCGGCGGCCCGGGTGATCCCGTCAAGGGTCGACGGGTCGCGGAACGGGTCCACCGCGGTCGAGTTCTCCGGCCACAGGACGAAGTCGGGCTCGGGTTCGCGGCCCGTCCGTACGTCGACGGCGAGGAGCTCGGTCGCGTTGACGTGGTTGGCGGTGACCTCGCGGTGCACCCCGACGAGGTCGTCCCCGCTTCCCGGGACGTCGCCCTGCACCACGGCGACGGTCGCCGTTCCGCTCTGCTCCCCGCTCCAGGGGGCCAGGGCCGGAGCGACGGTTGCCACGAGCAGTCCGAGGGCGACGGGGACGACGCGGGCCAAACGCGGACGCTCCAGCACCACCCAGGCCAGGGTCGTCCCGGTGAGTGACAGGAGCAGGCTCACGCCGGTGAAGCCGATCCACGGGAGCGCGTCGGCCCACCACGTGTCGGCGACGGCATAGGAGAGTCGCCCCCAGGGCATCCCCGAGAAGGGCCACCCACTGCGCAGGGTCTCGACCCCGACCCAGAGCACCGCCGCCCACAGCGGCCACCACCGGGTCCGGTTCTGCACCAGCGCCAGCGCGGCTCCCAGCGGCGCGAAGAACGCCGCCTCGAGGGCGGAGAGGCCGAGCCAGGCATCGGGGCCCACGGCCCGCATCCACCACTGGAGCGTGAAGAAGAAGCCGATGCCGAAGGCCAGCCCGGGCAGCCAGGCTCGCCGCGGGGCGACGCGCCAGACCGTGCCCATGAGGATGGCCACGCACAGCGGGGTGAGCCACGACCAGCCGATCGGCTCCGAAGCCGCCGCCAACGCGGCACCCGCCCCGAGGGCGACCAGGACTCGCAGCAGCACGCACCCAACGTACCGCCAGGGGTGTCACGCCAGCCGCGGCGGCTCAGCCGGGGACCACCACCGTGCCGATCGCGGTGGTCGCGACGATGGGGTCGTCGAGGAGCTCGGCCGCCCCCGGACGCTGTGGCGTACCTGCGCCGCGAGCCACCACGTGGACGGTGAAGGAGAGGCGGCGCGACCTGCGCCCGGACGACTCCAGGACGCACCGCACCTCGACCACGTCACCGGCCAGCACCGGCGCGAGGAACTGGACGTCCTCGTACGAGGCGAAGAGTCCCTCGTCACCGTCCGTCCGGATGCACATCTCGGTGGCGACGTCGCCGAAGAGCCCCAGGGAGTAGGCGCCGTCGACCAGGTGACCGGCGTAGTGCGCGTGGGCGTACGGGACGTAGCGCCGGTGCACGACCTCGAGGCCTGGCTGCGGCGCGCTCACGCGGGCACCTCCTGGGGCACCAGCCGGTGGACGAGGAAGGAGGCGACCTCGCGCGGCGTGGTCCCGCGGCCGAAGACGCGGTCGACGCCGAGCTCGGCGGCAGCAGACTCGTCGAAGCGTGGTCCGCCGACGACCAGGAGCGGGCGATGGTCCCGGCCGAGCCGGGCGTCGAAGGCGTCCACCAGGGCTGCGGTGTTGTGGAGGTGGGCGTCACGCTGGGTGACGACCTGGGAGACCAGCACCGCGTCGGCGCCTTCTCGTACGGCAGCGGTGACGAGCTCGTCGACAGGCACCTGCGCGCCGAGGTTCACCACCTTGAGCTCGCGGTAGTACTCCAGCCCCTTCTCCCCCGCCAGGCCCTTGATGTTGAGGATCGCGTCGATGCCGACGGTGTGGGCGTCGGTGCCGATGCACGCACCGACCACGACCAGGCGGCGGCGCAGGCCGCGGCGTACGGCCTGGTTGACCTCGGCCGGCGTCAGGAGGGGATGGTCGCGCTCGACCACCTGCACGGCCGAGGTGTCGACGAGGTGCTGGACCGGCCCGTAGACCACGAAGAAGGTGAAGTCGGGGCCGATCGGGCGCGCGTGGACCACCATCGCCGGGTGGATGCCCATCTTCTGGGCGAGCTGGGCGGCCGCGCCCTCGCCACGCTTGTCGGCGGGCAGCGGGAGCGTGAACGACACCTGCACCATCCCGTCACCCGTGCTGTCGCCGTAGGGACGCACGATCATCGGACCGCCTCCTTCTCGCGAGTCTCGTCGGAGACCGTCGCACCAGGACCGGCGCCGGCATCGAGCAGGTTCTGCGCCGGGTTGAGGTAGTCCTCGGACTTCGCCGCGACCCCCTCCAGCCCGCGTCCGCGGTCGGCTGGCCGGCGCATCAGTCCGAAGGTGCCGTCGGCGATCGCGTCCAGGAGGCCGTCGTCGTGACCGTTGATCCGCTCGAGCAGGGCCACCGCCTCGTCGAGCACGACTCCCGCACGGCGCGCGATGAAGCCGTCCGGGGGCGGACGGAAGTCCTCCTGCAGACCACCCGCCGCCTCCATGACGTAGCGCACGTTCTGCAGGGCGAGGTCGCGGTCGGACAGCCACGGGGTGACCACGGCCTCCGTCATCATCCCGACGAGCAGGATCCCCTGACCGGTGAGCAGCCCCGCGAGGTTGAAGAAGCCGTCGAGGAGGTGGCCCCGGAACACGTCCCCCGTCATGTGGCGGGTGGGCGGCATCCACTTCAGCGGTGCGTCAGGGAAGAGCGAGCGGGCCAGCAGGGCGTGGGCGAGCTCCAGGCGGAAGCTCTCCGGCACCTCGGGGTCGATCTCGAAGGCGTGGCCCAGGCCGAGCTGCCAGTCCTCGAGCCCGGCCTCCTTGGCGAAGTACTCGTTGAGGAGCTGGCTCGTGGTGACCGTGTGGGCTGCCTCGACCGCGTCGGCCGTGGTGAGGTAGTTGTCCTCGCCGGTGTTGATGATGATGCCGGCACGGGCGTGCACCTGGCGGCTGAAGCGCTGGTCGACGAAGGTGCGGACCGGGTTGATGTCGCGGAAGAGGATCCCGTACATCGAGTCGTTGAGCATCATGTCGAGGCGTTCGAGCCCTGCCAGGACGGCGATCTCCGGCATGCAGAGTCCTGAGGCGTAGTTGGTCAGGCGCACGTAGCGACCGAGCTCGTGGCTGGTCTCGTCGAGCGCGCCACGCATGATCCGGAAGTTCTCCTGGGTCGCGTAGGTGCCCGCGAACCCCTCGTACGTCGCTCCCTCGGGCACGTAGTCGAGCAGGGACTGGCCGGTGCTGCGGATCACGGCGACGACGTCGGCCCCGGCCCGTGCGGCGGCCTGGGCCTGACGTACGTCCTCGCGGATGTCTCCGGTGGCGACGATCAGGTAGATCCAGGGGCGGCGTGGGGCGTCGCCGACGGTGTCGATCATCTGCTCGCGCCGACGGCGCTGTGCGTCGACCTGGTCCATCCCGCGGGTCACGGCTGAGTGCGCGGCCGCAGCGGCCCGGGTGCGGTCGGGGCCGTGCGGCAGGCGCAGTGTCACCTGGCCACGGCGGAGGCGCTGGGCAAGGTCCACCAGGTCGGCCGCCTCACCCCGCGCGAGGGCGTCGAAGAGCGGCAGGCTGACCCCGTGGGCGATGCCCCCGTCGGGCAAGAGGCCGTCGCGCACCGCGTCGACCAGGTGGTTGACCCACGGCACGCCGTCGGGGTCGGCTCCGGTCGCACCGGCGAGCCGGAGTGTCGCCCGCTCCACCGAGACGGTGGTGTGGCGTCGTGCGAGGTCGACGACAGGGCGGCCCACGGCCCCTGCCAGGTCTCGGGCGGTCGCCACGGAGGTGGCGTCGAGGGCGATCCGGGTCACCGGTGCCTCCTCTCGATGAGGGAGCGGACTCCCGGGACGGAACGGACGAGGTCGAGCGCGTAGTCGCTGTGGCCGGGGACGAAGCCGTTGCCGATCAGCATGGTGACGTCGGCCGCCATCCCCTCGGCGCCGAGCGCGGCGGCCGAGAACGAGGTGGCCATCGAGAAGAAGACGATCGTGCCGCCGTCGGCGGTGGCGAGGATGGCACCTCCCTCGCAGTCGGGGACGTCCACGCAGACGACCGTGACGTCGACCTGGCCGCCTGTGGCGTCACGAACGGCGTCGCGTACCGCGAGTGGCCGGGTGGCGTCGGCGATGACGACGTCGTCACACAGGGCGGCGTCCTCCAGCAGTCCGGCCTCCTGCTCGGTCGGCACCAGCCCGACCACACGAGCGGCGCCGGCGTCACGGGCGGCGGCCGCGGACAGCGACCCCGACTTGCCGGCTGCCCCGAGGACGAGGACCACCGGTGCCTGCCCGTGCTCGACGGCGTGGCGGGTGACCACGCGGTGTACGAGGGCGGGGGAGCCGCAGACGTCCAGCACCGCGAGGCTGAGCGGCTCGGGCAGGTCAGGTGGCAGCACGGCTGCCACCGAGCGCCCGAAGAGGATGGCGTGCCCCGAGCAGGGAACCTGCTCGTCCGTCCCGTCCCAACGGGCCAGGTCGTCGTCGATCACGAGGGGGGTGAGGGTGAGCGAGACCAGCGACGCCACCCGCTCCCCCGCCAACAGCCCCAAGGGGGACTCGGGACCGACCTCCTCGACGGTGCCGAGCAGCATTCCGCCGGACCCCGTCACGGGATTCTGCATCTTGCCCCGCCTCGCGATGATCTCGACGACGGCGGCACGCGTCGCGTCGGGGTCCGGATGGGCCGTGCGCAGCTGGCGCAGGGAGGCCGCGTCCAGGTTGAGGCGCTCGACCCGCACGCGGACCTCGTCGGGCCACAGGTCACGTGTGGGATCGAGGCGCTCCGCCGCCTGCGGCAGCCGGGTGTCACCGAGCACCCGGTGCAGGCCCAAGGGGTCACTCGCGAGGTTCAGAGGCATTGATTCTCCTGATCTGCCTTGCTGCCGAAAGAATTGCGGCGTTGGCTTGCATTTGCCGCATGATCTACGTCTACTCTGGCAGAACGAGACATGGATCACAATCACGTCGGACACGCTCGTGCGTGTCGGGGAGGCTCTGCATGACGACCACTGCGCCCATTGCCCACCGCCTGCCGCAGCCCTACTCGTACGTCCGACGCCCGCTCGTCGAGCCCGACTGGCGTCGCTTCCCGGGATGGAGCACGGTGACCGAGGACGAGTGGAGCGACGTCCAGTGGCAGCGGGCGCACTGCGTGAAGGACCCCGCCCAGCTGCGCGCGGTCCTGGGCGACCGCGTCGCGGAGTGCTTCTACGACGACCTGGACCGTGACCGTCGCGAGTTCGCCACCATGTCGATGCTGGTGCCGCCCCACATGGTCAACACGATGGTGCCGACCGTCGAGACCAGCGCTCCGGGTTCGTGGACCGAGGCATTTCTCGACGACCCGGTGCGTCGCTACATGATCCCGGTGCACTCCGACCGCCGCACGGACTGGGCGTCGCACCCGCTCGCCAGCCGGGACTCGCTCCACGAGCACGACATGTGGGCCGTCGAGGGCCTGACCCACCGCTACCCGACCAAGGTCCTGGCCGAGCTGTTGCCGACCTGCCCGCAGTACTGCGGCCACTGCACCCGGATGGACCTGGTGGGCACCTCCACCCCGACGGTGGAGAAGCTCAAGTTCACCTCGAAGCCGGTCGACCGCCTCGCTGCGATGCTCGACCACCTCCGGGCCACGCCCGGCGTGCGCGACGTGGTGGTCTCAGGGGGCGACGTCGCCAACATGCCGTGGCCGCGTCTGGAGTCCTTCCTGATGGAGCTGCTCACGATCGACTCGATCCGCGACGTACGACTGGCCACCAAGGCGCTCATCGGGCTGCCGCAGCACTGGCTGGAGCCCCGTCTGCTCGAGGGCCTCGCTCGGGTCTGTGAGGTCGCCAGGTCGCGCGGGGTGCAGCTGGCCCTGCACACGCACACCAACCACGCCCAGCAGGTCACTCCCTCGGTGGCGCGAGCGTCACGCGCGGTGCTCGACGCGGGCCTGCGCGACGTACGCAACCAGGGCGTGCTGCTCGACGGGGTGAACACGACGGCCCACGACCTGCTGGACCTCAGCTTCGCGCTGCTCGACGAGGCCGGCGTCACGCCCTACTACTTCTACATGTGCGACATGATCCCCAACGCCGAGCACTGGCGGATCTCCGTGGCCCACGCCCAAGCGCTCCAGCACGAGATCATGGGATACCTGCCCGGCTTCGCCACGCCGCGCATCGTCTGCGACGTGCCCTACGTCGGGAAGCGGTGGGTGCACCAGGTGCACTCCTACGACACCGAGCGTGGTGTCTCCTACTGGACGAAGAACTACCTGACCGCGCTCGACGAGGCGGTGGGTGGCCTGGACCGTCCCTATCCCTACTACGACCCGATCCACACGTTGCCCCAGGAGGGGCAGCGGTGGTGGTCGGCCAACCGTTCCTGAGCTTCAGCGAGGTGGGTGAGCGCCCCACTCGGCACTCGGTGGCAAGATCACTCGGCAGGGCGGTTCTCGAAGGCCGTCGAGAGCACCACGGTCGTGCGGGTGGCGACGTTGGCTGCCGACCGGATGCGAGCCAGCAGGTCCTCCAGTGCGGTGGGACTCTCCACGCGGATCTTGAGGATGTAGGACTCGGCGCCAGCGACCGACCAGCAGGACTCGATCTCGGCGATCGGGCGCAGGCGTTCGGGGGTGTCGTCGGGCTGGGCGGGATCGAACGGGGAGATCGAGACGAAGGCAGTGAGTGAGCGACCGAGCTGCTCGTGGTCGACCGTGGCGCCGTAACCCTTGATGAGACCCCGCTGCTCGAGGCGCTTCACACGCTGGTGGACCGCCGAGGTCGAGAGGCCGGTGGCCTTGCCGAGCGCAGTGAAAGACATCCTGCCGTCGGCGGCCAGCAACGAGAGGATCTGGCGGTCGGTGGCTTCGATCTGCGGAGAGTTCACCGACACAGGCTAATCGCCTCAGGACAGGGCAGCGTCCAGGCGCTCGACGGATGAACCGAGGCCCCACGCCTCGGCGAGCGCCGCCACGGTCTCCGGGGAGGCGGCGACCCGGGGCCGCTCGAGGCCGGATCGGTCGATGTCGAGGTCACGGCGGACCGCGACGACGGTCGGCGCCACGGCCAGGTAGTCGAGGGCTGTCAGCACCTTGCGACGGGGACCGGGCGCCATCGCCGAGGAGTCGTCCTGGGCCGCCGCGACGATCGCGTCCAACGAGCCGAACTGGGCGAGCAGGGCCGCAGCGGTCTTGTCCCCCACGCCGGCCACGCCCGGGAGGCCGTCGGAGGCGTCGCCACGCATCGTCGCGAAGGCGGCGTACTGACGGGCCTCGACGCCGTACTTGGTGCGCACCCACTCCTCGTCGACCCGCTCGTGGCGCCCCACCCCACGTGCGGTGTAGAGCACGCGCACCTCGGCCGCGTCGTCGACGAGCTGGAAGAGGTCCCGGTCGCCGGTCACGATGTCGACCGGCATGCCGGCCCCCGTCGCTAGAGTCCCGATCACGTCGTCCGCCTCCATCTCCGCCACGCCGCGCACGGCGATGCCGTAGGCGGCCAGCACGTCGCGGATGATCGGCACCTGCACCTGGAGCGGGTCCGGCACCTCCTCGACGTCCGGCGTGGAGCCGGGGTTCTCGTCGACCACGCGATGGGTCTTGTACGTCGGCACGAGGTCGACGCGCCACTGTGGACGCCAGTCGTCGTCCCAGCAGCAGACCAGGTGCGAGGGCTGGTACTCGTCGACGAGACGAGCGATGAAGTCCATCAGCCCGCGCACGGCGTTGACTGGTGTGCCGTCCGGCGCCTTCATGCTGTCCGGGACGCCGAAGTAGGCCCGGAAGTACAGCGATGCGGTGTCGAGCAGGAGGAGGCGCTGGTCGCTCATGGCGGTCAGCCTGCCACACGCCACGGGCGCTCGGGGGCCTCCCTCACTCCCCTGCCATCGACAGCGCGACGACTCCCCGACGCAGGAGCTGCGTGGTCTCGCGCGCGGTCCTGCGCAGGGGCGTACCGGCGGCTGCGTCGGCGATCTGGCCGGTGAGGTCGAGGAGCTGCTTGACCAGCCGCACGAAGTCGCCAGCCGACAGACCGGTCTCCGAGAGGATGTCGTCGAGGTCGTCGCCCTCGGCCCAACGCCACGCGGCCCAGGCGAACCCGGCGTCGGGCTGGCGCAGGAAGTCGAGGTGGTGGTCCTTCTCGAGCAGGTCGAGCTCACGCCACAGCCGCACCGTGTCACGCAGGGCCTGCTGGACGGCCGCGTTGGCCTCGCGGGGCGCAGAGCCCTCGTCGGCTCGTCTCGCCTCGAAGACCAGGGCGGAGAGCGCGCCAGCCAGCTCGGCCGGCGTCAGGTGGTCCCACGTGCCCTCGCGCAGGGCCTCCGCGGCCACCAGGTCGAGCTCGGAGTGGATGCGCATGAGGTGGCGACCGCGGTCGGTGACCGTGTCACCGTCCAGGTACTCCAGAGCGGTGAGCACGGTGCAGACGCGGTCGAAGGTGCGCGCCACGGTGTTGGTCCGGTTCTCCACGCGGCGGCGCAACGTGTCGCTGTCACGGGAGAGCTTGAACCAGCGCTCGGCCCAGCGACTGTGGTCCTCCCGTTCGGGGCACTGGTGGCACGGGTGGGACTTCAACTGACGACGCAGCTCGTCGAGCTGGGCGTCCACCGCCGGGTCTCCCCCGCCGGCGCCCTTCCGCGGGCGGGCCCGGTCGAGTCCCTTGACCCGGCCCTGAAGAGCCAGGGCGAGGTCACGACGCATCGCCGGATTGCGACCGTTGAACGCCTTCGGCACCTTGAGCCTGGTGCGCGCCTCGACGGGGACCGGGAAGTCCATCGGGGCCAGGCGGCGGGCGTGGCGGTCCAGGGTGACCACGTAGGGGCGCGGTTCGTCGGGGTTGCCCAGGCCGGGGTCGACGACGACCGCCCACCCGGAGAACTTTCCGGCGGGCACCTCGATCACGTCACCGGCGCGCAGCGTCGCCAAGGACGCGAGCGCCTCGGCGCGCCGGTCGGCACGCCGCGTGCGCGAGGCCGCCTTCTCCACGTCGGAGATCTCCCGGCGCAAGGCCGCGTACTCCATGAAGTCGCCGACGTGGCACGTGGCTGCCTCGCGGTATCCGTCGAGGGCCTCCTCCGCCTTGCGCAGCTGGCGCGCGAGCCCGACGACCGCCCGGTCGGCCTGGAACTGGGCGAACGAGAGCTCCAGGAGCTCGCGTGCCCGCCCGCGGCCGAACTGGTGGACCAGGTTGACGGCCATGTTGTACGAGGGCCTGAAGGACGAGCGCAAGGGGTAGGTGCGGGTGGAGGCGAGGCCTGCCAGCTCCGCCGGGTTCATCCCGGGCTGCCACAGCACGACCGCGTGCCCCTCGACGTCCAGTCCGCGACGCCCGGCACGACCGGTGAGCTGGGTGTACTCGCCCGGCGAGAGGTCGGCGTGCGTCTCGCCGTTCCACTTCGACAGCTTCTCGATGACCACGGTGCGTGCAGGCATGTTGATGCCGAGGGCCAACGTCTCGGTCGCGAAGACCACCTTGACGAGGCCGCGCACGAAGAGGTCCTCCACGAGGTGCTTGAAGGCCGGGAGCATGCCGGCGTGGTGCGAGGCGACGCCGCGGGTCAGGCCTTCGAGGAACTCGTGGTAGCCGAGCACCGAGAGGTCCTCTGCCGGCAGCGACCGTGCGGTCGCCTGGGCGATCTCGTAGATCTCGTCGCGCTCCTCGGCCGTCGTCAGTCGTACGTTGGCCTGGAGCAGCTGCGACACCGCCGCGTCGCAGCCGACCCGGCTGAAGATGAAGACGATGGCGGGGAGCAGGTTCTCCCGCTCCAGTCGGTCGACGACGTCGACGCGGCTGGGGATCCAGACCCGTCGACCGTTGCCGACCTGTCGTCCGCCCGACTGGCGTCCCTTGCCCTTGGGGGCGCGACGGTCGCGCATCAGGCGAGAGCTCGCGAAATCGTCGCGCGCCACCCGCAGGAGCTCGCCGTTGACCGGGGCTCCCTCCTTGACGAAGCCGGCGCTGGCGTCGACGTCGGAGCTCGCGAAGAGGTCGAGGATCCGGCGCCCGAGCATCACGTGCTGGAAGAGCGGGACCGGGCGCTTCTCCTCGACGATCGTGGTCGTCGCTCCCCGCACCGTCTGCAGCCACTCGCCGAACTCCTCGGCGTTGGAGACGGTGGCCGACAGCGAGACGACCTGGACCGACTCCGGGAGGTGGATGATGACTTCCTCCCACACCGCTCCGCGCGAGCGGTCAGCGAGGTAGTGCACCTCGTCCATGACCACGTAGCCGAGCTGCAGGAGCGTCCGCGAGCTGGCGTACAGCATGTTGCGCAGCACCTCGGTGGTCATCACGACGATGGGTGCCTCACCGTTGACGGTGTTGTCACCGGTGAGCAGGCCGACGTTGTCGTGGCCGTAGCGGGCGACGAGGTCGTGGTACTTCTGGTTCGACAGCGCCTTGATGGGCGTCGTGTAGAAGCACTTGCGTCCCTCGCGGAGCGCCAGGTGCACGGCGAACTCCCCCACCACGGTCTTGCCGGACCCGGTCGGCGCAGCGACCAGCACCCCGTTGCCGTCCTCGATCTCGCGGCAGGCGTTGACCTGGAACTCGTCCAGGCCGAAGGGGTAGAGGTCGACGAACTCCGCCACGGCCGGGTGGGTGCGCCCGGCTCGGAACTTGGAGTACGCCTCGGAGGGAGAGGTCATGAGAACACCTTCACAGCGTCGGGGACGCTCTCGACGGTCAACGGCAGTGGACCCAGTCTCTCCCCGTCGGCATAACCCACCACTCCGGGGGCGGCGACCGTCACCCGGCGTACGCGGTGGTGCTCGTACTGCGGGTGGGTGACGTGGGTGCCCGTGAGCAGCTTCGGGTAGGTCCGCACGAGCTCGCGCCGGGAGACGGGGCGGATGATGACGACGTCGAGGAGGCCGTCGTGGAGGTCGGCGCCCTCACAGATGCGCAGGCCGCCCCCGAAGGACGGCCCGTTGCCGACGGCGACGAGCATGGCGTCCAGCTCGAGCGAGCGGCCGTCCAGGTCCAAGGTGTAGGCCAGGGGCTGGAACGTCCGCAGCTCCGCCACGGTGGCGATGTTGTAACGCATCTGGCCCCGGGGGAAGGTCATCCGGTTGGCGCGCTCGTTGACCACGGCGTCGAACCCGGCGGCCAGGACCGTCATGAACCAGCGGTCCCCGGAGCGCGCCGCGTCGACCTGCTGCGTGCGACCGGCGACGACGAGGTCGGCGGCGGCTTCCGGATCGTGGCGCGGCACGCCGAAGTAACGCGCGACGTCGTTGCCCGTCCCGGCCGGCACCAGGCCGATCGGCGTCGCGGTGCCGGCGACTGCCTGGAGGGCCAGGTGGAAGGCACCGTCACCGCCGCAGACCACCAACCCGTCGACGCCGTCGCGCACCGCTCCCCGGCAGAGGTCGACGAAGTGCTCGGAGTCGCGGGGCCAGAGGTCGCGCACCCGGAGGCCACCAGCGGTGAGTCGCGCCGAGACCCGAGCCCGTACGCGGCTGCCGCGTCCGCGGCCGGATGACGGGTTCGCGATCAGCGCAACCTCGCGGGTGGGGACTCTCACGCGACGGAGACTAGCCCGAGACGCGGCCGCTCCGCCGTGGACGCTGCCCGATCCGCAGCAGCGCTGAGTAGCGCTCCGGCGATGCGCCGACCGCGAGGGCGAACCGGTCCAGGCACTCCAGTGCGAGGTCGGCGCTGAACTCGGTGCCCGGGACCGCCAGCGTGAGCCTGTCGTCGTGCGTGGTCAGCAGGACCTGTCCGTACTTCCACACCTGGTGCGCCCGCACCCGGAGGTCCGGGGTGGTGACGGGCACCGGGTAGGCCTCGTCGACGGCCAGCAGGTCGCACGGGAGAGCGGCGTCCGCGTGGGTGCCGGTGGAGGAGAGGTGGCCGGGGACGAGGTGTCCCGTACGCAGCCCGCGGTCCGGACGCCAGACGACCTCGCTCTCCCCCAGCCACTCGGGCAGGTCGAAGGGGTCCGACTCGACGAGGTGGAGGAGGGCTGAGGTCACAGCGGCGAGAGCTCGTCGTCGGCCCACTCGGTGGCGGCCCTCTTGCGGCCACGGAACCGGTCGATGAGGCGGGCGAGGATCTCGGCCGCGAGGAAGAGCACGAGCATCGGCAGGGCGAGCATCAGCATCGAGAACGGGTCCGTCGACGGCGTCGCGACCGCGGCGAAGATGAAGGTGCCGACGATGATCCACGGGCGGTACTTGCCGAGGGTCTTGCCGCTGACGACCCCGGCCAGGCTCAGCATGACCACGAAGAGCGGGATCTCGAAGGCGACGCCGAAGACGAGCAGCATGCGGGTGAAGAAGGAGAAGTACTCGCCGAACTCGACGAGGTTCTCCATGGCGGCGGGCGTGAACCCGATCAGGACCTCGAGGCCCTTGGGAAGCACGTAGTAGCCCATCGCCACGCCGGCCAGGAAGAGGGGGCCGGCCACGGCGGCGAAGATGCGCGACCACTTCTTCTCGTGGCGGTGGAGGCCGGGAACGACGAACGCCCAGATCTGGTAGAGCCAGTAGGGACTGGTCAGCACGATGGCCGCGACGGCGCAGAGCTTGAGCTGGAGCAGCAGCGGGCCGGTGGCGCCCTTCACGTAGGCCTTCGTCTCCACGGACTGCCCGAGCACCTCGCGGGCATCGTTGTAGGGCCTCATCACCAGGGCGAGCAGCTCTTCGTAGAAGAACAACGACCCGATGAAGACCGCGATGAAGACCAGCACGGCCCTCAGGAGGCGTGCCCGCAGCTCGCGCAGGTGGTCGCCGAGCGGCATCCGCCCGTCAGGACCGACGGGCTGCTGGGGCTTGCTGCTCAGCAGGCCCAGAAATCCTCGCAGCACCGCCGCGTCAGGCGTTGTCGTCGCGGCGCGGGGAGTCCACGTCGATGACGTCGTCGTCGACCTGCTCGGCCGAGATCTTCTCGTCGCTGTCCTTCAGTCCCTTGGTCTCGGCCTTGAAGATGCGCAGCGCACGACCGCTGCCACGAGCGAGCTCGGGCAGCTTGGACGCGCCGAAGAGCAGCACGATCACCAGGGCGATGATGATCAGCTCAGTGGGGCCGAGGCCCATCACGGCGGGAACCAGGTGGAGGCTCATGTCAGTCCTTGGGTCTGGGGAACGTCGTCGCTGATCGTACGCTCCGGGTCAGGTGTAGAGGGTCAAGGTGTCCACTGCCGTACGGTGGACGGTCGCTGCCACGTCTGCCGGACCCACCACCCGCGCGTGAGGCGCGAGGCGCAGGACCAGCTGTTGCAACCACCCTACGTCGACCACCTTGAGGTCGACGTCCAGGACGCCGTCGCCCAGGTGGCGAACGTCCTCCACAGGGTAGTACTCCGGGACCCACCGCGCCTCGTGCGCGAGACGCAGGGTGACGGTGGTCGCCTCTGGCGCCGAGGTGAAGAGGGCGACCGAGAGGGGTTCGCTCGAGGCGTTCGGGTGGGCGCCCGCAGGAGCATGGAGGAGCTCGACCTCCTCCATGCGGTCGATCCGGAAGACCCGGGTGTCCTCGGCGCGGTGGCACCACGCCTCGAGGTAGTCGACCCCGTTCACCGCTGCCAGGCGCAGGGGGTCGACGACCCGCTCCCCCACCTCGTCACGCGAGGGCACCCAGTAGGTTAGGCGGACTTGCGAGCCGACCTCGAGGGCATGCTCGAGGGTGGCGCGGATCGGTGACGCCTCCGACTCCGTGGGGGCCACCGCGACCTGGGACCGTTCGGAGGAAGCTGCCACCTCCAGCTTGGCGATCAGGGTGTCGACGATGGCTCGCGTCTCCTCGGGCGAGGAGTCGCGCACCGCCCGCAGGGCCACCACCAGCGCGGTCGCCTCGGTGGCGGAGAGCCGGACGGGTCGGGAGAGGTAGTCGGCGTTGGAGACGTGGATGACGCCCTGGAGACCTTCCTCCTCGAACGCCTCCATGTCGACGTCGATGAGGTCGTCGGTCAGACCACCGGGGAGACCGCACATCCACAGCACCTTGAGGTCCTTGCGCACCTGCTCGGGGGTGGTGCCGAGCAGGTGGGCGGCCTCGCCGAGGTTGAGCCCGTTACGGCTGTGCAGCAGAGGGACGAGCGTCAGCAGACGTGCGACCTGGTCCCGTGCCCCCGTGCCCGCCCTGCTCAACGCTTTCCCCCGTCGTTCGTGACACCGTCGTTCGCGACATCGTTCACCAGCGCGGCGAGGCGGCCTCGTACGTCGTCGCGCAGCGCCTCCGGCGACTCGACGTAGGCGCGTGGCCCGACCATCAGCACCTCGTCGGCGAGCGCTCGTACGCTGCCTCGCACCAGCAGCCGCTCCCAGGCGTCGCTTCCGTCGGGGCCGATCACGCCCGCGGCGACGACCTTCCCCTGGCGGCGCAGTCCGTGGCCGCTGCCGGGGCGTAGCAGCACGCGTGCCTCGGTGGCCTCGTCATGGGGTCGGAAGCGGTCGGCCACCTCGCGCAGGTCGAGGTCGGCCGGGACGCGGTAGGCGTCGACGGTCTTGCCGACCCGGCAGCGGCCCACCACGCGAGAGAGGCGGAAGACCCGCTCCTCGTCGACCTCGGTGTCGCGCCCCACCACGTACCACCGTCCGGACTGGCGGAAGAGCCCCCACGGCTCCACGCGGCGCGGGGACGCCTCGGCGACGCCAGTCTTGCGGTAGTCGAACGAGACCGTACGACGGTCCTGGATGGCGTCCCAGAAGTCGTCGAAGCTCGGCTCCTCCGCCTCGATCACCGGGCGCGCCAGAGGCGGCGGCTCCGCCTCCTCCGACGGCAGCGCCGGCATGAGCTTGCGCAGGGCTGCCGCGGTCGTGTCCGCCAGGTTGGCGTGGTGCCACACCTTGCCCGCCAGAGTCAGCACCGAGGCCTCCTCGGCCGTCAGGCTGATCTCCGGCAGGGCCAGGTCGTCGGGACGGATCCGGTAGCCCAGCTCGTCCTCGTGGAAGGCCGACAGGGACCCGACCTCGATCGGCACGCCCAGCGCCCGCAGCTCCTCCTTGTCCCGGTCGAACATCCGGTCGAAGGCGTCGACCGACTGGTCCGGATAGAGGAGCTCGCGGATGCGCTCCTTGGGCACGTAGCGACGCTGCACCAGCAGCATGATCAGCAGGTTGAGCAGACGCTCACTACGTCGGGCGGACACGGCTCTGGCTCGTCAGCTGACTCAGACGGCGCCGAGGATGTCGACGGCGAAGACGATGGTGTCGTCGCCCTTGATGCCGGCATCGGCGTTGCCCTGCTCGCCGTAGCCCAGCTCCGGCGGGATCTGGACGATGACGCGGCTGCCGACCTTCTGGCCCACCAGGGACTGGTCCCAGCCCTGGACGACCTGGCCGACGCCGATCGGGAACGTGGCGACGTCGTTGCGGCTGTAGGAGGAGTCGAAGGGCTCCTTGGCGCCGTACACCTGGCCCACGTAGTGGACGATGAGCGTCTGGCCGGCCTTCACCTTGGGGCCGTTGCCCTTGATGAGCTGCGTGACCTGGAGCTTGCCGGTCGGCTTCGGGGTGCCGGAGAAGTCGAAGACCGGGACCTGGCCCTTCTTGTAGGTCACCTTCGGGGCCCACGCGGCGGGCTTGACCTTCTTGCCGGTCGCCTCCTTGGGGGCCTTCTTCTTGGCGGCATCGACCTTCTTCTGGGTGGCGGCAGCCTTCTTCTCGGCCTGCTTCTGAGCCTTCTCGGCCTCCTTGGCGGCCTTCTCCTGCTCCGCCTTCGCCTTCTCGGCCTCCTTCTCGGAGAGCTTGGAGACGATCTCGGTCACGAAGAGGACGCTGTCGCCGTCTCCGATGCCCATGTCGGGGCGACCGCCTTCGCCGAAGGCGTCCTTGGCCGGGGCTGCGACGGCCACGACGGAGCCGACCTTCTGGCCGACCAGACCCTTCTGCAGGCCCGGGAGGAGCTCCTCGACGAGCTCGAGCTGCTCGGGCTCGCCCGCCTCGTAGGTGTTGAGGACTTCCTTCTTGTCGAAGCCGTTGCCGATCCAGATGTAGGCGGTGACCATGTCGCCGATCTTGGTCTCCTCGCCGTCACCTTCGACGAGGACCTTGGTCTCGATCTTGTCGGGGTCGAGCTTCTTCTCGAAGTCGACCTCGGGCGCCTTGCCGGGCTCCGCCTCGATGGCGACGGCATCAAGGCCCTGGCCCGAAGCGGCCTCGTCGTCACCACAGGCAGCGAAGGTGAGGAGGCTGAGACTCAGCACAGCAGCGGTCAGGGTACGGCGAGGAGACACAGGTGTTGCCTTTCGATGGGTTCACAAACCGTGGACACACTAGCCCGCCGACCTGAGAGTTGATTGTGAACGCGCTTCAGATACCGGCAAGGAAGTTCACATACCGGCGATGAGACGCTCGACGCGCTCGTCCTCCGCGCGGAAGGGGTCCTTGCACAGGACGGTTCGCTGCGCCTGGTCGTTGAGCTTGAGGTGGACCCAGTCGACGGTGAAGTCGCGGTGCTGCTCCTGGGCCCGTCGGATGAAGTCGCCGCGCAGCTTCGCGCGTGTCGTCTGGGGCGGGACGTTCATGGCGGCCTCGACGGTCGCGTCGTCGGTGACGCGGGCGACGGCCCCGCGCTGCTGGAGCAGGTGGAAGAGCCCTCGGTCACGACGGATGTCGTGGTAGGCCAGGTCGAGCTGGGCGATGCGGGGGTGGCCCAGCGGGAGGTCGTGAGCGGCGCGGTAGCGCTCGATCAGGCGGTACTTGATCACCCAGTCGATCTCGCGCTCCACCATGCTGAGGTCGTCGGAGTCGATGGCCTTGAGGGCGCGCTCCCACAGGTCCAGCACGCGGTCGATCGTCGGCGTCCGCACCCCACGGCGGTCCACGTAGTCCAGCGCCCGGCCGAGGTACTCGGCCTGGATGTCGACGGCGCTCGCCTCGCGTCCGTTGGCCAGCCGCACGGTGCGGCGCCCGGTCATGTCGTACGACATCTCGCGGATCGCCCGGATGGGGTTCTCGAGGGTGAGGTCGCGCATGACCACCCCGTCCTCGATCATCCGCAGCACCAGCTCGCAGCTCGCGACCTTGAGCATCGTGGTGGTCTCGCTCATGTTGGAGTCGCCGACGATGACGTGCAGGCGCCGGTAGCGCTCGGCGTCCGCGTGCGGCTCGTCGCGGGTGTTGATGATCGGACGACTGCGGGTCGTCGCGCTCGACACGCCCTCCCAGATGTGCTCGGCACGCTGGGAGACCGCGTACGTGGCGCCACGCGGCGTCTGCACGACCTTGCCGGCACCGACGATGATCTGGCGAGAGACCAGGAAGGGGATCAGCACGTCGGCCACGGCCGAGAACTCCCCCTGGCGGCCGATGAGGTAGTTCTCGTGGCAGCCGTAGGAGTTTCCGCCCGAGTCGGTGTTGTTCTTGAACAGGTAGATGTCGCCCTTGATGCCCTCGTCCTCCAGGCGGGCCTGGGCGTCGAGCATCAGCTCCTCGAGGATCCGCTCCCCCGCCTTGTCGTGGGCGACGAGGTCCTCCACGGAGTCGCACTCGGGTGTGGCGTACTCCGGGTGGCTCCCGACGTCGAGGTAGAGGCGGGCACCGTTGGCGAGGAAGACGTTGCTGCTGCGTCCCCAGGCCACGACCTTGCGGAAGAGGTAGCGAGCCACCTCGTCAGGACTCAGACGGCGCTGGCCCTCGAACGTGCACGTGACTCCGTACTCGTTCTCGATGCCCATGATCCTGCGGTCCATGGGTCCACCCTAGGGGCAGGCACCACACGTTGGGCAGGACCGCGAGACCCCTCGCTTTCCCCGGCCGCGGGAGGGTCGAGAGTGGCCTCAGTCCAGCGGAACCGCGTCGGAGACGTCGTCGGGACTGGTCGTCCCCAACATCTGGGCGAGCCGCTCGGGGCGCACGCGGTGGAACTTGCGCACCTGGACGCGGGTCCGGTCGAGGACGGCGACCTCGAGGTCGTCCACCCCGATGACGCGGTCGTCCGACTCGGAGTGTCCCAGCGCCGCCACCGCCAGACGGACGGTCTCCTCCAGGGAGGCGTCCGGACGGTAGTGGTCCTTCAGGTGTGCAGCGACCACGTCGGCCGCGCCACCCATGACGGCGTAGCCGTGCTCGTCGGCCACCTGGCCGTCGTAGGTCAGGCGGTAGACCTGGTCCTGCGAGGCCTCGTCGCCGATCTCCGCGACGAAGAGCTCGACCTCGTACGGCTTCTCCCCCGACGCGCTGAAGATCGCGCCCAGGGTCTGGGCGTACGCGTTGGCGAGCCCGCGGCCGGTCACGTCCCGCCGGTCGTAGGAGTAGCCGCGCATGTCAGCCAGGCGGACGCCGGCGATGCGGAGGTTCTCGAACTCGTTGTAGCGCCCGACCGCAGCGAAGGCGATGCGGTCGTAGATCTCGGAGACCTTGTGCAGCGCCTTCGAGGGGTTCTCGGAGGCGAACAGCACGCCGTCGGCGTACTGGACGACGATGACGGAGCGACCACGGGCGATGCCCTTGCGGGCGAAGTCGGCCCGGTCCTTCATCATCTGCTCGGGTGAGACGTAGAACGGGGTGCTCATCGGCGGGCTTCCTCCCCCAGGTCGTGCGCGGTCACAGGAGGCCTGCCGCGGGTCCGTCGGGTCGCTGCATGCGGGCGGCGACGACGCGGTCCGCGACCTCCGCCACCTCGGAGTCGCGCAGGCGGCGACCGCCGTCGGCTGTCACCACGTGGACGACCGGGAAGATCCGGCGCGTCAGGTCGGGGCCGCCGGTGGCGGAGTCGTCGTCGGCGGCGTCGTACAGGGCCTGGATCACCGCGCCGACGCAGTCGGCCTCATTCAGGTCCTCGCGGTAGAGCTTCTTGAGCGAGCCGCGCGCGAAGAGGGCGCCGGAGCCGACCGCGTGGAAGGCAGTCTCTTCGTAGCGTCCGCCGGTCACGTCGTAGGAGAAGATGCGCCCCAGGTGGCCGTCGAGGTCGAAGCCTGCGAAGAGCGGCACCACGGCCAGGCCCTGCATGGCCAGGCCGAGGTTGGAACGGATCAGGGTCGCCAGGCGGTTGGACTTGCCGTCCATCGAGAGCGTGGTGCCCTCGATCTTCTCGTAGTGCTCGAGCTCGGTCTGGAAGAGGCGCACCATCTCCACGGCCAGTCCGGCCGTGCCGGCGATGCCGACCACCGAGTACTCGTCGGCGGGGAAGACCTTCTCGATGTCGCGCTGCGCGATGATGTTGCCCATCGTGGCGCGTCGGTCACCAGCCATGATGACGCCGCCGTCGAACGTGGCCGCGACGATGGTCGTGGCGTGGGGGGCGAGGGCCGCCAGGTCGCCGGGCGGCAGGCTGCGCCGTCCGGGGAGCAGGTCGGGTGCCTGGGCGCCCAGGAAGTCCGCGAACGAGACGACGCCGGGTTGCATGAACGCCGGCGACAGTCGCGGCGAGTCAGAACCGTTGCCCACTCACTCCCCGCCCTTCTGGATGAACGACTTCACGAACTCCTCGGCATTGTTCTCGAGGACCTCGTCGATCTCGTCGAGGATGGCGTCGACGTCGTCGTCCAGCGCCTCACGGCGCTCAGCGACATCGGTCTCGGCCGCCTCAGTGACGGCCTCCTCGTCCTGGGAGGACTTGCGCGAGTGCTTCTGCTCCTGGGCCATGTGCACCACCCTATCCAGAACTACCGAGTGAGCGCGTCGAACAGCTCCGTGGCAGTGCCGCACGCGTCGAGCAGGTCGCCCACGTGGCGGCGCGTTCCCCGTAGCGGGTCGAGCGTCGGGATGCGTTGCAGCGAGTCGTGACCGGGGAGGTCGAAGATGACCGAGTCCCAGGAGGCCGCGGCGATGTCGTCGGCGTACTGGTTCAGGCAGCGGCCGCGGAAGTATGCCCGGGTGTCGGTGGGCGGTGAGTGGACGGCCGCCTCGACCGCGGACTCCTCGACGAGTCGTTGCATCCTGCCTGCGCTGACGAGCCGGTGGTGGAGCCCCTTCTCGGGACGGATGTCGTGGTACTGGAGGTCGACGAGGTGGAGCTTGGCGTCGGACCAGTCGAGACAGTCGCGCTCGCGGTACTGCTCGAGGAGCTGGAGCTTGGCCACCCAGTCCAGCTCGCCGGCACACTCGAAGGGATCGCGCTCGAGCCGGTCCAGCACGCTCCCCCACCGCTCCAGCACGTCGAGGGTCTGGGGGTGCGCCTCGTCGGCGTCGCGCGCGACGAAGGCGCGCGCCAGGTCGAGGTAGGTCCGTTGCAGCTGCACCGCCGTCATCCGACGTCCGTCGGAGAGCTCGAGCAGGTGCGAGAGGGAGGGGTCGTGGGAGACCTGGTGCAGCGCGTCCACCGGGTGGTGGACCGAGAGGTCGTCGGTGATGAACCCGTCCTCGATCATGGCCAGGACCAGCGAGGTGGTGCCGGCCTTGAGGTAGGTGGAGACGTCGGACATCGTCGCGTCACCCACGATCACGTGGAGTCGTCGCCAGAGCTCCGGGTCGGCGTGCGGCTCGTCCCGGGTGTTGATGATGGGTCGCTTGAGCGTGGTCTCGAGGCCGACCTCGACCTCGAAGAAGTCGGCGCGCTGACTGATCTGGAACGCGTTCACGCGGCCGTTCTGCCCCACGCCGACGCGCCCCGCCCCGCAGACCACGGGACGGCTGACGAAGAACGGCGTCAGGTGGCGCACGATCGAGGCGAAGGGCGTGGCGCGGCGCACGAGGTAGTTCTCGTGGGCGCCGTACGAAGCACCCTTGTTGTCGGTGTTGTTCTTGTACAGCAGGATCGGCGGCCCGTTGCGGGTCTGGGCGGCGTAGCGCATGGCGCGGAGCATGACGAGCTCGCCAGCGCGTTCCCACCGCACCACGTCCAAGGGCGTGGTCACCTCGGGTGAGGAGTACTCCGGGTGCGCGTGGTCGACGTAGAGCCGGGCACCGTTGGTGAGGATGACGTTGGCGAGCCCCGCCTCCTCGTCGGTGAGCTGGCTGGCGTCCGCCTCACTGCGCGACAGGTCGAAGCCGCGAGCGTCGCGCAGGGGAAACTCCTCCTCGAAGTCCCATCGGGCGCGACGCGCCGAGGCCTGGGCGGCGGCGTACGCGTTGACGATCTGCGAGGACGCCTGCATCGGGTTCGCGTCGGGGCGGCCCTGCACGGAGATGCCGTACTCGACCTCGGTCCCCATCACCCTCACGACGCTCATGTCCTCGACCCTAACGTGCGCTGGTCGGGCGCAGGGCTGACGTGCGGCGCGCTCACCTCACCGCGGGGCCGCTGCTTCGTGGGCGAATCGAGCGCGCGTGCGCCACGTTGACGCCCACGATGCCCAGCCAGGCGACCACGACGCCCGCCAGACTGGGGTCGTCGGGGGCGACGATCGGAACGATCGTGATCGGGACACCCACCACGAGGGAGACGACGCCCAGCGCGAACTGCCGGATCCGGGCGGAGTCGTCAGCGCGGCGACGGCGGTTGATCTCCCGGGCCGCCTGTTCGCTGCGCTCGGCCACCGCCCGTTCGACGCGCTCGGTGAACGACTCGACGAGGGCGCTCTCGTACTCCACCCCCAGCTCGCCTCGGGCCGCGAGCAGTGACTCGACGTCCTGGCGCGCGATGCTCTCCTCCGCACCACTCACAGGTACTGGCCCGTGCTGGAGACCGTGTCGATCGAACGCCCCGGCTCGGTGCCCTGCTTGCCCGTGATCAGGGTGCGGATGAACACGATGCGCTCACCCTTCTTGCCCGAGATCCTGGCCCAGTCGTCCGGGTTGGTCGTGTTGGGAAGGTCCTCGTTCTCCTTGAACTCGTCGACGCAGGCCTGCAGCAGGTGCTGGACGCGGATGCCGCGTTGCTGGTGGTCGAGGAGGTCCTTGATCGCCATCTTCTTGGCGCGGTCGACGATGTTCTGGATCATCGCGCCCGAGTTGAAGTCCTTGAAGTACAGGACCTCCTTGTCACCGTCGGCGTAGGTCACCTCGAGGAAGCGGTTCTCCTCGGTCTCCGTGTACATGCGCTCCACGGTGGCTCGGATCATCGCCGCCACGCAGGCGTCCCGGTCGCCCCCGAACTCGCCGAGGTCGTGCTCGTGCAGCGGCAGGTCCGCGGTGAGGTACTTGGTGAAGATGTCGCGGGCCGACTCGGCGTCCGGACGCTCGATCTTGATCTTCACGTCGAGCCGGCCCGGGCGCAGGATGGCCGGGTCGATCATGTCCTCGCGGTTGGAGGCGCCGATGACGAGGACGTTCTCAAGAGTCTCGACGCCGTCGATCTCGCTGAGGAGCTGCGGGACGATCGTGTTCTCGACGTCGGAGGAGACCCCCGATCCGCGGGTGCGGAAGAGCGAGTCCATCTCGTCGAAGAAGACGATCACGGGAGTGCCGTGGCTCGCCTTCTCCCGCGCCCGCTGGAAGACCAGACGGATGTGGCGCTCGGTCTCCCCCACGTACTTGTTGAGCAGCTCGGGGCCCTTGATGTTCAGGAAGTAGGACTTGCCCTCTGCGCCCGTCCTGGCGGCGACCTTCTTGGCCAACGAGTTGGCCACCGCCTTGGCGATGAGGGTCTTGCCGCACCCGGGCGGCCCGTAGAGCAGGACCCCCTTCGGCGGCTTGAGCTTGTGGTCGCGGAAGAGGTCCGGGTGCAGGTAGGGCAGCTCGACGGCGTCGCGGATGGCGTCGATCTGGGCCGCCAGGCCACCGATCGACTCGTAGTCGATGTCGGGCACCTCCTCCAGCACCAGCTCCTCGACCTCCGCCTTCGGCACGCGCTCGTAGGCGTAGCCAGAGCGCCCGTCGGTGAGCAAGGAGTCGCCGGCGCGCAGCGGCTGCTCCAGGAGCGGTGCCGCGAGGCGTACGACGCGCTCCTCGTCGGCGTTGCCGATGACCAGGGCACGCTCACCGTCGGCAAGCACCTCCTTGACCATGACCACGTCACCGACGCTCTCGAAGCCGCAGGCCGCAACAACGTTCATGGCCTCGTTGAGCATGACCTCCTGGCCCTTGGCGAGCTGGTCCGCCTCGACCGAGGGCGAGACGGTCACGCGCAGCTTGCGCCCGGAGGTGAACACGTCGACGGTGTCGTCGCTGTTGTGGGCGAGGAAGACACCGAAACCGGTGGGGGGCTGCGCCAGGCGGTCGACCTCCTCACGCAGGCGCATGATCTGGTCGCGCGCCTCGCGCAGGGTCGAGGCGAGCCGTTCGTTCTGGCCGGTGGTGGAGGCGAGCGAGCGCTGCGTCTCCTGCAGCCGTTCTTCCAGTCCGCGACTGCGGTCCGGGACGGTGGCGAGCTTGCGGCGGAGCGCAGTGACCTCCGCCTCCAGGTCGCGCACCTGTCCCACGAGCTCTTCGGGGCTGCGCCCCCTGGCGTCTCTGTCGTCGTAGGTCACCGTGATCACCTCCAATGCTGGCGACCTTACCGATGTGTGGCGCGAAGGGAAGACGTACAGCCCCACCAGTGGGCCGCCAGGGGTCACGATTTGGACTCGGGAGCCCGGCGGAGGCTCCCGAGCCGGCGCTCACCCGTTGAAGGGCTCCTCCAGCATCTGCGGGGGAAGGTCGTCAGGGCGCGGGCCGGAGTAGTCCGGTCCGTAGGCACCCGGGGCGGGCCGACGCTTCTTCATCGGCGGGCGCTCGCCGGGCGCCATGCGGCGTGCGGTCACCAGGAAGGCCGTGTGGCCGATCATCTTGTGACCGGGACGGACCGCGAGCCCCTCGACGTGCCAGTCACGCACGAGCGACTCCCACGGCTGCGGCTCGGTGAAGCCCCCGTGCGCTCGCAGGGTCTCCACGACGCGGGAGAGCTGGGTGGTGGTGGCGACGTAGACGCACACGATGCCGCCGGGGAGGAGCGCGTCTGCGACGACGTCGATGCACTCCCAGGGGGCGAGCATGTCCAGGATGACGCGGTCGACGCCCTCCTCGAGCGAAGGGAGCTCCTCGGTCAGGTCGCCCGGGCGCAGGTCCCATGCAGGGTGGTTGCCCCCGAAGAACTGGGTGACGTTGCGCTCGGCGACCTCGGCGAACTCAGGGCGGCGCTCGTAGCTGATGACACTGCCGTGCGGGCCGACGGCCCGGAGGAGTGAACAGGTCAGGGCTCCGGACCCGGCGCCGGCCTCGACCACGCGGGCACCCGGGAAGATGTCGGCCATCGCGACGATCTGGGCGGCGTCCTTGGGGTAGATCACCGCCGCGCCACGCGGCATGGAGACCACGAACTCAGAGAGGAGCGGGCGGAAGACGAGGTACTCGCCACCGGCCGACGAGGTGACGGTGAAGCCCTCCTCGCGCCCGATCAGCTCGTCGTGGTCGAGGTGGCCCTTGTTGGAGAAGAAGCGCTTGCCCGCCACCAGCTCGAAGTTGTGGCGCCGGCCCTTCTGGTCGGTGAGACGGACCCACTCCCCTTCGCGCAGCGGGCCCCGGTGCACACCGGCCCAGGCTTCGGAGGGGACGTCGTGGGGGGCGGGAGACTCGTCAGGCATGCGCTGGAGCCTAGTTGCCCCGGTCGTTGAAGGCGCGATCGACGTCGACCGTGGAGAGAACGCCGTGGAGGGTGCCGTCGGGAGCGACGAGGAGGTACTCCTCCGCAGGGCGCCGTGCGATCGCGGCGACGAGCTCCTCGCCGGCGAGGTCGACGGGCAGCGTCATGCCGGGTCCGAGGGTGCGCGCGACGCTGGAGGTCGGCATCCAGGGCCTCCGGTCGGCCGGCACTGCCAGCAGTGCTCGTTCGCTGACGATGCCCACCGGATGCCCACCCGCGTCGACGGTGACGATGCTGCCGGCGCGGTGGCTCTGGGCGGTGGCGACCGCCTGCCCCAGAGGGGTGTCCTCGGGCACGGTGACGGTGCGGCGGGCAAGCCGACGTGCGACCAGGCTGGGCAGCCTGGACCGGATCCGGGCGTTGAGGATCGCCGCGGTGGCGCCCGTCCAGAGGAAGGCGGCAAGGACCGCTGCGAGGACGTAGTCGACGACGAGTGGCGGGGTACCGAGGAGGGCCTGCTGGTAGAAGGGCCAGCCGAGGACCACCACGGCCAGCAGGCGTCCCGACCAGCCGGCGATCGAGGTGCCTCGGTGCATGTTGCCGGTCAGCTGCCACACCGACGCCTTGAGCACCCGTCCGCCGTCCAGGGGCAGGGCGGGGACCAGGTTGAGCACCCCGATGAGGAGGTTGGCGCCAGCCAGCCCTTCGACACCGACCTGGAGGAGCCCCTCAGGCGTGACGAACCAGGCCGCGACCGCCGCGCCACCCACGGCGAGTGAGGTGAGGGGCCCGACGACGGCGATCCAGAACTCCTGCTTGGCCGTACGCGCCTCCCCGTCGATGGCGGTCATGCCTCCGAGGAAGTGGAGCGTGATGGAGGAGACGCGGTGGCCGAAGCGGCGGGCCACGTAGGCGTGGGAGGCCTCGTGGAGCAGCACCGAGGCGTACAGGATGACGGCGAAGGCGAATCCCGCGCCGTACTTCCAGACGCCGAGTCCCGGCTCCACCTGCTCGACGCGCGGCGCCACCAGCACGGAGATCAGTGCCGCGATGAGGAACCAGGAAGCATTGACGAGGACGTCGGCTCCGGCGATCTGGCCGAGTCGGATCGTGCCCGGAGGGCGCGGTGCTGGACCGCTCGGCTGCGGGGAGGACGGCGCACGTTCAGACACGCACAGACCCTACCCGAGCAACCCCGGCGGGCGGGTGCGTGAGACGGCGATGCTCAGGCGCACCCTGCGTGCATGGCGGCAAGCCGGCCCAGGTCGACGTCGGCCAACGACGCGGCGAAGACCCTCCCCGGTGCGGGCGGGATCGGGACGTGGTTGGGCACGCACAGGACGGTGCATCCCGCCGCGGCTGCTGAACGCGCGCCGGTGTCGGAGTCCTCGATGGCCACGCAGTCCTCGGGCGACACACCGAGCTCCGCCGCGGCCTTCAGGTAGGGCTCCGGGTGCGGCTTGCCGTGACTCACGGCGTCACCGGTCACGACGGCGTCGAACCCCTGCTCCCCCAGCGCCTCGAGCACGGGGTCGACCATGCGGCGGTAGGACATCGTGACCAGGGCGCACGGCACTCCCGCCTCGGCGAGCTCGGCGAGCAGCTCGCGAGCCCCAGGACGCCAGGGCACCTCGGCCCGGACGGCCGCCTCCATGAGCACGAGCAGCTCCTCGACGATCTCCTCGGGAGCGAGGTCGAGACCCATGTGCTCGCGGATGTAGCGGGCGGAGACCAACAGGTCGTTGCCGACGAGGTTGAGGGCGTGCTCGTCGTTCCAGGTGCTGCCGTACTTCTCGGCCAGCGCATACTCGCTGGCGATCCAGTACGGCTCGGTGTCGACCAAGGTGCCGTCCATGTCCCAGAGCACTGCTCGGGGTTGCGCGTGACCCTCGTAGGGGAGCTGACCTGCGGGAACGCTGGACTGTGTGGTGCTCAGGACGACCCTCCGGGGGCGCTCGTGGTGAATGCCGTACGCCCTTCATTCTAGGTCGGGGCCGGGAACGGCACGGCATCGTCGGACCGTGCGGGGTGACGCTGCCGTGGTGACCTGCCGTGGTGACCTGCCGTGGTGACCTGCCGTGGTGACCTGCCGTGGTGACGCTGCGTCACCTGTCCTGACGGGTGAAGAACGAGAAGGAGCCATCCGGTTCGAGCAGCGCGAGCTCGATGTCAGCGATGTCGCGGATGCCCTCGTTCCTGGCCGCCTCGCGCAGGTCGAAGAGGGTGATCCTCTCGCGCTTCATGGCCCCGTCGTCGGGTGATCCGTCGCGCACGATCACCGTCGGGGTCCCGTCGAGTGCGGGTTGCAGTCGCGGGAACCGGAAGGCCACCCAGGAGACCAGCACCGTGAGGAGCGTGAAGGTCGAGATGGCGATCACGGCGCCGAAGAACGACGTGTCCTCCGAGATCACTGCCTCGGCGACGAGGTCACCGATGACGAACAGGACCACGAGGTCGAAGGCGGACAGCTGCGACAGCTCCCGCTTGCCCATGATCCGGAGGACGGCCATGAGGAGGAAGAAGACGAGCACGGAGTAGAAGGCGGTCACCATCACGGCACCGTCCACGTCGTGGCGGCCACCCGGATGCCCGCGCCGTCCCAAGGCAGCCAGTCGAGCTCCCACCGGTGTCGGCCCGGCATCTGCGTGGTGGGCGTCCTGCCAGACATCCGCACGGTGAACTCCCGGCTCGGGCCGGGCTCCGTGGCGAACTCGAGGACCACTCGGTCAGCCTCCGTACGCTGCACCTGCGGCTCCGGTGAGAATCGCTCGACCCCCAGTCGGGCCAGGGTGGCCTGGCTCACCGACAGCCGGAGGGTCTCGGTGCTCCGGTCCGGAACGACGGAGATCGACACCTCGGTGTCGAGGCCGGGACGGGTGAGGGAGGGGTACTCCACCTCGAGGCTGCCGCCCGGCCCGCTCTCCGAGGCCGTGGTGGAACGGGGCCCCGCGTAGCCGAGGGAACCACCGACGACCACGAGGACCAGCAGCAGGAGGCCGATCCTGCGGCTCACGTGGTCGACCCGACCGGGTCCGGGGCGACGCGAGACACTCTCGACCGTGGGGAACCGGCGGATGATCGCCTCGTGGTCCGTGCGTGCAGACATGGCGGCCACCTACCCGTGGCGAGCGGCAATCATGCCCGCCCGCCGCCGCGATCACGCCGGCGCGCCGCACGCCCCTGCCTGCGGCCGCTCAGGCCGCCTGCTCGCTAGTCCTCCGGGTCGTAGCCGAGGTTGGGTGAGAGCCAGCGCTCTGCCTCGGCGAGCGTCCAGCCCTTGCGCTCGGCGTACTCGGCGACCTGGTCGCGGCCGAGGCGCCCCACCACGAAGTACTGCGACTGGGGGTGCGAGAAGTACCACCCCGACACGGCAGCGCCGGGCCACATGGCCATCGACTCGGTGAGCGAGATGCCAGCGGCCTCCTCCACGTCGAGGAGGTCCCACAGCAGGGCCTTCTCGGTGTGGTCGGGGCAGGCGGGGTAGCCCGGTGCCGGACGGATCCCCGTGTAGCGCTCCGCGATGAGGTCGTCGTTGGTGAGCTGCTCCTCGGCGGCGTGGCCCCAGTGCTCCGTGCGCACCAGCGCGTGGAGACGCTCCGCGAACGCCTCCGCGAGGCGGTCCGCCAAGGACTCGAGCAGGATCGCCGAGTAGTCGTCGAGCTCCTCGCGGAAGGCTGCCACCCGCTCGGCCGCACCGATGCCGGCCGTGACGGCGAAGGCGCCGACGTGGTCGGCGATCCCGGTCTCGCGCGGCGCGACGTAGTCGGCGAGGGAACGGTTGGGCACGCCGTCGCGGTGCTGTCCCTGCTGACGCAGGTGGTGCAGGGTCGCACGGACCGTCGTACGCGACTCGTCGGTGTAGACCTCCACGTCGTCGCCGACCGCGTTGGCCGGGAAGAGGCCGAAGACCGCGTTGGCGGTGAGCCACTTCTCCTCGATGATGCGGTCGAGCATCGCCTGGGCGTCGTCGTAGAGCTTGCGCGCCGTCTCGCCCGTCGTGGGGTTGTTGAGGATGTCGGGGAACTTGCCCTTCATCTCCCAGGCGTTGAAGAACGGCTGCCAGTCGATGTAGTCGCGCAGCTCGGCGATGTCGTAGTCGATGAGCCGCTGGACGCCGGGATGCGCGGGGGCCGGGGCCTCGTACGACGTCCAGTCGATCGGCGAGCGGTTGGCGCGCGCAGCCGCGAGGTCGATCATCGGGCGGTCGTGCTTCGCCGCGTGGCGCGCCCGCAGGGCGTCGAAGTCTGCCTGGACGCCGGCCATGAGGGCAGGGCGCTGGGCGTCGCTCAGCAGAGCGGCGGCGGTCGGGACGGAGCGCGAGGCGTCCTTGACCCAGACGACGTCACCGTCGTAGCGCTGGTCGATCTTGACGGCGGTGTGCGCCCGCGAGGTCGTGGCGCCCCCCACCAGCAGCGGGATGTGCAGGCCTTGGCGCTGCATCTCCGCAGCGACGTTGACCATTTCGTCCAGCGACGGCGTGATGAGGCCGGAGAGCCCGATGATGTCCGCGCCGACCTCCTTGGCCGTGTCGAGGATCTTCTGGGCGGGCACCATCACGCCGAGGTCGATGACCTCGTAGTTGTTGCACTGGAGCACGACACCGACGATGTTCTTGCCGATGTCGTGCACGTCGCCCTTCACGGTCGCCATGACGATCGTGCCGTTGGTGTCCTTGCCCTGCGCGAGCGAGGGGTCGGCCGCCTTCTCCGCCTCGATGAACGGGATCAGGTAGGCGACGGCCTTCTTCATGACGCGCGCCGACTTCACCACCTGCGGCAGGAACATCTTGCCGGCGCCGAACAGGTCGCCCACGACGTTCATGCCGTCCATGAGCGGGCCCTCGATCACCTCGATGGGGCGTCCGCCGCGCTCGGCGATCAGCGCCCGCAGCTCCTCGGTGTCGGCCTCGACGTGGGCGTCGATGCCCTTCACCAGGGCGTGGGTGATGCGCTCCCCCACCGGGAGCCCGCGCCACTCGTCGACGGTGGCCTCGGCGGCCTCGCCCTTGCGGTTGTGGGCGTCCGCGATCTCGAGCAGCCGCTCGGCCGCGTCGGGGCGACGGTTGAGCACGACGTCCTCGATGCGCTCGCGCAGGTCGGCGTCCACCTGGTCGTAGACGACCAGGGCACCCGCGTTGACGATGCCCATCCGCAGCCCCGCCTTGATGGCGTGGAACAGGAAGACCGCGTGGATGGCCTCACGCACCGGGTTGTTGCCCCGGAAGGAGAACGACACGTTGGAGATGCCGCCCGAGATGAGGGCGTGCGGGAGGTTGGCCGTGATCCAGCGACAGGCTTCGATGAAGTCGATGCCGTAGGTCGCGTGCTCCTCGATGCCCGTGGCGACCGCGAAGACGTTGGGGTCGAAGATGATGTCCTCGGCCGGGAAGCCGACCTCGTCGACCAGGATCCGGTAGGCGCGCTCGCAGATGGCCTTGCGGCGCTCGAGGTTGTCGGCCTGACCGTCCTCGTCGAAGGCCATGACCACGACGGCTGCGCCGTACTTGCGGCAGAGCCGGGCGTGGGCGCGGAACGCCTCCTCGCCCTCCTTCATGGAGATCGAGTTGACGACGGCCTTGCCCTGCACGCACTTCAGGCCGGCCTCGATGACCTCGAACTTCGAGGAGTCCACCATCACGGGGACCTTGCTGATGTCGGGCTCGGAGGCGATCAGCTTCATGAAGCGGTCCATCGCGGCGACGCCGTCGATCATGCCCTCGTCCATGTTGACGTCGATGATCTGCGCGCCGTTCTCGACCTGCTGCAGGGCCACCGAGAGGGCGGTGTCGTAGTCGCCGTCCTTGATGAGCGTGCGGAAGCGGGCGGAGCCGGTGATGTTGGTGCGCTCGCCGACGTTGACGAAGAGGCTGTCGGCGGTGATGTTGAAGGGCTCGAGGCCCGAGAGACGCATGGCGGGCTCGACCTCGGGCACGACGCGCGGAGGGACGCCCTCGACGGCCTGGGCGATGGCGGCGATGTGGTCCGGGGTGGTGCCGCAGCATCCGCCGACCACGTTGACCAGGCCGGACCGGGCGAACTCCTCGATCACCGCGGCGGTCTGGTGGGCTGCCTCGTCGTACTCACCGAAGGCGTTGGGCAGGCCGGCGTTGGGGTAGACCGACACGAAGGTGTCGGCGAGGCGGCTCAGCTCGGCCACGTACGGGCGCATCTCGGCAGCGCCCAGGGCGCAGTTGAGGCCGATCAGCAGCGGCCGGGCGTGACGGACCGAGTTCCAGAAGGCTTCGGTGGTCTGACCCGAGAGCGTACGACCGGAGGCGTCGGTGATCGTGCCGGAGATGATGACCGGCCAGCGGCGTCCCAGGTCCTCGAAGAGCGACTCGACCGCGAAGATGGCGGCCTTGGCGTTGAGGGTGTCGAAGATCGTCTCGATGACGAGCACGTCGGCGCCACCGTCGAGCAGGCCGCGCGCCGCGGTGCCGTACGCGGCGACGAGCTCGTCGAAGGAGACGTTGCGGGCGCCCGGGTCGTTGACGTCCGGGGAGATCGAGGCGGTGCGCGTGGTCGGCCCCAAGGCGCCGCCGACGTAGCGACGGCGGCTGGGGTCGGCCGCCTCGGCGGCGTCGCACTCCTGGCGCGCGAGGCGTGCGGCGGCCCAGTTGAGCTCGTAGGACAGCTCCGCCATGTCGTAGTCACCCAGCGACACCGCGTTCGCGTTGAACGTGTTGGTCTCGATGAGGTCCGCGCCCGCCGCCAGGTACTCGCGGTGGATCCCGGCGATGATGTCCGGCTGTGTCAGGGTGAGCAGGTCGTTGTTGCCCTGGACGTCCAGGTGCCAGTCGGCGAACCGCTCGCCGCGATAGCCAGCCTCGTCGGGTCGGTCTCGTTGGATCGCCGTCCCCATGGCCCCGTCGATGACCATGATGCGCTCACGCAGGAGCGCGGTCAGCTCGTCGGTGCAGTCCGGTCGGTGCTGGGACGCGATGTCAGCGGACACGTGGTTCCTTCGGGGGTCGTGGATGCTCGTCCGTCCCAACCACGGTAGACCCGTGTCCGGAACATGGACAACCATCCCGAATCGTGACACCGCGGCTAGGGGCGGAGGAAATCCACGGGACCACCTAGGCTGGGGAGGTGATCGAGATCGATGCCTTGACGGACCTCGTGGACCCCGTCGTGATCGCTGCCTTCGAGGGCTGGAACGACGCGGCCGACGCGGCCACCTCCGTGGTGCAGCACCTCATCCACGAGTGGGACGCGACCGTCGTCGGACGGGTCGACCCTGAGGACTACTACGACTTCCAGGTGAACCGGCCGTTGGTCGGTACCGACGCCAGTGGTCGTCGCACCCTGAGCTGGCCCGGGACCGAGATCGCGGTCGCCTCTCCCCCCGACATGGTGCGTGACGTCATCCTCGTCCGCGGCATCGAGCCCAGCATGCGCTGGCGCCAGTTCACCGCCGACCTCCTGGCAGCGTGCGACGACCTGGGCGCCCAGCTGGTGATCACGCTCGGTGCGCTGCTGGCCGACACCCCTCACACGCGCCCCGTGCCGGTCTCGGGCACGTCGTCCGCCGACATCTCGGGTGATCACGCCGGTCTCGAGGTCTCGACGTACGAGGGGCCCACCGGCATCGTCGGCGTCATCCAGGACGCCTGTGCCCGTCTCGACATCCCGGCGGTGTCGTTGTGGGCGGCCGTCCCCCACTACGTTGCCCAGCCGCCCTGCCCCAAGGCCAGCCTGGCCCTGCTGAGCCGCCTCGAGGACCTCCTGGGCTCGCCCCTCCCCCTGGGGGACCTGCCGGAGGAGGCCAAGGCCTGGGAGCGCGGCGTCGAGCAGCTCGCCGAGGAGGACGACGACGTCGCCGACTACGTACGCCAGCTCGAGGAGGCCCGCGACGCCGCCGACCTGCCGGAGGCGTCGGGCGACGCGATCGCCGCGGAGTTCGAGCGCTACCTCAAGCGGCGCGGCGAGCAGTGAGTCGCGCCCTCTCCCCCACGTCTTGACTGGAGGCCGAAACCGGCCGACCTCCGGTTGTCAGTGAGGGTGCTTCGACCGGGGCAGCCTCAGAGCGACAGGCCGAGTGCCGCGTCGAGCACCTGGTGCACGATCCCTGAGGCATCGGCGTCGCTCGTGTCGGCGAGCCCGGCGGTGCCGAGCGTCGCATCGACCCACTCCTCGATGGCCGCGACCGCACGCGGAGCGTCCAGGTCGTCGGCCAGGGCCGCGAGGACCGTCTCGACCACGGGGGTCGCGGCGGCACCGGCGCCCAGCGACAGCGCCTTGCGCCAGCGGTCGAGCGTGTCGACGGCGTCCCACAGCTCACTGTCCTGCCACTCCCAGTCGGAGCGGTAGTGGTGGCGCAGGAGGGCCAGTCTGATCGCCATCGGGTCGACGTCGCTGTTGCGCAGGTGGGAGACGAAGACGAGGTTGCCCCTCGACTTCGACATCTTCTCCCCGTCGTAGGCGACCATGCCGACGTGGGCGTAGGCGCGGGCGAACTCGCCGTGGGCGACGTGGGCCTGGGAGGCGCACATCTCGTGGTGCGGGAAGACGAGGTCCGAGCCGCCGCCCTGGACGTCGAAGCCGTCCCCGAGGTGCTCATGGGCGATGGCGGTGCACTCGATGTGCCAACCGGGGCGCCCGGGGCCCCACGGGCTCTCCCAGGAGGGCTCACCCTCGCGGGCGGTCAACCACAGGACGCAGTCGAGGGGGTCACGCTTGCCAGGACGCTCGGGGTCGCCACCGCGCTCGCCGAAGACCGTGGCCATGGTCTGGCGGTCGTAGCCCGAGACCGCTCCGAACGACGCATCGGCGGCGACGGAGAAGTAGAGGTCGCCCTCCACCTCGTAGACCGCACCGGTCTCCTGCAGGCGCTCGATGTAGGAGATGACGAGCGGGATCGACTCGACGGCACCGACGTAGTGCGCCGGAGGCAGCACGCGCAGGGCGCGCATGTCCTGACGGAAGAGCTCCGTCTCGCGCTCCGCGAGCTCCACCCAGTCGATCTTCACCTTCTCGGCACGCTCGAGCAGTGGGTCGTCGACGTCGGTGACGTTCTGGACGTACGTGACGTCGTGGCCGGCGTTGCGCCAGGCTCGGTTGAGCAGGTCGAACGCGACGTAGGTGGCCGCGTGGCCCATGTGGGTGGCGTCGTAGGGCGTGATGCCGCAGACGTAGAGGCGTGCGGGACCTTCGGTGGGCTCACTGGGGACGAGTCGCCCGGTCGCGGTGTCGTGGATCCTCACCTCGGGACCACGGACCGGCAGGACGGGGACATCCGGGGCAGACCATGCACGCATGGCCCGAAGCCTACCTAGAAGGGTGGCCAGGGAATGGCGGGCCACCGTCCGTCCGGCACGGGCATGACTCCACGCTCCATCAGGAGGCGGCAGCGGTTGACGGTGGCGGCCACCTCGTCCGAGGTGACGAGGTGGCTCAGCTCGTCCCCCAGGGCCCCCTCGAGGGCCTCGACGAGCCGGGCCACCGAGACGAGGTCGTCGTCCGGCACGCGCTCACCCGCCCAGCCCCACAGCACGGTGCGCAGCTTGGGGTCGGTGTGGAAGGTGAGGCCGTGGTCGACGCCGAAGCGGTGACCGTCGGTCATGGCCAGCACGTGGCCGCCCTTGCGGTCGGAGTTGTTGGTGATGACGTCGAAGATCGCCATCCGGCGCAGCGCGTCGGAGCGTTCGTGGACCAGCGCGACGGGCTGGTCGAGACCGTCAAGGCCGTCCAGGACGTGGCAGACGTCCGGCGGCACGGCATCGGCCGCCACCAGGTCGACCGGGTCCTGCTCGGGGTCCGGCTCGCACCACAGCTGCACCATGCCGGGGCCGTGGGGTCCGTCGCCCATCACCGTGGGCGGCACGACGCGCCAGCCGAGGGCGTCAGAAACCTTGGCGCTGGCCACCTCCCGTCCCGCCAGCGAGCCGTCGGGGAAGTCCCACAGCGGGCGTTCGCCGCTGATCGGCTTGTAGACCACGCGGACGTGGTCGATCTCTCCCACGAAGGTCGCGTTGGAGGCCGCCAACACGCGCCCGCGCAGGGTGAGCGTGCCCTGCGGGACTCCGCGGACGTCTGCCCGGTCCACTAGAGCCGTCGCTTGAAGCCGTTGGCTCGCACGCACAGGTGGCCGTCGGGGTCCATCGGCTGGCCGCAGAACGGGCAGTCGGGTCGACCGGCCTCGACGACCTGCTGGGCGCGGGAGCAGAAGGCACGGGCAGCAGCTCCGGTCATGCGCACCAGGAGCAGCTCCTCCGGTTCGCGTTCCTCGTCGTCGTCCGCCTGCTCCTCGGCGGGGTCGACGATCTCGACCGGGAAGGCTTCCAGCACGACGCGCTGGTCCACCGGGTCCCAGGAGAGCGCCATCGTGCCGACCCGGAACTCCTCGACGATCGGCTGCTCGAGGGGGGCGGTGTCGTGGAGGTCGAAGGGGGTGATGGCCGGGATGACCGTCTCGTTGCCCGGCACTCGCATCAGTTCGTCGAGCAGCTCGTCGAGCCGCTCCACGAGGACGACGACCTGCTGCTTCTCGAGGGAGACGGAGACGACCTGGTCCGCCGAGCGGGCCTGGAGGAAGAACGTACGGTGCCCGGGCTCGCCGACGGTGCCGGTGACGAAGCGCTCAGGGGGATCGAAGGCGTGGACGAGGGGCATGACAACCAGCCTAGGCGGGGTGGGTGGGGCCGACGGGGCCGGCGCCACCGCCGGGGACGGCCTCGGCGGTGCGTTCGACACTCTCACGGGAGGTGAGCCAGGAGAGGTCGCCGGCGTGCGTGTTGGTCGCGACCACGTACGGACGGTCCTCGGTGAACCGGACGATGCTCACCGACGCGGGGTCGACCACGATGCGCTGGAAGTGGTCGAGGTGGGTGCCGTAGGCATCGGCGAGGATCGACTTGATGACGTCACCGTGGCTCACGGCGAGCCACACCGCGCCAGGTCCGTGCTCGGACTCCACCTGTGCGTCGACCTGGCGCACCGCCTCGACCGCGCGGGCGGCCATGTCGCGAATCGACTCGCCCTCGGGGAAGACCGCGTGCGAGGGATGGCGCTGGACGGTGCGCCAGAGGTCCTCGCCCGCCAGGTCCTTGAGCGCGCGCCCCTGCCACGCGCCGTAGCCACACTCGGTGAGGCGCTCGTCGTGAGCCAGGACGACCTCGCCGGGCTGTGCCGCCAGGATGGCCCGGGCCGTCTGCTCGCAGCGTTCGAGCGGGCTGCTCACCGCGTGGACGAGCGGGACCTGGGCAAGGCGCTCGCCGACACGGCGCACCTGCTCCTCCCCCGTGTCGTCGAGCAGCACACCCGGGAGCCGCCCGGCCAGCACACCCGTGGAGTTGGCGGTCGAACGGCCGTGCCGTACGAGGATCACAGTGGCCATGCGGGGGACTCTAATTGGGTTACGGTCGTCGTGTGATCCGACACGACTCCTTCGACGACGCGGACGAGGCGCCTCCCGTGGGGGACGCCGAAGCGTCGTCGGCGGCAGCGCTGGCACCGCGCTGGATGGCCATCGAGTCACCAAACGGAGCCGACGTGGAGAGAGCTGCCTCAGTGCTGGGCACCACGGTCGAGCACATCTTCGAGCACAGCAACGCCCGTCGCCCCGCCCTGTCGGTCGATGGGGAGGTCCAACGCCTGACGATGCGGACGCTGCAGTACGTCGACCCCACCGACTCGGTCGAGACCGGCCAGCTGGACCTGTTCATCCGTGGAACCCTCGTCGTGTCGGTCCACCGACCGCCGAGCCACGTCGAGCAGCCGGCCACGCCTCCGTCGGTCGACGTGGGCGAGGACCACGAACGCGTGGTGGTCACCCTGTGCCGGTGGGCCATCGACGGCTACGACGAGGTGGTCGCCGAGCTCTTCGTCGACGTGGGCGAGGTCGAGACGTCCGTCTTCTCGACCGACACCCCCGCGGACACCGAGCGGATCTACCTCCTCAAGCGCGAGCTCGCGGAGGCGCGTCGTGCCGTGACGCCGCTCGCGGCCCCGTTGGAGCAGTTCGCGCAGTCGAGCCCCCGCCAGAGCGCTGAGTTCAAGGTGCTCGGTGACCGTCTCCACCGGCTGGTGGAGGCCATCGAGCAGCTCGACTCCATGTTGTCGAGCGTCTTCGACGCCCACGTGGCACGCATCTCGCTGCAGCAGAACGAGGACATGCGCAAGATCTCCGCGGCAGCAGCACTCGTGGTGGTGCCCTCGTTGATCGCCGGGATCTACGGAATGAACTTCAAGTTCATGCCCGAGCTGTCATGGCACTACGGATATCCGATGGTCCTGACCCTCATGATCGGCGTGGTCGCGTTCCTGTTCGTCTCGTTCAAGCGCTCCGGCTGGCTCTGACCCGGCGCCAGCTCGTTGAGCCGGTTGCCCGGGTCAGCTCCCGGAGGCCACGAGGACCCCGGCGTACAGGAGGCCCATGGTCGTCAGGCCCAGGGCGATCCGGTAGATGACGAACGGCGTGTAGGACTTCGTCGAGACGTAGCGCAGCAGCCAGGCGATGGCGGCGTAGCCGACGACGAAGGAGACCACGGTGGCCACCAGCGTGGGGCCCCAGCCGTAGGCGTTGTCGCCGTTCGGGATGTCGGGGAGGGTGAAGAGACCCGCGCCCACCACGGCGGGGATCGCGAGCAGGAAGGCGAAGCGGGTGGCCGCCTCCCGTTCGAGGCCGAGGAAGCGACCCATCGAGATCGTGGCCCCCGAGCGCGAGACGCCGGGCACCAGGGCCATCGCCTGCGCCAGGCCCATGAGGACGGCGTCCTTCATGCCGATCGACTCGGTACGCCGCTCGTTGCGCCCGACCCGGTCGGCGATGCCGAGCACCACGCCCATCACCACGAGCATGGTGGCCACGATCCACAGGTTGCGGAAGTCCCGCTCGATCACGTCCTTGAGGGTGATGCCGAGCAGCACGATGGGCAGCGAGCCGACGATGATGAACCAGCCCATCCGCGCCTCGTGGGTGCCGCGCAGCTCCGGCTTGACGAGCGCCTTCACCCACGTCGACCCGATGCTCCAGATGTCCTTGCGGAAGTAGATGAGCACGGCGAGCTCGGTGCCGATCTGGATGACGGCGGTGAAGGCGGCGCCCGGGTCGCCCCAGCCGAACCACTCGGGGAAGATCCGCAGGTGCGCACTGCTCGAGATCGGGAGGAACTCGGTGAGTCCTTGCAGTGTTCCGAGGACGACGGCCTTCAGCAGATCCCACATGGGGCCACAGCCTAGGGCCACCCTGGGCCGGGCGCGGAGGCCGTTCCCGGCGAGCCGTACGCCAAGGCGTGGGAGCCTCTGGCTAACGTGTCCCTCATGCAGCAACGCGCCGTCGGACGTACTGGACTCCGTGTCTCCCGCCTCGGCCTCGGCACCATGACCTGGGGTCGGGACACCGACGAGCACGAGGCCCGTGACCAGATGGTCGCCTTCCACGAGGCCGGTGGGACGTTCGTCGACACTGCTGCCAGCTATGGCGACGGGGCGTCGGAGGCGCTGATCGGTTCCCTGATCGGTGACGTGCTGCGTCGCGACGAGATCGTTATCGGCACCAAGGCAGGCGTGGGTCGTCGTGGCGCCGAGCGGGTGGCCGACACGTCGCGGGGCACGCTGCTCGCCAACCTCGACGAGTCGCTGCGCCGCCTCCGGGTCGACCACGTCGACCTGTGGCAGGTGCACGTGTGGACGGACGAGGCTCCGCTCGAGGAGACCCTGGCCGCCATGGACCACGCCGTGAGCTCCGGTCGAGCCTCCTACGTGGGCGTCTCCAACTACACCGGCTGGCAGACCGCCCAGGCCGCGACCTGGCAGCGAGCCGTCCCGGGGCGTACGCCGCTGGCCAGCACGCAGGTCGAGTACTCGCTGCTGAAGCGCAGCATCGAGGCCGAGGTGCTCCCGGCCGCGAAGGCGATGGGGATGGGGATCCTGCCCTGGTCACCCCTGGGTCGAGGCGTCCTGACGGGCAAGTACCGCTCGGGGACGCCCCAGGACTCCCGGGGGGCCTCGAACCACTTCTCCGGCTTCGTCAACCCTTACCTCGACGACCGCGGTCGTGGGATCACCGAGGCCGTGTGCCGGGCCGCCGAAGGGCTCGGCTGGACGCCACTGCAGGTGGCCCTGGTCTGGGTGCGTGACCGGGTCGGAGTGACCGCTCCGATCGTCGGCGCACGGACCGCGGCGCAGCTCAGCGCCGCGCTCTCCGTCGAGGACCTGGCGCTGCCGCCCGAGATCATCGCGGCACTGGACGACGTCTCGGCGGAATGACGATGGCTCCCGCGCAACGCACCCTGGGTCGTGGGGTGGAGTGGGAGTTCGACACGGTCGTCTACCCGAGTGACTTCAGCCGCAACGCGGTCCGGCGCCTGCTCGTGGAACGGGCCGAGACGGGTGGCTGGGAGCTGTCCCGGTTGAGGATCAGGCCCGACGGCAGCCGCGCCGTCGTGCTCAAGCGCAAGATCATCCGGCAGCGTTCCACGTTCTTCCTGCTCTGACCTCCTCGGGCTGCACTGACCTGCGTCAGCTCACGCCTCATCGAGGAAGCGGTCGAACACGCGGGCGCCGAACTCGAGCGCGTCCACCGGCACGCGTTCGTCGACGCCGTGGAAGAGGGAGCCGAAGTCGAGGTCGGCTGGTAGGCGCAGCGGGGCGAAGCCGTACGTGGTCATCCCCAGCTTGGTGAAGTGCTTGGCGTCCGTGCCCGCGCTCATCAGGTAGGGGGCGACGATCCCGTCCGGGTCCTCGGCCAGGATCGAGCGGGTCATCGCCCGCATCAGGTCGCCGTCCACGGGCGACTCCCACGGCTTCTGGTGGCTGACGAACTCGCGCTGCACGTCGGGACCGAGGAGGTCGTCGAGGGTCGCGAAGAACTCGTCCTCGTAGCCGGGCAGGAACCTGCCGTCCAGGTGCGCGGTGGCCTCCGACGGGATGACGTTCACCTTGTAGCCGGCGTCGAGCATGGTCGGGTTGGCGGTGTTGCGCAGGACCGCGCCGAGCATGAGGGCCGATGACTCGAACTCGTCGACCAGCTCCTGGGCGTTGTCGGGGGTGGCCGCCACGCCGGCGATCTGCCCCACGGCTGCCAGGAGCACCTCCATCGCGGGGGTCAGCCGCACCGGCCACTCGTGGGCACCCACCCGGGCCACGGCAGCAGCCAGGGTGGTCACGGCGTTGTCGTGGTTGATCATCGAGCCGTGGCCGGCGGTGCCGCGAGCCTTCAGGCGCATCCACGCCATACCGCGCTCGGCGGCCTCGACGAGGTAGATCCGCTGACCGCGGACGGTCGTGGTGAAGCCCCCGACCTCCCCCACGGCCTCCGTGCAGTCGTCGACGAGGGCGGCGTGGTCGCGGATGACCACCTCGGCGCCCTTGTGGCCACCGGCCTCCTCGTCGGCGGTGAAGCAGAGCGCGATCGGCCGCGACGGCACCCGGCCCGCCCGGGCGCGTGCACGGACCACGGAGAGCAGGATGGCGTCGAAGTCCTTCATGTCCACCGCGCCCCGGCCCCAGAGGTAGCCGTCGGCGATCTCACCGGCGAAGGGATCGTGGGTCCAGTCCTCCTTCTGCGCGGGCACCACGTCGAGGTGGCCGTGCAGCAGGAGTCCGTCACCCTCCGAGCCTCCCCAGCGCGCGACCAACGAGGTGCGCCCGGCCGTGTCCTCGATCATCTGGCTCTCGATCCCGACCTCGTCGAGCAGGGCAGCGACGTGCTCGGCGGCCATCCGCTCGCCGGGTCCGGAGTCGTCCCCGTAGTTGGACGTGTCGATGCGGATCAGGTCGCGGCACAGGTCCACGACCTCATCGGCGGGGTCGTGCTGGACACTGCTGGGTGAGGCGGACATGCGCACATCCTCCCTGCTCGGACCCCGCGACGAAAGCCTCGCCACCCCCCGTTTTCGTATTGCGGAGGGGTGTTGCTAATGTTCCTCTCGTTGCTCGTCCGGGTGGCGGAATAGGCAGACGCGCTAGCTTGAGGTGCTAGTGCCCTTTATCGGGCGTGGGGGTTCAAGTCCCCCCTCGGACACAGAAGAACGGCCCTGGCTGATGCCGGGGCCGTTTCTCGTTGCAGGGCCCTTCGCGTCACGACGCGCGGCGACCCCTTCGGGGATGATGACGGGGACAGGTGGCGACGAGACGTCGCCGTGACGAGTGGAGCGACGATGATCGAGATCCTGAACAGCCCGCGGTTCCCCCGTGCCCGCGCCGCCGGCGCGCTGGTGGCCGACATCCTCCAGGAGCTGCGCCGTCGTGCTGTGGTGGGCACCAACCTGCTCGAGCTCGACGCGGTGGCCGAGTCGATGATCCGCAACGCGGGCGGGGTCTCCTGCTACGTCGACTACGAGCCGTCGTTCGGCCGCGGGCCCTTCGGGCACTACGTCTGCACCTCCGTCAACGACGCGGTCCTCCACGGCCTCCCCCACGACTACGCCCTGCGCGACGGTGACCTGCTCTCCCTCGACCTGGCCGTCCAGCTCGACGGCGTCGTCGCCGACTCGGCCATCAGCCTCGTCGTCGGGACGGGGACCACTCCTGAGAAGGAGAAGCTCATCGACGTCACCCAGCGGGCGTTGGCGGCAGCCATCGAGGTGGCCGGTCCCTCGGCGCGCATCGGTGACCTGGCCCACGCCATCGGTGCGGTGCTCACCGCCGACGGCTACCGCGTGAACACCGACTTCGGTGGTCACGGCGTCGGCACGACGATGCACCAGGACCCGCACGTGCCCAACATCGGCCGCCCCGGACGTGGCTACAAGCTGCGCCCCGGCCTCCTGCTCGCCCTTGAGCCGTGGGTCATGACCGACACCGACGAGCTCGTCACCGACGACGACGGGTGGACCCTGCGGAGCGCGACCGGCTGCCTCACCGCGCACGCCGAGCACACCGTGCTCATCACCGAGGACGGCGCAGAGATCATGACGTTGCCCAGCAACGGCTGACTGCCCGGACGCCCCGCGAGCATCCGCGCGGCGCGACGTCGTACTAGCCTGCGAGCAACATCGTCGTACGAGGAGGAGCGGGCTGATGGCGCGCAACAAGAAGACGTGGAACGACCTCTCGTCCGGGCAGCAGACCGCCGTCCTGGTCGTCGGGAGCGTGGAGCTCGCCCTCACTGCCACCGCCCTCGTCGAGCTGGCGAAGCGGCCGCGTGACGAGGTCAGGGGACGCAAGCTGTGGTGGGCCTTGGCGTGCCTCGTCCAGCCCTTCGGCCCGCCGGCGTTCCTCCTCTTCGGCAAGAAGCGCTAGCGAGCGGCGCCTGCCCTGGTGAGCAGGAAGGGCGTGCCGCCGGCTGCCCGCAGACCCGGGACGTCGACGTACGTCATCCCGAGCAGGGTGTCGTCGTCGAGACGCCGGGCCTCGTCACGCACCCAGGGCCACGGCTTGCGGGTGCCCGCCGGGTAGGTGATGGCGACGCAAGGATGGTCATCGGCGTGGGACAGCCCGACCTCCACCGTCATCGGCATCGTCTCCGTCAGGCCGTCATCGGCGCGGAGCAGGTTGACGCCTCGCCATCCGGCACCGTCGTCGGCGAACCGCTTGCCGTACCACTGCGGGAGACCGATCAGTCCCAGGCCCGCGGGTGCGACCCGTCGTAGCGGTGCCACGAACTCGGCCTCCCAGTCGCCCCTGAGGTCCTCGCGCTCGGGAAGGGACAGGGACGACCAGCTCCGGCGGAGGCTGAGCAGGGTGTGGGTCACGAGTTCTCCTGGACGGCAGGCGCGACCGCGCGCGCCTGGACGGGACGGCGCACGGGGCGGTTGCCCGGCGCGGGTGGGAAGAGGGTGCAGAAGCGCTCGGCCAACGCGGTGACCGTGAGCGAGGGGTTGACGCCGAGGTTGCCGGGGATGGCGCTCGCGTCGGCGACGTAGAGCCCGGGGTGTCCGAACACTTCGTGACGGGAGTCGATCACGCCCTGGGTGGCGTCGCGGCCCATCGCCGCTCCTCCGAGGATGTGCGCAGTGACGGAGAGACCCCCGACCGACTCGCCGAGCAGGTTGAGGGGGCGGCCGCCTGATGAGTCGGCGAACGCCTGCGTGACGGCGTTGGCCACCGGGAGGTTGCTGGGTGGCCGTACGCCGTCGACCACAGCCGAGCGCAGACCCTTGCGCCACGGGAGCCAGGGCGAGCGCCGCAGGCGCAGCGCGAGCTCGCTGTCGTGCTGCTGCATGGTGGTCAGCACGGTCAGCCGCCGCAGGAAGTGGCGCGAGGTCAGGAGCGCCAGCTGGTCACCGGGGTGGCGCGCGAGCGTCGCCAGGACGCGTCGCGCGCGTCGCGCGGGTAGGTCGTCGTCGACCAAGGGGCCGACCTGGGCGCGCATGTGCCACCCGCCCATGTAGCGGTTGAGCGTGGTGTGGGTCCTCGCGTCCGGGTGGAAGTCACTGGAGATCGTCGGCCCCTCGGAGAAGTCGTCGCCGGGCGGCTGGAGCACGGCTGTGATGGCCTCCGAGTTCGTCCGCACACCTTCCCCGAGTCGCGACGACACGTGCGGCAGCGTGCCCGAGACGTCGCGACAGCGCTGGAGGAGGTCGAGCGTTCCCAGGACGCCTCCGGCCAGCACCACACGTCGCGCCGTGATCGTGCGGGGCCGCACCTCGCGCCGCCACGGATGACGGCTGCGGACCACGTAGCCCCCGTGGGGCAACGGCGCGATGGCGTCGACCTGGTGCTCGGCGCGGATCTCGGCGCCGTAGCGCTGCGCGAGGTGGAGGTAGTTGCGGGTCAGCTGGTTCTTGGCGCCGTAGGGGCAGCCGAGCAGGCACTCCCCGCACAGTCGACATCCAGTGCGTTCGGGGCCTTCGCCGTCGAAGAAGGGGTCAGGAACGGTCTCACCGGGCCGCCCGAAGTGGATCGCGACGGGGACGGGCCCGAAGGTGGCCTCGGCGCCGAGCGCCTGGGCCGCCTGGCACAGGTGGTCGTCCATGCTGCCGCGGTGCGGGCACGTGGCGCGCCCGAGCATCCGTGCAGCAGTGTCGAGGTGCCCTGGCAGCTCCGTCTCCCAGTCGACGCCGAGGCTGGCCATGGCCGGGCTGCGCAGGAAGTCACGCCCCGGCTCGAGGAGCACGCCGGCCCAGACGATGGAGCCGCCGCCGACGCCGGCCGCACCGATCACCGCCATGTGCCGGAAGACCCGCTGCCAGAAGAAGCCGCGTAGGCCGACACCGGGCTGCCAGAGGTAGGCCCGCGGATCGGTCCTGGCGCGGTGCAGGTCGTCGTCGGTGAGGTGACGGCCCTGCTCCAGCACGACCACCCGGTGACCAGCCTCCGTCAGGCGAAGTGCCGCGACCGCTCCCCCGAATCCGCTGCCGATGACGACCACGTCGGCCTGGAACGTGTCCTGCGCCTCACCTGTCACCGTGGCAGCGTAGGTGAGACCACCCGGCGCTGCGCCGGCTTTGTCGAGGACGCGTCGGCGGAGCGTGCCGCTGCGCTCGGTAGCCTCACCGCATGACCCTGCGACTCGCGTTCGTGCCCGGCGCCACCCCCGACAAGTGGGCGAGGGCGTGGCGGGACCGCTCACGTGAGCCCCTCGAGCTGGTGCCCATCGAGCAGGACGAGCAGCGCGAGGTACTTCTCGACGGCCGGGCCGACATGGTGCTGGCGCGTCTGCCGATGGACACCGAGGACCTCTACTGCATCCCGCTCTACGAGGAGCTGCCGGTCGTCGTGCTGTCGAAGGAGCATGCGGGAGCGGCGTACGACGAGCTCACCACTGCGGACCTCGTCGACGAGCAGTTCGCCCTGGGGGTCCCCGAGGGAGTGAGCAGCGCGGTCGAGCAGCTTCCGTTCCCGGAGATGTCCGTGAAGGACGCCGTCGAGGTCGCGGCGTCGGGCACGGCCGTCGTGGTCCTGCCCATGTCGGTGGCCCGCCTGTACCACCGCAAGGACGTCGCCAGCGTGGTCGTCACCGACCTGCCCACCACGCGCATGGCGCTGGCGTGGCGCAAGGATGCCGACGACGACCGCACCCAGGCCTTCGTGGGCATCGTTCGAGGGCGTACGTCGCGCAGTTCGCGCGGCTGAGCGTTCAGCGCCCGAGGTACTCCTCGAGCCACTCCCCCAGGACCCGGGCACTGCGGTCCACGACGGTGGGCCAGTCCCACGCCGAGTCGTCAGCGGCGTCGGAGACGTGCTTCACGAGGATGGCCTCGCGCCCGAACTCGCGGGCCGTCCACGCGACCGCGTAGCCCTCCATGTCGACCAGGTGTGCCGTCTCGGCCAGGCGGGAGCGCATGGTTGCGTCCGCCACGAAGACGTCCCCGCTCGCGAGGACCGCCTCGTCCTCGCCCAGGAGAAGGCGGTGCTCGGGGTCGTAGCCCAGCGTGACCAGGGCCGCCGCGCTGATCTCGTGGTTGAGGACCTCCCCCACCACGTGGAGGCCCGCGACGTCGTCGCGCAGAGCGCCCGCCGTGCCGATGTTGACGACGACGAGCTCCTCGACGTCCTCGAAGGCGGCCAGCGCCCGGGCGGTGCGTGCCGCAGCGGCTGTCTTGCCGATCCCGGTGATCACCACCGGCACACCGTCGGGGACGTACCGGGCCTCGGCCTCGGTCGCGGAGACGACCAGGACGCGGGGTGGGGAGGAGGGCATGGAATCTCCGTGGCTGGTTGGGGGTGACCGGGACAGCCTAGGCTCACGGCGTGCTGACCCAGGCCCCCGATCTGCTCCCCCGGACCGTGCAGGAGTTCTCACGACGCCACGGCCGGCCTCCCACGTGGGCCGCCAGCGCGCCCGGTCGGGTCAACCTCGTCGGTGAGCACACCGACTACCTCGGCGGACTGTGCCTCCCGATCGCGCTGCCCCTCGCCACCTGGGTCGCGGCGGCACCGCGCGACGACACGTCGATCGCGCTGTCGAGCGGTGCGGATCTCGTGTGGGCAGGCAACGTCTCCGTCCTGGCACCGGAGAGCGAGCGGGTGCAGGGCTGGGCGGCGTACGTGGTTGGCGCGCTCCGGGCTGTCGGGTGGCAGGGGGGCCTCGACCTCCACGTCGAGTCCTCGGTGCCGCTCGGGTCGGGGCTGTCGAGCTCGGCAGCCCTGATCTGCGCGGTCGCCACCGCGCTCACGGCGGCGTCGCCGCACGACCTCCTCGGGCCGTGCGTACGCGCCGAGCAGGACTACGTGGGCGTCCCCAGCGGTGGGATGGACCAGACGATCTCGCTGTTGGCCCGCCCGGGCCACGCATCGCTGCTCGACTTTGCCGGAGGCTCCCTGCCGTCACTCACGCAGGTGGCGTGGGACCCGGAGACGGACGGGGTCGAGCTCCTGGTCGTCGACACCGGGGTGAGCCACGCCAACGATGACGGCGCGTTCGCCGCTCGCCGGGCCGAGGCAGAGGCCGCCATGGCGTTGCCCGCCGAGGAGGTGGCGGGGGCCGACGACCCGCTGCCACGCCGGCGGCGCCACGTGGAGAGCGAGAACTACCGCGTACGCCGTGTGGTCGCCGCCGTGTGCCAGCGCGACTGGGTCGAGGTCGGGGCGTTGTTCAGCGCCTCCCACGCGAGCCTGCGCGACGACCACGAGGTCAGTTGCGACGAGCTCGACACCGTCGTGGCCAGCGCCGTGGACGCCGGTGCACTCGGCGCACGGATGACCGGTGGCGGTTTCGGCGGGTGCGCCGTCGTGCTGGTGCCGTTGGAGCAACGGGACGAGGTGGTCGCGGCTGTCACGCGGGCCGCGTTCGCCGCGGGGCACCCGCCCCCCGTCTTCCTCCCGGGGCATGCCAGCGGCCCCGCCTCCCGTCACCGGGTGGCAGGGCCGTAGCAGAGGTGGGGTCTCAACGCCTCACTTGAGCTCGGCGCTCGACAGCCCGAGCACACGACGGGCCACGATCAGCTGCTGGATCTGCTGGGTGCCCTCGAAGATGTCGAGGATCTTGGAGTCGCGCGACCACTTCTCCAGCAGCTCGGACTCGCTGTAGCCGAGGGTGCCGGCGAGCTCCACGCACCCCAGCGTGACGGCCGAGCCGACGCGACCCGCCTTGGCCTTCGCCATCGACGCCTCGAGCGAGTTGGGCTTCCTGTTGTCCGCCATCCACGCTGCCTGCATCGTCAGCAGCTTGGCTCCCTCCCAGTCCGCCTCCAGGGCCAGGAAGGTCGCCGCAGCCGCGCTCTGCAGGATGGCGGGACGGTCGTAGTCGATCACGACGCCGGCCTGCTCGAGGAGGTCGCGCGTGAGGTCGAGGGAGGCGCGGGCGCAGCCGATGGCCATCGCCGCCACCAGGGGCCGGGTGTTGTCGAAGGTCGCCATGGCGCCGCCGAAGCCGGCCTTGACGTCGATCTCCGGGCTGCCGAGGAGGTTCTCGGCAGGAACGCGACAGTCCGTGAAGGTGATCACCGCGGTGTCGGAGGCACGGATGCCGAGCTTGTGCTCGAGGCGCTCGACCTTCATGCCGGGGGTGCCCTTCTCGACGACGAAGGACTTGATCGCAGCGCGTCCCAGCGAGCGGTCGAGCGAGGCCCACACGACGACGGCGTCGGAGCGCTCGCCCGACGTCACGAAGATCTTCTCGCCGTTGATGACGTAGTGGTCGCCGTCCTTGACCGCCGTGGTGGTCAGGGCGGCGGAGTCGGAGCCCATCGAGGGCTCGGTGATCGCCATCGAGGCCCAGACGTTCTTGAAGCGCGCCTTCTGGTCGTCGTTGGCCACCGCGGCGATGGCCGCGTTGCCCAGCCCCTGACGGGGCATCGACAGCAGCAGTCCGGTGTCGCCCCAGCACATCTCGGCCACCGACATGATGGAGGCGAGGTTGGCGCCGTTGCGCACCTTCGTCGGGTCGTGCGGCTCCTTGGCGGCAGGAGTCGGTTGGCTGGCCCCTGCGGCTCCGGCCCCCTCGGCGGTGCCGGACTCGGAGAGGCCGTCGATCATGGCGGCCAGCATGTCCAGCTCCTTGGGGTACGCGTGCTCAGCACGGTCGTACTTGCGGGAGATGGGGCGGAGCATGTTCATCGCGACCTGGTGGGCCTGGTCGATCACCATGCGGTGCTTGCGCGGAGTCTCGAGATTGATCATGTGTCTACCGCCCTCAGACGAGGACTGCTCCTTCCATCAGGCCGACGGCCCGCAGGTCGCGGTACCACCGCTCCACCGGGTGCTCCTTGACGAAGCCGTGACCCCCGAGCAGCTGGACGCCGTCGAGGCCGATCTTCATGCCCTTGTCGGCGCAGAGCTTGCGCGCCAGGGCGACCTCGCGGGCGAACTCCTTCCCCTGCGCGGCGCGTGACGCGGCCTTCCAGGTGACCAGCCGCATGGCCTGCAGCTCGATGGCGATGTCGGCCACCATGAAGGCGACCGACTGGCGGTGCGCCACCGGCTCGCCGAAGGCCTCACGGGTCTTCACGTAGTCGCTCACGTAGTCGAGCACGGCCTGGCCGGTGCCGACCGCGAGGGCGCACCAGGCCAGGCGGGAGAGCCGGACGCAGTCCGCGTACGCGGTGCCGTCGGTGTCGCCGAGCAGCTCGGCCGGGGTGTCGGTGAGGCTGAGTCGGGTCAGCCCGGCTGCTCGCACGCCCATCGAGGGGTCGGCCTCGATCTCGATGCCCGCCGCCGAGGACGGCACCACGAAGAGCGCCGGCTTGCCCTCCAGCTGGGCGCCCACCACGAAGAGCTCGGCCTCGGCGCCGCGCACGACCGCGGACTTCACGCCCGTGAGCCGGTAGCCGTCGCCGGAGCGTACGGCCGTGGTCGCTGGTGACATGGCGTCGAAGAGCACGGTGGGCTCCGCGAGTGCCAAGGCCGCCGTGGCGACGTCGTCGCCCGTGAAGGCGGGCAGGTAGGTCTGCTGCTGCTCGTCCGTGCCCCACAGCGAGAGAGCCGTGGCGACGGCCCCTGGGGCCAGGGTCGCGACGGCGAGTCCCATGTCACCTCGCGCGAGCGCCTCGGTCACGAGCGTGCCCGCCACTGCCGACCGCTCGTCGCCCAGGCCACCCAGGCTCTCGGGCACACCGAGGATGGGCAGTCCGATCTCCACGCTCGACCTGAGCGCGCCTTCGGGAGCGGCGCACGCGTCGTCAGCTGCTGCCGCTGCCGGACGCAGCACCTCCTGCGCGAACTCCGAGACCACGTCGACGAGCATCTGCTCGTCCTCGGTCGGTGTGAGGTCGAAGACGCCGCCCGCCGAGGGAGTCGTGGGGCGTACGCCCGGTCCCTTGGAGCCCCGCCGGGCGAACGCACGTCCGGCCGCGGCCGCCGTCCTGAATCCTCCGCGGGTGGCGGTGAAGACGAGCTGCTCGGTCTGCTTGCGCAGTCCGGTCCGGTCGAGGAGGTCGCTCTGGGCCAGCTTGCTCAGCGCCGCGACGGCGTAACCGAGCGGAGCCCTGGTCTCGCTGGACGCGAGGCCGTGGGCGCCGCCGGGTCCGCGCTGTGATGAGAACAACATGCCGACAAATGTAACTCGGAGTTACACCCGCTGCCACAGCGACATGTGTGAGCCAGATCACTTCGGGGTCGCGACTAGGATCGTGGGCATGTCCGAGCCTCCCCTCTCCCCCCACGGTCCTCTTCCCGACGGAGGCGTGGTGCGCCCCATGACGCGCTGGGGCACCGACGTGATGCACCGGCCCCAGCAGCAGGTCACCGTCTTCGACGACGCCCTCAGACAGCTCGCGGCCGACATGGTGGCCACGATGTATGCCGCGGAGGGCGTAGGGCTCGCCGCGTGTCAGATCGGCGAGGACGTCTCGCTCTTCGTCTTCGACTGTCCCGACGCCTCTGGACGCCACACGGTCGGGGTGGTGTGCAACCCGCGCCTGACGCTCCCCGACGCCGGTCAGCGTCACCTCGACGTCGACGACGAGGGCTGCCTGTCCTTCCCCGGCGCCTTCGCCGAGTGCGCTCGGCCCGACTGGGCAGCGGTGGACGGCGTCGGCCTGGACGGCGAGCCCGTGCACTTCGAGGGCGACGGGCTGCTGGCTCGGTGCCTCCAGCACGAGACCGACCACACCGCCGGCACGGTCTTCGGTGACCGGCTGCCCACGAAGCTGCGCAAGAAGCTCACCAAGGCGCACGAGAAGGTCGCCTCGAAGTACCCGCCGGAGTGGCCGGCCTCCTGAACGCTGGGCCTCGGCGTCGACCCTCAGCGGCGTGCAGCCACGTAGCAGGCCACGGCCGAGGCAGCCGCCACGTTGAGGCTGTCGATCCCGGCCGCCATCGGGATGATGGCCCGCTTGTCGGCGACGCGCTGCCACCGCTCCGAGATGCCAGGTCCCTCTGACCCCAGGACGAGCGCGAGGCGGTCGACGCCGCGTACGGCCTCCTCCACCGGCACGGCGTCCGGCGCCAGGGTGAGGGCGATGGTGGTGAACCCGGCGTCGGAGAGCCGCGGCAGGGCGTCGTACCACTCGGGCAGACGGGTCCACGGCACCGAGAACACGCTGCCCATGGCCACCTTGACCGCGCGCCGGTAGAGCGGGTCGGCACAGCGCGGCGAGAGGAGGACGGCGTCGAAGCCCAGGGCTGCGCCGGACCGGAAGATGGCGCCCACGTTGGTGTGGTCGACGACGTCCTCGAGCACGAGCACCGACCGGGCGCCGTCGAGCACCTCCTCGACGCTCGGCAGCTCGCGGCGGTGCAGGGAGGCGAGTGCTCCGCGGTGCACGTGGAACCCGGTCACCTCCTCGGCCAGGTCCTCGGAGAGGACGTAGCAGGGCGCGTCGCTGCGGTCCAGCACGTCACGCAGGCCGTCGAGCCAGCGCGGTGCCATCAGGAACGAGCGTGGGGCGAAGCCGCCCTCGACCGCACGGCGCACGACCTTCTCGCCCTCGGCGAGGAAGAGGCCGTGCTCGGCCTCCAGGCTCTGCCTCAGCTGGACGTCGCGCAGGTTGCGGTAGTCGTTGAGCCGCGGGTCGTCGGGCGACTCGATCTCGACGTACGTGGCCATCGGCGCCTCACCCCTGCCCGACGGTGGCGTAGCGCTCGGGGTGGGCGACCGCGACCACGTCGCCGACCACGATGATCGCGGGCGGGCGTACGCCCTGGGCCGCGAGGTCGTCGGAGAGCGTCGCGAGGGTCGACAGCACCGTGCGTTCCGTCGGCATCGTGCCGTCGCAGATCACCGCGACGGGGGTGTGCGGGTCACGACCGTGCTCCACCAGGGTGGCGGCGATGGCGGGAGCGTTCTCCACGGCCATCAGGAGCACCAGGGTGCCACGCAGCCGAGCCAGAGCCGGCCACTCGACCAGCGACTCGTCGTGTCCCGGTGGGAGGTGCCCCGAGACGACGGTGAACTCGTGGGCCACGCCACGGTGGGTCACCGGGATCTGCGCGAGGCCCGGCACGGCCACCGACGAGCTGAGTCCCGGGATCACCGTCACCGGCACGCCCGCCGCACGGCAGGCCTGGACCTCCTCGAAGCCGCGACCGAAGACGAAGTTGTCCCCGCCCTTGAACCGGATGACCCGCTTGCCCTCACGCGCCTTCTCGACGATCACGTCGTTGATGTACTCCTGGCGTGCGCTGCGTCCGCGGGGGAGCTTGGTGACGTCGAGGAGCTCCACGTGCGGTCCGAGCTCGTCCAGCAGGGCGCGCGGTGCGAGGCGGTCGGCGACGACCACGTCGGCGGAGGCCAGGGCGTGACGGGCGGCCACCGTGACGAGCTCGGGATCGCCGGGGCCACCGCCGACGATGACGACGCCCGGCGTGCGGTCGAGTGCGCCCGTGGCGTTGAGCTGCCCGTCGCGCAGGGCGGTGAGGATGTCGTCGCGCAGGGCGGCGGACTGGCGCGGCTCGCGGTTGCCCAGCACGGCCACGGTGACGGAGCCGTGGCGTCCGACGGCGGGTGTCCACGCGCTGCCGCCGGTGGCGTCGTCGCTGCGCACGCAGAAGATCCGGCGGGTCTCGCAGGCGGCCGCCACCTCGGCGTTCACCTCCGGGACGTCGGTGGCGGCGATGCAGTACCACGCGTCGGTGAGGTCGGACTCGACGAAGGGCCGCAGCGCGAGGGTGATCTCCTGCTCCATGCCCTCGATGGCGGGAGTGACCTCCGGAGCAACCACCAGGACGTCGGCGCCGGCGTCGATGAGCGCCGGGATGCGGCGCTGGGCGACGTGGCCACCACCGACGACGACGACGCGGCGCCCGTTCAGGCGCAGACCGGTGGGATAGGGAGCGGGGGCGTTCATGCCCCACATTCTCCCTGCTGCGGACTGTCGTCCTGCACGGGTCTCGCTAGAGTCATCGGGCATGAACCTCGAACGCCCCGTGGCCCCGGACCCCTACGCCCTGCTCCCGGCCGTCCCCCGGTTCGACGTCACCTCCGACGACGTCGTCGACGGCCAGCCGCTCGCCGACGCCCAGGTCGCCGACCGCGGCAACACCTCGCCCCAGCTGACGTGGTCGGGCGCACCGGAGGGCACCAATTCGTACGTCGTCACGTGCTTCGACCCCGACGCGCCGACACCCTCCGGCTTCTGGCACTGGGCGCTGGTCGACATCCCCGCAGACGTCACCTCGTTGCCGGCGGGCATCACCGACGACACCCTTCCGGCCGGTGCGTTCCACCTGCGCAACGACGGCGGCGCCACGGGCTTCATGGGCGCCGCTCCCCCGCCCGGCGACCACCCGCACCGCTACTACTTCGTGGTGCACGCCGTGGCGGAGGAGACGTTGGGCATCGACGGTGACGCCTCGAACGCCGTCATGAGCTTCAACCTCGTCTTCAAGACCCTGGGGCGCGCCGTGATCCACGGCACCTACCAGCGCTGAGCCGACGGGGCCGCCCGGTGGGGCGGCCTCCGTCGTGTCAGCGCGGTTGCGTCAGAGTCGGCCGAGCATCTCCTCGAAGGGGACGGGATCGGTGAACGTGTCCCTGGGGGTCTCCTCGGCGGCGAGCCGACTCGTCGCCCCGAGCATCGAGGCCAGTTCCCTGGACGCCCGCTCCGCGCGGGCGTCGAGGGACCCCGCAGCGTCAGAGCCGAAGTCCTCGGTGGCCGCGAAGACCGCGGTCGGCACGGGGACCGCCCGCAGGTAGGAGAAGAGCGGGCGCATCGCGTGCTCGAGCACCAGTGAGTGGCGAGCCGTGCCGGCCGTGGCGCCCATGAGCACGGGCTTGCCCTCGAGCAGGCCTGGCTCCATCACGTCGAAGAACATCTTGAAGAGTCCCGAGTAGGACGCCGAGAACACCGGGGTCACGGCCACGAGGGCATCGGCGGAGCGCACGGTGTCCAGCGCGCGGGCCAGCTCGTCGGCGGGGAACCCGGTCACCAGGCGGTCGGCCAGGGCGCGGGCCAGCGGACGCAGCTCGATCACCTCGACGTCGACCTCGTCGTGCGCCGCGAGTGCCTCCACCGCCTGTCGCGTCAGCAGGTCCGCCAGGACGCGGGTGGACGACGGGTTGCTCAGGCCGGCGCTGACGACGACCAGTCGGGTGCTCATGCGTGGTTCTCCTCCACCAGGGGCGACCGACCCGTCACGGTGTCGGCCACGGACGTGTGCGGTGACGTGGGTGCAACGCTGTGAGCGGCTCCGTCCTTCCCGGCCGCGACCAGCGAGGCGTGGGTCGGGGCCTCCGGGACGTCGGCAGGGCGCAGCGCCGCGAACTCCTTGCGCAGCACCGGGACGACCTCCTCGCCGAGGAGGTCGAGCTGCTCCAGGACGGTCTTGAGCGGCAGTCCTGCGTGGTCCATCAGCCACAGCTGGCGCTGGTAGTCGCCCGCGTACTCGCGGAATCCCAACGTCTTCTCGATGATCTGCTGCGGCGACCCGACCGAGAGCGGCGTGCCCGCCGTGAACTCCTCGAGCGACGGCCCGTGGCCGTAGACCGGCGCGTTGTCGAAGTAGGGCCGGAACTGGCGCACGGCGTCCTGGCTGTTGCGCGCGATGAAGGCCTGGCCACCCAGGCCGACGAACGCCTGGTGGGCCTTGCCGTGGCCGTAGTGCTCGAAGCGGCGGCGGTAGAGCTGCACCATCTGCGCGGTGTGGGTGGGCGGCCAGAAGATGTGGTTGGAGAAGAACCCGTCGCCGTAGTAGGCGGCCTGCTCGGCGATCTCGGGACTGCGGATCGATCCGTGCCACACGAAGGGCGCGACACCGTCGAGCGGGCGCGGGGTCGCCGTGAACCCCTGCAACGGGGTGCGGTGCTTGCCCTGCCAGTTGACGACGTCCTCGCGCCAGAGTCGGTGCAGGAGGGCGTAGTTCTCGACGGCCAGCTCGATGCCCTCGCGGATGTCCTTGCCGAACCACGGGTAGACGGGACCGGTGTTGCCGCGGCCGAGCATCAGGTCGACGCGACCGTCGGCGAGGTGCTGGAGCTGGGCGTAGTCCTCCGCGATCCGGACCGGGTCGGTGGTGGTGATGAGGGTCGTCGAGGTCGACAGCAGCAGGCGCTCGGTCTGGGCGGCGACGTAGGCCATCGTGGTGGTGGGTGAGCTCGCGGCGAACGGCGGGTTGTGGTGCTGGCCGAAGGCCATCACGTCCAGGCCGACCTCTTCGGCCTTGCGGGCGATGGCGACCGTGGCCTTGATGCGTTCGTGCTCGCTCGGCGTGTGACCGGTGGTCGGGTCGGTGGTCACGTCCCCGACGGTGAAGATTCCGAACTGCATGACCTGGCTCCTAATTGAACGGTGAACTACAGGCCGAACCTCGCTGCCCCTCGCGATATTCCCTCCGCGTGGGAGCAGGAAGGGCCGACACCGCGGCTGGCCGGTGAGGCAGGGGGCCCGGCTGGATGTCGAGCAGTCCACCGGGTGGCAGGATGAAAGCATGCCTCATCGAGCTGACACCGAAGCCGCGCGCGACGGAGCGTCTCCCGTCGTGGGCCCCGCCGTCGAGGACGTCCTCGGCGCCCCCTACACCTCCGAGACCATCGAGCTCGGCTCTGACGACGAGGGCGAGGTCGTTGCGACGCTGGTGAAGCGCCCGACCCACGGCGAGACCAACTGCGCGGTCCTGCACGTGCACGGCTTCGCCGACTACTTCTTCCACACCGAGCTGGCCGAGTGGTGGACCGACCGGGGCTACACCTTCTACGCGCTCGACCTGCGCAAGTACGGGCGCTCGATCCGGCCGCACCAGACGCCGAGCTACATCGACGACCTCACGGACTACTACCCCGAGCTCGACACCGCCCTCCGCCTGATCACCGAGCGGGACGGCCACGAGGTCGTCGTGGGCAGCGCGCACTCGACCGGAGGTCTGATCCTGCCCCTGTGGGCCAAGGACCAGGGCGCCGACCTCGCAGGCCTCGTGCTCAACTCGCCGTGGTTCGACCTGCGCGGACCGTGGATGTTCCGCTCCCTCGGCACCAGGGTGATCAACCGGGTCGCGGAGCGTCGCCCCCGACGGATGATCCCCCGCTCGGTCAACGGGTTCTACGTGCGCTCGTTGCACCGGGACTACGACGGTGAGTGGGACTTCAACCTCGACTGGAAGCCGCTGCGCTCGTGGCCGGTGTACGCCGGGTGGCTGAGCGCCGTGCGCCGCGGCCACGCCCGCCTGCACAGCGGGCTGGGGTTGCGGATGCCGACGCTCGTGCTCGCGTCGGACCGCACCACTCTTCCGATGGAGATGAACGAGGACCTGTTCACGAGCGACGTCGTGCTCGACGTGGAGCAGATCCGGCGATGGGCGCCCTCGGTCGCCCGACACGTCACCAGCGTGGTCGTGGAAGGGGCGATCCACGACGTCGTCCTCTCACGTCCGGAAGCGCGAGGCGTCGCCTACGACGAGATGGGGCGCTGGCTGAGGGCGTACGTCGAGGACGGCTCCGCCGACGAGGTCGAGACGCACCCGGTGACGGCGCAGTTGCCCGCCTGAGCCGAGCGTGATCGCAGCTCAGCCTCTGACGAAGAAGTAGACCAGGGCGGTCACGCCCACGACGACGATCATGGCGCGCAGCCAGAGGTCCGGCAGCCGTCGGCCGACGCCAGCCCCGATCTGACCTCCGACCACCGAGCCCAGGGCGATCAGGAGCACCACGAGCCAGTCGACCTCGGCGACGAAGGCGAAGACGATGCCGGACACCCCGTTGACGACAGCACCGAGGATGTTCTTGACTCCGTTGAGCCGCTGCAGCGACTCGGAGACACCGATGCCGAGGATGGCGATGAGCAGCACCCCTTGGGCAGCCCCGAAGTAGCCCCCGTAGACCCCCGCGAGCAGGATCGCGTGCCACACCCACCAGGCGCCGTGGTGCGGCAGCCCACCGGTGGTCTCGTGGCGGCGGGCGACCCAGCGGGAGATCTTCGGACCCGTCAGGACCAGGACGATGCCGAGAAGGATCAGCGCCGGCACCACTGCCTCGAACGCCTCCTCCGGCAGGGCCAGAACGAGCACGGCGCCCACGATCCCGCCGACGACCGAGGCGCTCAGCAGTCGCAGTACGCGGCTGCGCTGTCCGACCAGCTCGCGGCGGTAGCCGATGGCGCCGGAGATCGATCCCGGCACGAGGCCGATGGTGTTGGACGCGTTGGCCGTCACCGCAGGGATGCCGAACGCCAGCAGGGTCGGGAACGTGATGAGCGTTCCCGACCCCACGATGGTGTTGATGGTGCCAGCCGCCATGCCTGCGAGCAGGATGACGGTGCCTTCGAGCACAGTCACAGAGGTGCAGGACCCCCGTCACCCGACGTCGGGTCCGACGGCAGCGGCGGGGTCTGGGCGAGCCCCTCGGCCTCGGCGATCGCCGCGGCTGCGGCCTCATGGGCCGACTTGGCCGCCTGGGCGCTGGTGATCGGCAGCTCCGGCTCGGTCTCCCCCATGTCGATGCGCTTGACCGGCGTGGCGTCCTTGGGGATCCCCGCCATCTCGCTCATCGTCGACCCGAGGCCCTCGAGGGCGCGGCCGATCTCGGACGGCACGATCCACAGCTTGTTGGCGTCGCCCTCTGCGATCTTGGGCATCATCTGGAGGTACTGGTAAGCCAGCAGCGACTGGTCCGGGCGACCGTCGTGGATCGCCTGGAACACCGTCTGGATGGCCTGGCCCTCACCTTGGGCGCGCAGGATCGCGGACTCACGCTCGGCCTGGGCGCGAAGGATCTGCGCCTCGCGCTCACCTTCGGCGTTGAGGATGGCTGACTGCTTGTTGCCCTCCGCGGTGAGGATGGCGGACTGGCGCTGACCCTCTGCCACGAGCACGACGGCTCGCTTGTCGCGGTCGGCACGCATCTGCTTCTCCATCGCGTCCTTGATGGACGGCGGCGGGTCGATGCCCTTGATCTCGACGCGGTTGACACGGATGCCCCACTTGCCGGTCGCTTCGTCGAGTACGCCGCGAAGACCGCCATTGATCTCCTCGCGGCTCGTCAGGGTGCCCTCGAGGTCCATGCCGCCGACGATGTTGCGCAGCGTGGTCATCGTGAGCTGCTCCACGGCCTGGATGTAGTTGGCGATCTCGTAGGTCGCCGCCACCGGGTCGGTCACCTGGAAGTAGATGACGGTGTCGATGGAGACCACGAGGTTGTCCTCGGTGATCACGGGCTGCGGAGGGAAGCTGACGACCTGCTCACGCAGGTCGATCTGGTAGCGGACGCGGTCGATGAACGGGACGACGATGTTCAGGCCGGCCGGCAGCGTCTGCTTGTACTTGCCGAACCTCTCGACGATCCCCGCGCGGGCCTGGGGCACGATCCGGACCGTCTTCATCAGGACGACGATCACGAACACGAGCACCAGCCCGAGCAGTACGAAGGGCAGCAATGGCCTCTCCTGTCTCTGGTGGGTGTGGGTCAGAATCCGGGGGTGGCGATCGGGTAGACCACCGCGGTGGCGCCCCGGATCTCGATCACTTCTACGGGCTCACCGGGCTCGATGGTCACGGTCTCGTCCAACGGGACGGCTGACCAGATCTCACCGGCGAGCTTGATGCGTCCCGCGCTGTCGGCGGTGATCACCTCGGTGACGACGCCTCGCTGGCCCACGAGCTTGCCGTGGCCCAGCGACAACTCAGGGCCGCCGTGCATACGGCGGGCGATCGAGGGGCGAGCGAGGGTCAGCGCGGCCAGGGCGGCCGCAGCGGCCAGGAGCACCTGGAGGATGACGGGCACGCCGAGCAGGGCAGCGGTCATCCCCACGAGCGCACCCAGGGCGAGCATGATCAGGATCAGGTCAAGGCTGAACATCTCGAGGACGCCGAGGACGACCGCCACACCCAGCCACGTCTCCCAGAGGTGATCTCGAAACCAGTCCATGGTCGAACCCTATCCGGGCCCGGTTCACCCCGGGCGTCCTTGTCCGCACTCTCGGTGCGCGACCCTCAGTGCGCGGCGCGCATGGGAGCGCGACGACGCGCGGCGTACCGCCCGTCCTGCTCGGTCAGCACCAGCGGCATGCCGAAGGTCTCCGAGAGCGCCTCCTGGGTCACCACCCGGTGCAGGGGCCCCTGGGCCACGACCTTGCCCTGGCGCAGCATGAGGGCGTGGGTGAAGCCGGGCGGGATCTCCTCCACGTGGTGCGAGACGAGCACGGTCGCGGGCGAGTCGGCGTCGAGGGCGATCGAGGAGAGAGTCGAGACGAGGTCCTCGCGGCCTCCCAGGTCGAGGCCGGCGGCGGGCTCGTCGAGCAGCAGCAGCTCGGGGTCGGCCATGAGCGCACGGGCGATCTGGACGCGCTTGCGCTCACCCTCGCTGAGGGTGCCGAAGGTCCGACCGGCGAGGTGGGCGGCCCCCACCTCGTGCAGCAGCCCGGAGGCACGGTCGTGGTCGAGCGACTCGTAGGCCTCACGCCAGCGCCCCACCACGCCGTACGACGCCGACACGACGACGTTCTCGACGAGCTCGTCACGCGGGATGCGGTCGGCCAGCGCCGCACTCGTGAGCCCGATCCGGGTGCGCAGCTCGAAGACGTCGACGGCGCCCAGCACCTCGTCGAGGATCCCGGCCACGCCCTCGGTGGGATGCATCTGAGCGGCCGCGACCTGGAGGAGCGTGGTCTTGCCGGCTCCGTTGGGCCCGAGGACGACCCAGCGCTCGTCCTCCTCGACGGTCCAGGTGACGTCGTCGAGCAGGGTGGTGCCCCCGCGGCGGACGGTCACTCCGGCAAACTCCAGGACTGTCGTCATGGCCGGTACCTTATCGAGCCCCGGTGCACCCGGCGGAGATACGCTCCCATGAGTGAGCGCACACCTGCCCGTCTCCGCAGTCCTCGCCTGGTGGGGCACCTCCTGGCTGCGCGGGCTGGCGAGCACCGACGAGGTGCTGGACGCCCTGTCCCGGCGCGTTCCCGTCCATTCCGTGCGTAGCCACGGGCCCGAGGTCCCAGAGCTCGATGCCGCCTCCCTCGTCCCCCTGTTGGCCCTGTGGCGGTCCCGTGGGGCGACGTCGGCGTCCCTGGCCCTGCCCGTGGAGGGACACCCCCTCGGTATCGGCGGTCCGCGGGATCTCACCGTGGCGGCCACCGACGTCGGCGAGGCCGTCATCGTCACGGAAGTCGGGCTGGCGGTCGTGCCCGACGAGGTGGGCGCAGGCGTCACCTGGACGCTCCACGAGGCCCGCCGGCGGCAGGTCCCGGACGTCGGCGAGGCGGACCGCGGGCTGCGTGCGTCCCTGTTGGCCACCCTCGACGCGTTGGAGCACCTCGACGTCGCCTCGTGGAGCCCGGACGCCGCCGACCGCGCGATGAACCTGCGCCACCTCCCCGACGTCGAGGCGGTCCCCGGTGTTCCGGAGTCGATGCGAGCGCTGGCCGCGCGGGGCATCCAGGCGTGGTGGATCGTCGACGCGGCGCTCGCCGACCACGGGGGCGCGGTCTCGGCGGTCGAGGTGGCACGCCGCGCCGAGGCCCTCAAGGACCTCGGTCGGGCAGCGCGTACGGCGTTGGTGGCGGCCTGCTCCCCCGAGACCTGGCCCCCGGAAGGGACCGATCGATGAACCGTGCGCGCCCGGACCGCATGGCGCGGGTACCCTCTGCACTGCGATGGAAGATGACGACAAGACGCTGCTGATCACCCTCACCGGCAAGGACCGCCCGGGCGTCACTGCGAGCGTCCTGCGTCGCCTAGCCCTCTGCGGCGTCCAGGTGCTCGACGTGGAGCAGATCGTGCTCCGCGGCCAGCTGGTCCTGGGCCTCCTGGTCACCGGCCCCCGGGACTGGAAGAAGCTCCGCGCCGACCTCGAGGAGCTGGGCGCGAGCATCGACATGCAGGTGGAGGTCTCCCGCGGCGAGGGCGACAACAAGGGCCGCGCCACCGGGCGCAGCCACGTGACCGTGATCGGGGCTCCGCTCAAGGCGTCTGCCCTGGCCGCCGTCACCGGTCGGATCGCTGACTCCGGCGCCAACATCGACCGTATCGTCCGGATGGCCCGCTATCCGGTCACCGCCCTCGACCTGCACGTCTCGGGCGCCTCCCCCGACGTCCTGCGCCAGGTCCTCGCGGCCGAGGCGTCGTCGCAGGGCGTCGACATCGCCGTCCAGCCCGCTGGGTTGATGCGCCACGGCATGCGTCTGATCGTCATGGACGTCGACTCCACGCTCATCCAGGGTGAGGTCATCGAGATGCTGGCGGCCCACGCCGGTGTCGAGGACGAGGTCGCGCGGGTCACCGAGGCGGCCATGCGTGGTGAGATCGACTTCGAGCAGTCCCTGCGCCACCGTGTCTCCCTGCTGGAGGGGCTCTCGGCCGACGCGCTCGACGCCGTCTACGCGAACCTCCAGCTCAACCCCGGCGCCCGTACGCTCGTCCGCACCCTGCGCCGCCTCGGCTACCGCTTCGCCCTCGTCTCAGGTGGCTTCAGCCAGATCACCGACCGACTGGCCGCCGACCTCGACATCGACTACGCACGGGCCAACGAGCTGGAGGTCGTCGACGGCGTCCTGACCGGCCGGATCGTCGGTGCCGTCGTGGACCGCGCCGGCAAGGCCGCCGCGCTGCGCGAGTTCGCAGGCGAGCTCGGCGTGCCGCAGGAGTCCGTCATCGCGATCGGTGACGGTGCCAACGACCTCGACATGCTCGCCGCCGCGGGGTTGGGGGTTGCCTACAACGCCAAGCCGGTGGTGCGCGACGCCGCGGACACGGCCGTCAACGTGCCCTACCTGGACACGATCATCTACCTGCTGGGCATCACCCGCGAGGAGATCGAGCAGGCCGACGCGGACGCGGGGTTCACCACGCCCGCTCCCCCGCTGCCCTGACGGTGCCACCGCGCTGACCTGGCCGCCGCGCTGACGGTGCCGGGACGCTCAGTCGCTGCCGGCGTGGAAGGCCACGAGGCGTCCGTCGCCGAACGTCAGGCGTGACCACGGCTCGGTGACGTCGAAGACGGCGCACGCACCCGTCGGGTGACCCTGGGCCATGGCGCGTGCCGCCGCGTCGTCCCCGAGGCCGTCGGACAGCAGCTGGGCGACGTGGCTGACGGTGGGGTTGTGCCCGACCACGATGACCTGGCGTGCGTCCGTCGGAAGCTCGTGCAGGAGGTCGAGGGTGACTTCGGGCCCGGCTGAGTAGAGACCGGTGTCGATGTCGGGGGCGACGTCCCACCCTGCGGCGGTGGACATCGCCTCCCACGTCTCGCGGGTGCGTACGGCCGAGGAGACCAGCGCGTGGTCCGGCACGACGCCCAGCTCGCGGAGCCACCTGCCCGCCTCGGCGGCGTCGGCTCGCCCCCGCTCGGTCAGCCCACGCTCGAGGTCGGAGGCAGCCACGGCTGCGGCCTTGGCGTGGCGCATGACGACGAGGCGGCGAGGGGCAGTGGTCACAAGATCACTGTCGCACTGAGGTCAAGTGGCTGGTGAGCCGGGCAGCGGCTGCCTCACATGCCCATCGCGTGGTAGCCGCCGTCGACGTGGACGATCTCGCCGGTGGTGGCGGGGAAGAAGTCCGACAGCAGGGCCACGACGGCGCGTGCGGTGGGCTCCTGGTCGGACTCGTCCCACCCCAGCGGGGCACGGTCCTTCCAGGTGGACTCCATGTCCTCGAAGCCCGGGATCGCCTTGGCGGCCAGAGTCTTCAGGGGGCCCGCGGAGACGAGGTTGCATCGAATGCCCTCGGGGCCGAGGTCGCGGGCGAGGTAGCGCGAGGTGGACTCCAGACCGGCCTTGGCCACGCCCATCCAGTCGTACGCGGGCCAGGCGCTCGTGGCGTCGAACGTGAGACCGACGATCGAGCCACCGGCGCCCATCAGCGGACGGCAGGCCACCGCCAGCGACTTGAGCGAGTAGGCCGACACCTGGACGGCCTGGGCGACGTCGTCCCACGGGCCGGTGAGGAACTTGCCTCCGAGCAGGGTCGCGGGGTTGCCGTAGGCAATCGAGTGCACCACGCCGTCGAGGTGGTCGGCGTGCTCGCGCACCTGGTCGGCGAGCCCGGCCAGGTGGTCGGCGTCGGTGACGTCGAGCTCGAGCACCGGAGGTTCGCTCGGAAGCCTCTTGGCGATGCGTCGAGTGATGCCGAGAGCCCTCCCGAAGTTGGAGATGAGCACCGTCGCGCCCTGCTCCTGCGCCACCTTGGCGGTCGCGAAGCCGATGGAGCTGTCCATGGTGACTCCGGCCACCAGGATGGTCTTGCCGTCGAGAATTCCCATTGTTCTGCCTCTCAGCCTCAGTGACCCATGCCCAGGCCGCCGTCGACCGGGATCACGGCCCCGGTGACGTACGCGGCACCCGGAGACGCCAGCCACGTGACGGCGTTGGCGACCTCGGTGACGTCGCCGTAGCGGCCCAGGGGCACCTGGGTCTTGATGGTGGCCTTCTGCTCGTCGGTGAGCACGGCCGTCATGTCGGTGTCGATGAATCCGGGGGCCACCACGTTGGTGGTGATGCTGCGGCTGCCCAGCTCGCGAGCCAAGGAGCGGGCCATGCCGACCAGTCCGGCCTTGGAGGCGGCGTAGTTGACCTGTCCTGCCGAGCCGAGGAGGCCCACCACGGAGGAGATCAGCACGATCCGGCCGCGACGCAGGCGCAGCATGCCCTTGGCCGCCCGCTTGGTCAGGTGGAAGGTGCCGGTGAGGTTGGTGTCGATGACGGAGTGCCAGTCGTCCTCGCTCATCCGCAGCACCAGGGTGTCGGCGGTGATGCCGGCGTTGGCGACCAGCACCTCGACGGGGCCGTGGGTCTCCTCGATGACGGTGAAGGCGGCGTCGACGGCGGCGGCGTCGGTGACGTCGCACTTCAGGTCCAGCGCACCCTGGGGGCCGCCGCCGCTGCGGCTGGTCACGGCCACCAGGTCTCCCTGGGCCAGGAATGCCTCGGCGATGGCGCGGCCGATGCCGCGGTTTCCGCCGGTCACGAGCACGGATCGAGGGGTCGGGGTGGGGGTGGGTGACGTCACGCGTCCTGACCGTAATGATTACCGCGCAGTACACGAAAAAGGCCTCGTGACGAGCCCCACGTATGCTGGACACATGCCGCGTCGCAGGGCCCGGGACGGTGAAGCGATCCGCATCACCTCCGCCGGGGCGAACCGTAGTGAAGAGATCGATGGCCGCGTCCGCGGCTACCTGATCTCCATGTCGATCCGCGTCGCCTGCTTCGCGGCCGCGGTGCTCGTGGGCCCGGGGATCCTGCGCTGGGTGCTCATCGCCGGCGCCGTGCTGCTGCCCTACGTCGCAGTGGTGATGGCCAACGCCACGGACTTCCGCAACGATGCGCACGAGATGCGGCCCCTGATCACGGACCCCCAGCTGGAGGGTCCTTCCACGGCGCCCGGCCTGGGCGAGAAACCTGCCGAACGACACGAGGACCTCGAGTGAGCACCGACGACAGCGCCCCCGAGGGCACCGTCCCCCGGCCGAGTGCCACGGACGACATCTGCTCCGCGAAGGGCTGCTCGGCGACGGCGGCGCACGCCCTCGCGTGGAACAACCCGAAGGTGCACACGCCGGAGCGGCGCAAGGTGTGGCTGGCCTGCGACGATCACCGGGAGTCGCTGGGTGACTTCCTGCGCGCGCGCAACTTCCTCAAGGACGTCACGCCGCATCCGTGACGTGAGGACCAGCCGGGGTGTGTCTCAACCGCCGATGGCCGACATGGGCCGCGGGGGTTGGAGGAAGGTGGGGTCGTCGATCCCGTGGCCCGGCAGCTTCACCGCCACGGCCGCCTTCCACCGCTCCACCAGGTCGTCGTCACCGACGCCTGCGCGCATCGCCGAGCGGAGGTCCGACTCGTCGGTGCTGAAGAGACAGTTGCGCACCTGGCCGTCGGCGGTGAGGCGTACGCGGTCGCAGTCGCCGCAGAAGGACTCCGTCACCGACGCGATGACGCCCACCGTCCCCGGTCCCCCGTCGACGTCGTAGAGCTGGGCGGGGGCGCTGCCGCGCGGCTCGGCCACCGGAGTGAGGGTGTGGTGCTCGGCCAGCAGGGTGCGGATCTCCTCGGCCGTGACCATCTCACTGCGCCGCCAGCCGTGCTGGGCATCGAGCGGCATCTGCTCGATGAAGCGGAGCTCGTAGCCGCGCTCCAGGCACCAGGCGAGCAGCTCGGGCGCCTCCCGGTCGTTGACGCCACGCAGGAGCACGGCGTTGACCTTGACGGGGCGCATGCCCGCCTCGTGGGCAGCCGCCAGACCGGCCACGACGTCATCGAGGCGGTGGCGCAGGGTCAGTCGGGTGAAGGTCTCCGGACGCACGGTGTCGAGGCTGACGTTGACGCGGCCCAGACCGGCCGCCGCCAGGGCGGACGCGGAACGCTTCAGGCCCAGCCCGTTGGTGGTCAGGGAGAACTCGGCGTCGACCTCTTCTGCGCACCGGCGCACGATGTCGACGAGCCCACGGCGCAACAACGGCTCGCCGCCGGTGAATCGGACCTCGCGGATGCCGAGACGCTCCACCCCCAGACGTACCAGACGCACGACCTCGTCGTCGGTGAGCTGCTCCTCGGCGGGGAGCCAGTCCAAGCCCTCCGCCGGCATGCAGTAGGTGCACCGCAGGTTGCACCGATCGGTCAGGGAGACGCGCAGGTCCGTGGCGATGCGCCCGTGCCGGTCCCGCAGTTCACCCATGGATCCAGCATAGGCCCGCCACGGGCGCGTTGGCCCTGCCGGATAACCTCGTGACGTGCACCGTCTTGGCTTTCTCGTCAGCCGACGATGGGGACTTTTCCTCGTGGTCGTGGCCCTGCTCTCCTGGCTCGCGTGGGAGTTGGGGCAGTGGCAGTTCAGTCGTCTCGATGACCGCAAGGAGCGCAACGCGATCATCGAGCGCAACGAGGCCAAGGACCCGGTCCCCGTGGAGGAGCTCCTGGCTCCTGGACGCCAGGTGACGAGCGAGGACGAGTGGACCACGGTGAGGGCCACCGGGCAGTACGACGTCGAGGACACCGTCTACGTGCGCTACCGGACCAACAAGCAGCGTTCGGGCGTCCAGGTGGTGGTGCCCCTGGAGCTGGCGAACGGCACCACCGTCCTGGTGGACCGTGGCTGGTGGCCCACGCAGAACCGGGGCGAGGTGCCGACCGACGTCCCCGCGCCCCCGAGCGGCACCGTCGAGGTCGTCGGGCGGGTGCGCGCCGATGCGACCGGCGACGCCACGAAGGTGACGGACCAGAGCACGCGGGCCATCTCGAGCGTGGAGATCGGCGACGCCATCGACCACGAGACCCTGGGCGGCTTCGTCGAGCTCGTGGAGGAGACGCCCGAGGCGGAGGAACCGCTCACCCTCCCGGCCGAGCCGGAGCTGGACGAAGGCCCGCACTTCTTCTACGGGCTCCAGTGGTGGTTCTTCGGTGGCCTGGCCATCTTCGGCTTCTTCTACCTGCTGTACGACGAGTGGCGCGACCGCCGCAAGGCGTCAGATGCTGCGCAGCAGCCCGCCGTCGACGGGCACGGCGATCCCGGTCAGGAATGACGCCCGGGGCGAGAGGAGGAAGGCAGCCACCGCGCCGAACTCCTCAGGTCGTCCGTAGCGCCCCAGCGGGATCCGCTCCGCCCACGCCGCCCTGGTCGCCTCGGGGTCGCCGGAACCGGCGTCGAGCTCGCGCACCCGGTCGGTGTCGATGCGTCCCGGCAGCAGGGTGTTGACCCGGATGCCCCGCGGGCCGAACTCGTCGGCCATCTCCTTGGCCACCGCCGCCAGGCCGGGCCGCAACCCGTTGGAGATACCGAGTCCTGACACTGGCGCCTTCACGCTCGTCGACAGCACGAAAGCAATGGAGCCGCCCTCGCCGAGCTGGGCCGCGGCCGTGCGGGCCAGGCGTACGGCGCCCAGGAACACGGACTCGAAAGCCCCCCGCCACGCGTCGTCGCTCATCTCGTGGGCGCGGCCGGCCGGAGGCCCACCGACGCTGATCAGCAGCCCGTCGAGGCGTCCCCACCGCTCGAGCGCACGATCGACGAGCAGCTGGGGCGTCGCCGGGTCACCGTTGTCGGCCACCATGGTCTCCACGTGCGACGCGGGGTGTGCCGAGGCGAAGGCGGACAGGGCCTCGGCGTCGCGGCCGGAGACGACGACGCGGGCGCCGTCGGCCAGGAGCGCCTCGGCGGTCGCCCGCCCGAGCCCCTTGCTGGCGCCGGTGAGCAGGTAGACACGGTCAGCGACGTGCAGGTCCATGGGCCGAACCTATCCCAGGGGACGTCCGCTCAGCTCGAGGTGCCGACGCGCTCAACCCAGCTGCCGGCCGCTCAGCCCAGGGTGGTGACCGACTCCGCTCGCGCGTCGCCGTCCGAGAACTGGGTGCGGTGGAGGTCTGCGTACAGGCCACCGCGCGCCAGCAGCTCGGCGTGGGTGCCGCGCTCGACCACCCGACCCTGGTCCAGGACCAGGATCTGGTCAGCGCCGCGCACGGTGGACAGGCGGTGGGCGATCACCAGCGACGTACGCCCGGCGAGGGCGCTGTCCAGGGCCCGCTGCACTGCCAGCTCGGACTCGCTGTCGAGGTGGGCGGTGGCCTCGTCGAGGACGACCACGGCGGGCGCCTTCAGCAGCAGCCGGGCAATCGCCAGGCGTTGACGCTCTCCTCCCGAGAGCCGGTAGCCACGGTCACCCACGACGGTGTCGAGGCCGTCGGGGAGCGAGCGTACGAGTCCCGCCACGTGTCCCGCCTCCAGCGCAGCCCAGATGTCGGCCTCGGAGGCGCCGGGGCGGGCGTAGAGGAGGTTGGCGCGGATGGTGTCGTGGAACATGTGCGCGTCCTGGGTCACGTATCCCACGACCGACTCGAGCGACTCCAGGTCGACGTCGCGTACGTCGTGCCCTCCGACGAGCACGCTGCCGCTGGTGACGTCGTACAGCCGGGCCACGAGGTGCGTCATCGTCGACTTGCCGGCGCCGGACGGACCGACCAGCGCGATCATCTGCCCCGGCTCCGCCGTGAAGGAGACTCCGTGGAGCACCTCGCCGGAGTCGCGGCTCTCCTTGCGCGCGACCCCCTCCAAGGAGGCCAGGGAGACCTCGTCGGCGCGCGGGTAGCCGAAGTGGACGTCGCGGAACTCCAACGACGTAGGACCGGGCGCCAGCTTGACGGCGTCCGGCCGCTCCTGGATCAGCGAGGGGAGGTCGAGGATCTCGAAGACTCGGTCGAAGGAGACCAGCGCGGTCATCACGTCGATGCGCACGTTGGAGAGGGCCTGGAGCGGCCCGAGCAAGCGCGTGAGGAGGACGCCGAGGGCCACCACCGTGCCGACCGAGAGGTCGCCCCGGATGGCCATCACGCCACCCAGGCCGTAGACCAGGGCGGTCGCCAACGCCGGGACCAGGCTCATGGCCGCCATGAAGAAGCGGGTCAGCAGGGAGATCTGGATGCCGAGGTCCCGGACCACCGCCGCCTTGGAGGCGTAGAGAGCGTCCTCCTCCGCGCGTCGTCCGAAGAGCTTCAGCAGCATGGCTCCGCCCACCTGGAACCGCTCGGTCATGGCGTTGCCGAGGTCGGCGTTGCCGTCCATCTGCGTGCGCGCGAGCCCGGCGAGCCGGGTGCCCACCAGACGCGAGGCCACCAGCAGGAGGGGGAAGAGCAGGAGGCACAGGAGGGTGACCTGCCAGCTCAGGAAGAGCATGGTGACGCCGACGACCAAGGCAGAGATGACGTTGGAGACGGTGCCTTGGAGCGTCGAGGTGAAGGCACGCTGGGCGCCGATCACGTCGTTGTTGAGCCGGCTGACGAGCGCGCCGGTCTGGGTACGGGTGAAGAAGGCGAGCGACTGGCGCTGCACGTGGGCGAAGACCTGGGTACGCAGGTCGAAGATGAGGCCCTCACCGATCCGGCTGGAGAACCACCCGTTGACCACGGTGAAGAACGCGCCCAGGAGCGCCACCGCTGCCACTCCGCCCGCCAGCCACGCCACGAGCGAGGTGTCGCCGGTGGCCACGCCGTCGTCGATGATGCGCTGCAGCAGCAACGGCGGCACGACGACCAGGGCGGCGTCGACGACGGTGAGGCCCAGGAACCAGGCGATGAGGCGTCGGTGCGGACGGGCGAAGCTGAGCACCCGTCGCAGGGTGTGACGCTCGAGGTGTGTGTCGACGACGGACCGGTCGGCCCTCATGTGACGCATCGCGGGCCATCCCCCGCCGGGACCCATCATCGACATGGCACTTCCTCTCAGCCGCCCATCGCGGCTGCCACGGCGCGGAAGCGTCGCGTCTGCGACGTCCGCTCCAACTGACGTTGTTCGTCCAGGGTCCGGTGCTCCGCGCCCTGGAGGAGGGCCTTGGTCTCGGCGACGACGTCGGGCATCGTTCCCACCAGCGTCGTCGCCAAGGTCTCCACCGCCCCGTCCAGCTCGTCCGCCGGGTGCGCGGAGAGCGCCAACCCGATCCTCACGGCCTCGTCGGCGGCCACCACACGTGCGGTCGCGCAGATCTCCAAGGCCCTGCTGTAGCCAACCGCTTCCACCAGCGGCTTTGTTCCCGTGAGGTCGGGCACCAGGCCGAGGGCCGACTCCTTCATCGAGAACTTGGCGTCGTCCGCGACCAGGCGGAAGTCACAGGAGAGGGCGAGCTGGAAGCCGGCGCCCACGGCGTAACCACGCACCTTGGCGATGCTGACGAAGCGCGGGTCACGCAGGAACGTGAAGCCCTCCTGGTACTCCCCGATCGTGTCGGCCATGGTCTCGTCGCTGCCCGCGAGGAGGGCGAGCACCGACTCCCCACCGGCCGCAGCGCCGCGGGGGTCCAGGACGCTGCGGTCGAGGCCGCTGGAGAAGTGCTCCCCCTCGCCCTCGACCACGACCACGCGCACGTCGGCGGGCAGGCTCTGACCGACGCGGGCCAGGGCCCGCCACATTCCGGGCGTCTGCGCGTTGCGCACGTCGGGACGGTCCAGGGTGATGGTCGCGACGGCGCCGTCCACGTCGAGGCGCAGTCCGACGGCAGCAAGTTCCTCAGGAGTCATGCGGGCATCCTAGAACGCATGGCTACTCACAAGTAGCCATGCGTCTGGGATCAGGCCAGGGAGACCAGGTCGGCATACTCGTCGTTCCACAGGTCCTCGTCGCCGTCGGGCAGCAGCAGGACGCGGTCAGGCTCCAGGGCCCGCACCGCCCCCTCGTCGTGGGTGATGAGGATGATGGCGCCCTCGTACGTCCGGATGGCCGCCAGGACCTCTTCGCGGGAGGCCGGGTCGAGGTTGTTGGTCGGCTCGTCCAGCAGGAGCACGTTGGCGCTGGAGACGACCAGGCTGGCGAGAGCCAGACGGGTCTTCTCGCCGCCCGACAGCACGGAGGCGGGCTTGTGGGCGTCGTCGCCGGAGAAGAGGAACGAGCCCAGCACCGAACGCGCGTCGGTGTCGGTGAGCTGGGGCGCCGCCGACTGCATGTTCTGCAGCACGGTGCGTGATCCGTCGAGGGTCTCGTGCTCCTGGGCGTAGTAGCCGATCTTCAGGCCGTGACCGGGGATGATCGTGCCCGTGTCGGCCTTGTCGACGCCCGCCAGGATGCGCATCATGGTGGTCTTGCCGGCGCCGTTGAGGCCCAGGATGACGACGCGCGAACCCTTGTCGATCGCGAGGTCGACGTCGGTGAAGACCTCGAGCGAGCCGTACGACTTCGACAGGCCCTCGGCCATGAGGGGCGTCTTGCCGCACGGGGCAGGCGCGGGGAACTTGATCCGGGCGACCTTGTCCTGGGCGCGCTCGGCGTCCAGCCCCGAGACCATCTTCTCGGCGCGCTTGAGCATCGACTGCGCAGCGGTGGCCTTGCTCGCCTTGGCGCGCATCCGGTTCGCCTGGTCGGTGAGCATCTTGGCCTTCGACTCGGCGTTGGCGCGCTCGCGCTTGCGGCGTCGCTCGTCGGTCTCGCGCTGCGTGAGGTAGGCCTTCCAGCCCATGTTGTAGACGTCGATCGTGGCCCGGTTGGCGTCGAGGTGGAGCACCTTGTTGATGGTGGCCTCGAGGAGGTCATTGTCGTGGCTGATCACGATCAGCCCGCCGCGGTGCTGCTGGAGGAAGCCTCGCAACCAGACGATCGAGTCGGCGTCGAGGTGGTTGGTCGGCTCGTCGAGGAGGAGCGTCTCGGCCCCGGAGAAGAGGATGCGCGCGAGCTCGACGCGGCGGCGCTGGCCACCGCTGAGGGTCTTGAGCGGCTGGGCGAGGATGCGCTCCTCGATGCCCAGGCTGGCGGCGATGGTGGCCGCCTCGGACTCGGCGGCGTAGCCACCCCCGGCGTGCAGCTCGGCGTCGGCGCGGGTGTAACGACGCATCGCCCGGTCGCGGACCTTGGGGTCGTCGCTGGCCATGTCGACCTCGGCCTGGCGCATGGCCGTGAAGACCTCGTCCAGACCCCGCGCGGAGAGGATGCGGTTGCGGGCGAGCACCTCGGGGTCACCGATGGCCGGGTCCTGCGGGAGGTAGCCGATCTCGCCGCTCCGGTGCACCTCCCCCGCGGCCGGCAGTGCCTCACCGGCCAGGATCTTGGTCATCGTGGTCTTGCCCGCACCGTTGCGGCCCACGAGACCGACCTTGTCCCCGGCTGCGACACGGAAGCTGACGTTTTCCATGAGGAGTCGCGCACCAGCGCGCACCTCAAGCTGTTGGACTGTGATCATCTCCCCTCTACTCTACGGAGGTTGGGCTCCAGAAGCCCGTTGGCGCCGACCTCGAAGGACTGACCCATGCGCTTCAACCCCAGGGCAAGCCTCGACACCGGCCGTCTCTCGGACCGCGGTGGCCAGGGCCTGGGTGGCGGGCGCAACGGCCTCCCCATCCCCGGAGGGATCAAGGCCGGGGGAGGCGCGGGCATGGTGATCGTGATCCTCCTCGTGCTGGCCGTGAACTTCTTCGGCGGCAACGGCGGCTCCGGGATCCCGGGCGGGATGCTCGACCACGGGGCCGGCACCGACAGCTCGCGCATGGCTGACAGCGATCGCTACGCGTCCTGCCGTACGGGCGCCGACGCCAACGACGACGTCGACTGCGCCCGGGTGGCGGTCGAGAACTCCTTGTACGCCTACTGGAGCGACCTGTTCGCGCGCAGTGGCGAGACGTTCCGTCCCGCCACGATGTCCACCTTCTCCGGCGCGACCACGACCGGCTGCGGACAGGCGTCGCACCAGGTCGGTCCCTTCTACTGTCCCGCCGACCAGGGCATCTACCTGGACACCACCTTCTTCGCCGACGTCCTCGAGGGCCAGCTGGGCGGCCGGGGTGGCGACTTCGTGGAGCCCTACGTCCTGGCCCACGAGTACGGACACCACATCCAGAACCTGCTGGGAACGATGGGCCGGGTCCGCACGCAGCGGGGCGCCTCGAGCGACGCCGTACGCCTGGAGCTGCAGGCCGACTGCTACGCCGGGCTGTGGACCCGTGCCGCCGAGGGCACGAGCGACGTCAGCGGTGTCGCCATCATCGCCGACCTCGACGAGGGCGACATCGCCGAGGCACTCGACTCGGCCAAGGCAGTCGGTGACGACCGCATCCAGAAGCGGTCGGGCGGCAGGGTCGAGCCCGAGGGTTGGACCCACGGGTCGTCGGAGCAGCGGATGCAGTGGTTCACCCGCGGCTACGAGTCGGGCGACCTCCAGGCCTGCGACACGTTCGGCGCAGACAGGCTCTGACCCACCGGCGGTCAGGTCTGCTGGGTCAGCGCCTCGATCTGGGGGAACTGCCGTTGCATCGCCCGGATGTAGGGCGCGATGCTCGGGTGCCGGAACTTGGCGGCCAGGGCTCCCTCCCCCGAGGCGACGCGGGCGAGCGCCCAGTCCACCCGGGTGAGGACGGTGTAGACCGCCGTTACCTGCGCGGCGAGCCGCACCTCCTCCGCGTCGTGACCAGGGCCCAGGCCACCGACGTACGCGTCGAGGAGGGGGTCGAACTCCTCCCCCACGCTGAGCGCGAGGTAGCCCAGGTCGGCGCCGGCAGGCGCGATGCCCAGGCTCGACCAGTCGATCGCCACGACGTCGTCCCCCTCGCGCCCCAGCAGGTTGGCCGGCACCGGGTCTCCGTGCTGGACCACCTGCCGGTGGGAGGCGAGGCGTTCGAGGTGGCGGGTGCGGTGGCGCCACAGGAGGTCGGCCACGTCGGCCACCGGCGTACGTGCGAGCGTCGTCCAGCCACCTCGGCGTGCCACGAGTCCCAGGCGTGTGCCGAGCTGGTTCCTCGCCAGCCATGGGACGTCGTCGACGGTGGCGTCGGCGAACCGCCCCAACGAACGAGCCAGGAAGAGGCCGTTCAGCTCCACCTTCTCCACCCACGGATGGACCAGGGTGACGCCTTCCTCGTCCTCCTCGATGCGCAGCGCCGTGACCGAACGAAGGCCGGGCGTCGAGTCGACGATGCCGGAGAGGGCGACGTCAGCGGCCCGGCGCCAGTACGCCGGATGGTCCGGCTGCCGGGTCTCGTCCGGGTCGTGGGCGTGGGGGGCGGCGAGCCGCTTGACCACCGTGAGCCGCTCCCCCTCCCGGGCGAGCCACAGTCCGACGGAGGACGGTCCGCCGGGGAGACGCTGCCACCCCGGCTCCGGCTGCCACATGTCCGGCCCTCCTGTCGGCGTCGGTGGCCCCATCGTGACAGAGGTCACCGCCGAAGTCGGGCATTGCGTACGTCGACCGTTGGAAGTCTCGTTCGAGTCTCAGCTCGCGTTGTGCACCGACACCCGCACACTCAGTGCGTCGGTGACCGCCTTGAGCAACGCCTCACGGCGAGGCTCGCCGACGGTGTCCGGCAGCTGGTGCCTGACCAGGTGGGTGAGCCGGGCGTCCGCCAGCACCGTCTCCACCCCGGCCGGATCACCGGCGACCACCACAGGACCCTGCAGTCCCGCGAGGTGGCTCGCGGCGTGGCCCGCTGCGGCAGTCCAGGCTTCCCGCGCCTGGTTGTCCCGTCGACGGGCGAAGCGCTGCTGGCTCTGGCCGCCCGCCTTCGTGCGCCCCTGGACGTGACGTTGCCCGACCTTGGAGGACACCATGCGCTCCCCCGCCATCCGCGCCACGGCGAAGCCACCGCGGCGGGCGATCACGATGCCCCAGTCGTCCGGGACGACGAGCGCGGCGACGAAGGCCTGGGGATCTGGTGCGCCTGAGTGGTCGACGCCGAAGGGCAGCAGCGCGAGGAAGTGCGACGAGTCCTCCGCGGTGCCCTGAAGACCTCCGTCGACGGTGGTCAGGGCCGTCGCACCGTGCCGCGAACCGAAGTTCTCGACCCACCGGGCGAAACGCCCGGCAGGGACGAGGACCGTCGCGGTCAGAGGAACTCCATCGGGTCGAACTCGTCGATCGCGATGACCCTGATCCGGGGCAGGCGCGAGTTGAAGGCACGCACGTCGTGCTCCATGTCGACAAGACGTAGTCCCGGAAGGCCGCGGAAGGCCGCGTTCATGAACTCGGAGAAGCCGACGAGGGCGACGGCGCGCGTGCCGTCGCAGAGACGCCGGACCTGCGGGAGGAAGTCACCGTCGTGACTCACCAGGGCGACGTCGGCCTCGCGCTCCGCGATGGCCTCGGCCATCCGCTGGATGGCGATGTCGACGACCTTGCCCTCGCCGCGCAGCGGGACGGGACGGAACCCGATCGCCGTCAGCGCCTGGATGAAGGGCATCGGCAACTCGTCGTTGACCGCCAGGAAGAAGAGTCCTCGCGCCGGCTGGTCGAAGGCGTCCTCGGCCCATTCCAGGAGCCGGTCCCACCGGGGGCGCTCGTCAGGGCGCGGACGGCGTCCGAGGATCGAGTTGCCGAGCGTGGCGTCGATGTTCTCGCCGTCGACCAGGACGTAGGTGACTCGCTCGTCGGCGTTCACATCGGCCACGTGCACTCCTCAGACTCTGGCGGTCAGACGTTGAAGCCGAGGGCGCGCAGCTGCTCGCGACCGTCGTCGGTGATCTTGTCCGGACCCCACGGCGGCATCCAGACCCAGTTGATGGCCACGTCGTTGACGAGGCCCTCGAGCGCCATCTCGGTCTGGTCCTGGATGACGTCGGTCAACGGGCAGGCCGCCGAGGTGAGGGTCATGTCGATGACAGCGTTGGAACCCTCGTCGATGTGGATTCCGTAGACCAGGCCGAGGTCGACGACGTTGATCCCGAGCTCGGGGTCGACGACGTCCTTCATCGCCTCGGTGACGTCCTCGACCGCGACCGACGAGGCACTGGAAGAGGCGGCGGCGAGGTCGACGACGGGGAGGTCGTCGTGCCGACCGTGGCCGTGACCATGCCCGGCGTGGTCGTGCCCGGCGTGGTCGTGCCCGGCGTGGTCGTGCCCGGCGTGGTCGTGCCCGGCGTGGTCGTCGGTGGGCGCGTGGGTGTGCTCGCTCATTGGTTCTCCTCGGTGAAGTTGGTGCCGAGCACCTGGGCGGTGGCGTCCTTCATGGCCATCCACGACAGCAGGGCGCACTTGACGCGCGCGGGGAACTTGGCGACGCCGGCGAAGGCGATGCCGTCCTCCAGCACCTCCTCGTCCGGCTCGACCTGCCCCTTGCCCTGCATCAGGGTCAGGAACTCGGTGTGCAGCGCCATCGCCTCCGACACCGTCTTGCCGATGACGAGGTCGGTCATGACGGAGGTCGACGCCTGCGAGATCGAGCACCCCTCGGCGTGGTACGAGACGTCGACGATCCGGTCGCCCTCCAGCTGCACGCGCAGCGTGATCTCGTCGCCGCACGTGGGATTGACGTGGTGGACCTCGCTGCCGAAGGGCTCACGGAGCCCTGAGTTCAGCGGGTTCTTGTAGTGGTCCAGGATGATGTCCTGGTACAGGGAGTCGAGCTCTGCAGACATCGCTCAGCCCACCTTGAAGTAGGAACGGGTGTAGTTCAGCCCATCGACCAGCGCGTCGATCTCGGCCGGGGTCGTGTAGAGGTACGACGACATCCGGGTCGAGCTCTGCACACCGAAGCGTGCGTGCGCAGGCTTCGCGCAGTGGTGACCGGCGCGCACCGCGATGCCGCGGGTGTCGAGCACCTGGGCCACGTCGTGGGGATGCACGCCGTCGATCTCGAACGAGATCGCGCCCCCTCGGGACTCCGCGTCGAGCGGCCCCAGCACACTCAGGCCGGGCACGGTGGCGAGGCCCTCCAGCGCGTAGCGGGTGATGGCCTGCTCGTGGCGGTGGATCGCCTCCATGCCCACGGCCGACAGGTAGTCCACCGCGGCGCCGAGGCCGACGGCCTCGACGATCGGGGGCGTGCCCGCCTCGAACTTGTGCGGCAGCGGGGCGTAGGTCGACTTCGCCATGGAGACCGTGGCGATCATCTCGCCACCGCCGAGGAAGGGCGGCAGCGCGTCGAGCACCTCGCGGCGGCCCCACAGGACGCCGATGCCGGTCGGACCGACCACCTTGTGGCCGGTGAAGGCAACCAGGTCGGCCCCGCTGGCCTGCACGTCGACGGCCAGCTGGGGCGCGGCCTGCGAGGCGTCCACGACGACCAGGGCACCCACGGCCTTCGCCTTGGCGGCGAGCTCCGCGACCGGGTTGATGGTGCCGAGCATGTTCGACACCCAGGTGAAGGAGACGACCTTCGTGCGCTCGTTGATCAGCTCGTCCACGTCGGACAGGTCGAGGCGACCGTCGTCGGTGATCCCGAACCAGCGCAGCGTCGCTCCCGTGCGCTCGGCCAGCATCTGCCACGGCACGATGTTGGAGTGGTGCTCCATCTCGGTGATGACGATCTCGTCGCCCTCGCCGATCTGGAGCGGACCCCGCAGCGCGAGCGTGTTGGCCACCAGGTTGAGCGCCTCGGAGGCGTTCTTGGTGAAGATGACCTCGTCACGTGAGGGCGCGTTCAGGAAGGCCGCCACCCGGTCGCGACCGTTCTCGAACGCTTCCGTCGACTCCGCGCCGAGCGCGTGCATCGCTCGCGCGATGTTGGCGTTGTGACGCTCCAGATGGTCGACCATCGTGTCGATGACGACCTGGGGCTTCTGCGACGTGTTGGCGCTGTCGAGGTAGACCAGCGGCTGGCCGCCGGAGACGGTGCGCTCGAGGATCGGGAAGTCCTTGCGGATGACTTCCAGCTCCGGGAGCAGTCCTTCGAGAGTCATGCTCAGACCGCGGCCTTGACGTACTTGTCGTACCCGGTGGCCTCGAGCTCGTCGGCCAGCTCAGGACCGCCCTGCTCGGCAATCCGACCGTTGACGAAGACGTGCACGAAGTCGGGCTTGATGTAGCGCAGGATGCGGGTGTAGTGCGTGATCAGCAGGACACCCTTGTCGCCGTTGGCCGCGAAGCGGTTGACGCCGTCGGACACGACCTTGAGGGCGTCGATGTCCAGGCCGGAGTCGGTCTCGTCGAGCACGGCGACCTTCGGCGCGAGGAGCTCGAGCTGGGCGATCTCGTGGCGCTTCTTCTCGCCACCGGAGAAGCCCTCGTTGACCGAGCGCTGGGCGAAGGAGGCGTCGAGGTTGTTCGCCGCGAGCGCCGCGTTGACGTCCTTGACCCACGTACGCAGCTTCGGCGCCTCGCCGTCGATGGCGGTCTTGGCGGTGCGCAGGAAGTTGCTCACCGACACACCGGGGATCTCGACCGGGTACTGCATGGCCAGGAAGAGGCCGGCGCGGGCGCGCTCGTCGACCGACATCTCGAGGACGTCCTCGCCGTCGAGCAGGATCGTGCCCTGGGTGACGGTGTACTTGGGGTGACCGGCGATCGTGTAGGCCAGCGTCGACTTACCGGAGCCGTTCGGGCCCATGATCGCGTGGGTCTCGCCGTCCTTGATGGTCAGCGTGACGCCCTTGAGGATCTCCTTGGTGGAGTCCTCGGTCTCGACCGTGACGTGCAGGTCCTTGATCTCCAGAGTGCTCATCAGTGTTTCTCTCTTCTCTAAGTCTTTGTCGTTCAGGACGGCGTGACGCCGTTGAGGGTCGTGCTCACGTCGACGTGGATCTCGTCGCCGCGGAGCTCGACCGGGAAGGTGGCCACGGGCTCGGTGGCGGGGAGCGTCTGGGGCTTGCCGGTGCGGAGGTCGAAGGCCGACCCGTGCATCCAGCACTCGATGGCGCAGTCCTCCACCTCGCCCTCGGAGAGCGCGACGTGCCCGTGGGAGCACAGGTCCTGGATGGCGAAGTACTCGCCACCCGCCTGGGCCACCGCGACGTCGATCCCGTCCAGGCTCACCGCAACGGCCTCGCCCTCACGGAACTCCCCCAGTGCGCAAGCGCGCTGGAAGGCCATCAGAGCAGCTTTCCGGTCAGGTTCTTGGCGAGCTCGGTCTCCACCGTGGTGACGAGCTGCTCCTCGATCGCGGGCACGCCGATCTTGCGGATCAGGTCGTTGAAGAAGCCGTGGACGACCAGGCGCTGCGCCTCCTTCTCGTCGATGCCGCGCGAGCGCAGGTAGAAGAGCTGCTCGTCGTCGAAGCGGGCCGTCGCCGAGGCGTGACCTGCTCCGGCGATCTCGCCGGTCTCGATCTCGAGGTTGGGGACCGAGTCGCAGAGCGTGCCGTCGGTGAGGATGAGGTTGCGGTTCTCCTCGTAGGTCTCGATGCCCTCGGCCTCCTTGCGGATCAGGACGTTGCCGATCCACACGGTGTGGGCCCCCTCGCCCTGCAGCGCGCCCTTGTACATGACGTTGGACGAGGTGCGCGGCTGGTTGTGGTCGGCGAAGAGGCGGTGCTCGAGGTGCTGCCCCTCGTCGGCGAAGTAGAGACCGAGCATCTCGGCCGAACCGCCGGGAGCCGAGTAGCGCACGTTCGCGTCCATGCGGACCAGGTCGCCGCCGAAGGAGATCGCGGTGTGCTTGTACGCCGCGTCCCGTCCCACGAGCGCCTCGGTGTGGGTCAGGTGCGTGGCGTCGTCGGCCCAGTCCTGGAGCGAGACGACGGAGACCTGGGCGGAGTCGCCCACCCGGATCTCGACGACCTGGGCCAGCGCCGCGGAACCGGTGTGCCGCAGCACGACCACGGCCTTCGAGAAGTTGCCGAAGCGCAGGACCACGTGGCCCGCCTCGGTGTTCTCCGCGTCGGTTCCGGTGAGGTTGACGATGATCGGCTCGACGACCTCGGTCTCGGCCGGCACGTCGACGAGCAGGGTGTCGGGAACTTCCGAGAGCACCCGGGCACCGAACAGCGTGGCGGGCTTGTAGCCGGAGACACCACGCAGCGCCTGGGCCTCGTCCCCGGTCACCGTCTCCACACGTACGCCCTCGGGCGCGACGTGGGTGACCTCGGTGGTGGGGGCGTTGAAGACGGCGTCGGACGCCAGACCCTTGAGGCGCTTGAGGGGGGTGAAGCGCCAGATCTCCTCACGGCCCGTGGGAGCGGCGTGGTCGGCCACGTCGTACGAGCCGGTGGGGTGGAGGTGCGACTCCACCTTGCCCTGCTCGAGCGCCGCGGCGACCGAGTCGCGGGCAGTGTCAGTAACAGTCACGTCAGGTTCTTTCCGTTTCGAAGTGGTGCAGGGCGCGTGCCCCGTGGTGCTGGAGGCGGCGGCGTCAGCCGACCGCGCCCTCCATCTGGAGCTCGATCAGACGGTTGAGCTCGAGGGCGTACTCCATCGGGAGCTCCTTGGCGATCGGCTCGACGAAGCCACGCACGATCATGGCCATCGCTTCGTCCTGCTCCATGCCGCGCGACATGAGGTAGAAGAGCTGGTCGTCGCTGACCTTCGAGACGCTGGCCTCGTGACCCATGGAGACGTCGTCCTCGCGGATGTCGACGTAGGGGTAGGTGTCCGAGCGGCTGATCTGGTCGACGAGCAGCGCGTCGCACAGCACGTTGGACTTGGAGCCGTAGGCACCCTCGTTGACCTGGATGAGGCCGCGGTAGGACGTACGACCACCGCCGCGGGCCACCGACTTCGACAGGATCGAGGACGAGGTGTGGGGGGCGGCGTGCACCATCTTGGCGCCGGCGTCCTGGTGCTGGCCCTCGCCCGCGAAGGCGATCGAGAGCGTCTCGCCCTTGGCGTGCTCCCCCATCAGGTAGACGGCCGGGTACTTCATGGTGACCTTGGAGCCGATGTTGCCGTCGACCCATTCCATCGTCGCGCCGGCCTCGCAGACCGCGCGCTTGGTGACGAGGTTGTAGACGTTGTTGGACCAGTTCTGGATGGTCGTGTAGCGGCAGCGCCCACCCTTCTTGACGATGATCTCGACGACCGCGGAGTGCAGCGAGTCCGACGAGTAGATCGGCGCGGTGCAGCCCTCGACGTAGTGCACGTAGGCGTCCTCGTCGACGATGATCAGCGTGCGCTCGAACTGGCCCATGTTCTCGGTGTTGATGCGGAAGTAGGCCTGGAGCGGGATGTCCACGTGGACGCCCTTGGGCACGTAGATGAACGAGCCGCCGGACCACACCGAGGTGTTGAGGGCAGAGAACTTGTTGTCGCCGGTCGGGATGACGGTGCCGAAGTACTCGCGGAAGAGCTCCTCGTGCTCCCTCAGCGCAGTGTCGGTGTCGACGAAGATGACGCCCTTCTCCTCGAGGTCCTCACGGATCGAGTGGTAGACGACCTCGGACTCGTACTGCGCCGCGACGCCGGCGACCAGGCGCTGCTTCTCCGCCTCAGGGATGCCGAGCTTGTCGTAGGTGTTCTTGATGTCCTCGGGGAGGTCCTCCCACGACTGGGCCTGCTTCTCCGACGACCGCACGAAGTACTTGATGTTGTCGAAGTCGATGCCGCCGAGGTCGGAACCCCAGGTCGGCATGGGCTTGCGGTGGAAGAGCTTCAGGCCCTTCAGGCGCATGTCGAGCATCCACTGGGGCTCGGACTTCTTGCCCGAGATGTCGCGGACGACGTCCTCGTTGAGACCACGCTTCGCGGTCGCACCGGCGTCGTTCGCGTCGGCCCAGCCGAAGTCGTAGCGGCCGATGCCCTTCAGCTCGGGGTTCAGCTCCTCGATGGAGGTCATGGTTCAGCCTTCCTTGTTCTTCGGGATGCAAGTGGTGCAGACGCCGTCGCCGTGGGCGATGGTGGCCAACCTCTGGACGTGTGTGCCGACGACCCGGCTGATCGCCTCGGTCTCGGCCTCGCACAGCTGCGGGAACTCGTTCGCCACGTGGGACACCGGGCAGTGCTGCTGGCAGAGCTGGTCCACCACTCCGGCACCGGGCAGGGCCCGGACACTGGCGGCGTAGCCCTCGGCCGTGAAGACCTTGGCGAGGACCTCGGCAGGGCTCAGGTCGGGCTCCTGCTCGATGAACGTGGCGAAGTCACGTTCGATGAACGCTGCGCGCTGCCTCGCGAATTCCATCACCGCGTCGTCACCTGCCGTCTCCTTGAGGAAACGGAGCGCCTGGGCGGCGAGGTCGTCGTAGCCCTGGTCGAACTTGTCACGGCCGGTGTCGGTGAGCGCGAAGACCTTGGCGGGACGACCGCGGCCGCGGTGCCCGTAGACCTTCTGCTCGCGACCCTCCACGACCCCCTCGCCCAGGAGCAGGTCGAGATGGCGGCGTACGGCGGCGGGCGTGAGCTGGAGCCGCTCGGCCAGCTCAGCGGCGGTGGAGGGGCCGTTCTCCAGGATGGAGCGGGCCACGCGCCCACGGGTGGACGCGTCGCCAGCAGGCGCAACGGACGTCCGATCGAATTCCACAACGCAATTGTGATCTTATTGCCGGGGTGCTTCAAGTAAGGCGATCCTTAGTTCGGCGGGCGGTGGCGGCCCGCACGGCGTGGGGTGTGAGCGGAGTCTCGACGCCCGTGCGACCCAGCGGCAGCTCCCCCGGGGGTACCTCTGGGTTGCTCCCGTCCTTCCTCCCTGCCGTGACGCCAGGGCCACGCCCCCGCGGGGTCCGGGGTGGGTCGGCTCCCTAGACTGATGCGGTGCCCCCAGCAGAACCCGCCGTCGTCGTCGACGAGCTCGTCATGAGGTACGGCGACAAGGTTGCCGTCGACCGCCTGTCGTTCGAGGTCGCCCGGGGCACCATCACCGCGGTGCTCGGCCCCAACGGCGCGGGGAAGACCACGACGCTGGAGACCTGCGAGGGCTACCGCAAGCCGCAGGGCGGGTCGGTGCGCGTGCTCGGCCTCGACCCCCAGCGCGACAGGCGGGCGCTCCTCCCCCGCATCGGTGTGATGCTGCAGTCCGGAGGCGCCTGGAGCGGAGTCCGCGCCAAGGAGATGCTCGACCACGTGGCGCGTCTGCACTCCCACCCGCTCGACACCGGGATGCTCTACGAGCGCCTGGGTCTGGGTGACTGCGGAAGCACCCCCTACCGCCGTCTCTCCGGGGGCCAGCAGCAACGCCTCGGGCTCGCGATGGCGCTGGTGGGTCGTCCGGAGCTCGTCTTCGTCGACGAACCGACCGCCGGCATGGACCCGATGGCGCGGCGTACGACCTGGGAGCTGCTCGAGGAGCTCCGCGCCGACGGCGTGACCGTCGTGCTCACCACCCACCACATGGACGAGGCCGAGCGGCTCAGCGACCTGGTGCACATCATCGACCACGGTCGTGTCATCGCCTCCGGGACGCCGCGCGAGCTGACCAGCTCGCGCAAAGAGGCGACGTTGCGCATGGTGCTGCCCGTGCTGAGCGCCCACGCCCACGACGAGCTGTCAGGGATCCTGGGCGACCAGCTGGAGGTCACGCTGCTCGACGACGCCGTCCACGTCTCCAGCCCCGCCGACGGTGCCACCCTCGCGGCGGTCGCGCGCTGGTACGAGCACCACGAGGTGCTCCCCGTCTCGCTGACGCTCGGCCAGCGCACCCTCGAGGACGTCTTCCTCGAGCTGACCGGACGGGAGATCACGCCATGAGCGGCACGTTCACCCCGGCCCCCGGTTCTGCCCCGCTGAGCCAGCAGGTCAGGGCCCAGGCCGGCATGGAGGCGCGTCTCATGATGCGCAACGGCGAGCAGCTGCTGCTGGCCATCGTGATCCCCCTCGTCGTGCTCGTCGGAGGCCTCTACGCCGCCGACCGTGTCGACCTCGGCATCAGCTCCGACCCCATCGACCTGCTGGCGCCCGGCGTCCTCGCCCTCGCAGTCATGAGCACGGCCTTCACCGCCGTCGCCATCGCCACCGGCTTCGAACGTCGGTACGGCGTCATCAAGCGCCTGGGCGCCTCCCCCCTGCCTCGTCACGGCCTGCTGCTCGGCAAGGTCGGCGCCCTCCTCGTCGTCGAGGCCGTGCAGGTGGTCGTGATCGGCGGCGCAGCACTCGCGCTCGGGTGGCGCCCGGACGTCGCCGTGGTGGGGGTCCTCCTCTCGGCCGTGCTCGGCACGATGGCGTTCGGTGCGCTCGGCCTGCTCATCGCCGGGGTGATGCGCGCCGAGGCCACCCTGGCGCTGGCCAACCTCGTCTACCTCTTGCTGATGGCCGGCGGCGGTGTCGTGATCCCGGCGTCGCAGTACGGCCCGGCGAGCGAGTTCGTGAAGCTGCTCCCCAGCGGCGCGCTGGGTGAGTCGTTCCGAGCCTCGTTGCTCGACGGCCACACCGACTGGGCTGCCCTCGGCGTCCTCATGGTGTGGGCAGCCGTCGCTTCCTTCCTGACCGCACGCACCTTCCGTTGGGAGTGACCCATGGTCCAATTCCTCGAGCGTCTCTCGACATGGCTGTGGCCCCTGGCCGTGGCCAACCTCCTGGCCAACATCGGCATCGTGGTCACCGGCGCCGCCGTACGCCTCACCGGCTCCGGACTGGGCTGCCCCACGTGGCCCCGATGCACCGAGGAGTCCTACGTCACGCACCCGAGCATGGGCATGCACGGTGCCATCGAGTTCGGCAACCGCATGCTCACCTTCGTGCTGGTCGTGATCGCGATCTCCTGCTTCCTGGCCGCCCTCGGCTCGCGTGACCGCGTCGCCGTGCGCCACTCCCTCATCGTGGCGCTCGGGGTGCCGCTGCAGGCGGTCATCGGCGGCTTCACCGTGCTGACCGACCTGAACCCCTGGGTGGTCTCCCTCCACTTCCTCGCCTCGATGCTGATGGTGATGGTCTGCCTCGCCCTCCTCGACCACCTCCGCAGCCCCCAACGCACCGCCGCGCCGGCACCTCAGCGCGCCTTGGCCTGGGGCGTCCTCGTGGTCGGCTGGGTGGTGCTCTACCTCGGCACCGTGGTGACCGGTGCAGGACCGCACGCGGGCGACGCCGAGGCGCCTCGCAACGGGCTGGACCCGGCCGTCGTGTCGCAGGTCCACGCGGTGGCGGTCTACGTGCTGGTGGCGATCACCGTCGCGCTGCTCGTCCTGGCCGTTCGGGCAGGCGACCGGTGGCTGGTCGTGGTCACCAGCGCCCTGCTCGGACTGGAGCTGCTGCAGGGCCTGATCGGGTGGTCCCAGTACGTCCTCGACCTCAACGAGCTCCTCGTCGCCCTGCACATGCTCGGGGCCGGACTCCTGGCCGCGGGCTTCTCCCGCGTCTGGCTGGCGACCCGCGCCCACGAGGCCGGCGACCAGCACACCGGTCGGCTGCTGGCCTGGGCCAGCGGCGACGCGCCTCGCTGACGGAGGCCGCCTGACTGCGTACGATCAGCGCACGGCCGGGAGACGTCACCCGGCTGGGCACACGTACGGGGGCCTCCATGTCGCATCCATCCATCCGTCCGCGCCGTGCACTCGCCTCCGTGGCGGTGGGCGTGCTGACGACGACTCTCCTGGCCACCCTGGCCAGCGCCCCATCCGGCGCTGTGGAGGCAGACCCGACGCCGAGTCCTGCGTCGTCGACCGCCCCCGCGCCAAGCCCGAGCGGCCCTCCCACGCCCGAGGAGTCCGCGCCTCCCACGCCTCCCACGCCTGCCTCAGGGACGCCCGCCCCGGACGCGGCCAGCTCCCCGGCCACCCCCACGGCGCCCCAGGGCGCCGCGCCGGCGACGCCGAAGGCTGAGCCCACCCCGACGCCCACTCCGTCGCCCACCGCGACCCCGACGGCCGAGCCCTTCGTCCCGATCAAGATGGGTGAGCACTCCCAGCGCGTGCGCGTCCTGGAGAGTCGGCTCCACCAGGTCAAGCTGCACTCGGAGGTCATCAGCTCGGACTTCGACGAGGTGACCCGTCGGGCGGTGGTCGCGTTCAAGAGGAAGCACGACCTCCCCGGGCACCGTGGCGTCGTCAACGAGGTCACGTGGACCACTCTGGTCGCCTTGACGCGTGAGCCCACGCAGAACGAGCTCAACAACGTCTACAAGCCGGGCCCGGCGCTTCTCAAGAAGGGCTCGAAGTCGCCGAAGGTGCGCAACCTGGAGGCACGTCTGGCGCAGCGCAAGCACTTCCGTGGCCGCGTCGGTGCGACCTATGACCGCAAGACCGTACGAGCGGTGCGGGCCTTCCAGAAGGCGGCGCGGATTCCGGTGACCGGCAAGGTCGACGTCCGTACGCTCCAGCGGCTGCGCGCGGTGACGCGACGGCCCACGCGCTCGGAGCTGCGCAACTGGGGCTTCGACCTCGACCGCCGTTGCCTCAAGGGCCGGGTGCTCTGCATCGACAAGACCACCCGCGCGCTCAAGTGGGTCGTCGACGGCGACGTGAAGGTGCGGCTGGACGCTCGCTTCGGCGACCCGTACTACCCCACCCGCGAGGGCAGCTTCACGATCTTCAAGAAGTCACGCGACCACGTGTCGAGCATCTACCACACGCCCATGCCCTTCGCGATGTTCTTCTCCGGCGGGCAGGCCGTGCACTACTCCCCCGACTTCGCCCGCAACGGGTACGACGGCCACTCGCACGGCTGCGTCAACATCCGCAACCGCAAGGCGATCGCACGGCTCTTCGACCAGGTCACGATCGGGACCAAGGCCGTGGTCCACCGCTCCTGAGGGCTCCCGGCGCGAAGGTCTCAGCGCAGGAGCGGGTCGATGGCGACCGCGACGAAGAGAAGCGACAGGTACAGGTTCGAGTTGTGGAAGAGACGCATCGGCGCGATGTCGGTGAGGTCGTTCGAACGCTTCGTCCGCCCCCACATCCGGTGGGCCTCGACAAGGAACACGGCGCCGAGGATCGTGGCCACGACAGGGTAGAACCAACCGGTGTCGGCAACGGGCCACAGGAGCAGCGAGGTCGCGACCATGACCCAGCTGTAGATGACGATCTGGCGACCGACCACCGCGGCCGGGGCCACGACCGGCAGCATCGGGACGTCGACGTTCGCGTAGTCCTCGCGGTAGCGCAGCGCCAGCGCCCACGTGTGCGGCGGGGTCCAGAAGAAGACGACCATGAAGAGCACGACCGGTTCCCAGGCCAGCTGGCCGGTCACCGCGGTCCAGCCGATCAGGGTGGGGAAGCACCCGGCGATGCCGCCCCACACGATGTTCTGCGTGGTCCGACGCTTGAGCAGCATCGTGTAGACGAAGACGTAGAAGGCGTTGGCCCCCAGGGAGAGCAACGCGGAGAGCTCGTTGACCTGCGTCCACAGCACCACGGTGGACAGCACCGCCAGCACCGTCGCGAAGACCAGGGCCGAGACCGGCGTGACGACGTGGCGGGGCAGCGCGCGGCGCTTCGTGCGGCGCATCTGCTCGTCGATGTCGCGGTCGTAGACGCAGTTGTAGGCCGACGCAGAACCAGCGCTGAGCGCCCCGCCCAGCACGGTCCAGAGCACCAGGCTGAGCTCGGGGATCCCCCGGGCGGCGAAGAACATCACCGGGACCGTCGTCAGCAGCAGCAGCTCGATGACGCGGGGCTTGGTCAGGCCGACGTAGGCAGCAACCACGTCCTTGAAGGTCGCCTTGTCGGTCTCGCCCCCTTCGTCAGAGGTGGTGGACGGCTCGGCAGCGGATGCCGAGTGGCCGACGTACGTCACGGGCGGAACCTCAGAGCTTGGGAAGTGGTGCGGGGTCGAGTCTAGCCGCTCATCCCGATAGGCTCGGACACGCCTGTTCTGCGCCCCCCACCCCTCCGAGAGGAAGCACGTGACCACTCCCAGCAAGTCATCCACCGTTCTCGAGTGGACGGACCTTGATCGTCGAGCGGTCGACACCACTCGGCTACTGGCCCTGGACGCCGTGCAGAAGGTGGGCAACGGACACCCCGGCACCGCCTCCAGCCTTGCCCCGGTCGCCTACCTGCTGTTCCAGAAGGTCATGAAGCACGACCCGGCCGACCCCCACTGGATCGCCCGTGACCGCTTCGTCCTCTCGTGCGGACACACCAGCATGACCTTGTACTCGCAGCTCTTCCTGGCCGGGTTCGGCCTCGAGCTCAACGACATCAAGGCGTTGCGCACCTGGGGCTCCAAGACCCCCGGCCACCCCGAGTTCCGCCACACCACCGGCGTCGAGACCACCACCGGCCCGCTGGGCCAGGGAGTGGCCAACGCTGTCGGCATGGCGATGGCCTCCCGCTTCCAGCGCGGGCTGCTCGACCCCGACGCGCCCGTGGGCGAGTCGCTCTTCGACCACCACGTCTACTGCATCGCCTCCGACGGCGACCTGCAGGAAGGGGTCTCCGCCGAGGCCTCCTCCATCGCCGGCCACCAGCAGCTGGGCAACCTGACCCTGATCTACGACGACAACAAGATCTCCATCGAGGAGAACACCGACGTCGCCTTCACCGAGGACGTGGCCAAGCGCTACGAGGCCTACGGCTGGGACGTACGCATCGTCGACTGGGCGGGTGACCGCAAGGGTGGAGACGCCTACGTCGAGGACGTCGACGAGCTGTACGCCGCCATCCAGGCCGGCAAGGCCGTCACCGACAAGCCCACGATCATCGTGCTGAAGACGATCATCGCGTGGCCGACGCCCAACGCGCAGGGCACCGGTGCCGCCCACGGCGCCGCCCTCGGCGTCGACGAGGTCCGTGCCACGAAGGAGCTGCTCGGCTTCGACCCCGAGCGCACCTTCGAGGTCCCCGACGACGTGCTGGCGCACACCCGCAAGGCCCTGGTGCGTGGCAAGGAAGCCGGCGCGGCCTGGGACGCGGCGTACGAGAAGTGGGCGGCCGCCCACCCCGACCGAGCCGCCCTGCTCCACCGGCTCCGTGCCGGCGCCCTCCCCGACGGCTGGGACGCCGACCTCCCGGTCTACCCCGCCGACGCCAAGGGCATCGCCACCCGCAAGGCCTCGGGCGAGGTCATCAACGCGCTGGCCGCGACGCTGCCCGAGCTCTGGGGCGGCTCTGCCGACCTGGCGGAGTCCAACAACACCACCATCAAGGGCGCGGACTCGTTCATCCCGGCCGAGCACTCGACCGCCCACTGGAAGGGCTCGCCCTACGGACGCGTCCTGCACTTCGGCATCCGTGAGCACGCCATGGGCGCGATCATGAACGGCATCGCGCTGTACGGGAACTCCCGCATCTTCGGCGGCACCTTCCTCCAGTTCGCCGACTACATGCGCCCGTCGGTCCGCCTCGCAGCGCTGATGGAGATCCCGGTGACCTACGTGTGGACCCACGACTCCATCGGTCTGGGTGAGGATGGCCCCACGCACCAGCCGATCGAGCACCTCGCCGCTCTGCGCGCCATCCCCGGCCTCGACGTGGTCCGTCCTGCGGACGCCAACGAGACCGCCGAGGTCTGGCGCTCGCTCATGGTGCGTCACCAGCGCCCGACCGGCCTCTGCCTGTCGCGTCAGAACCTCCCGACCTTCCCGCGCGGCGAGGAGGGCTTCGCCTCCGCCGAGGGTGCGGCCAAGGGGGGCTACGTCCTGCTCGAGGCCGAGGGCGGCGAGCCCGACGTCGTGCTGATCGCGACGGGTTCCGAGGTCCAGATGGCTGTGGAGGCCCGTACCAAGCTGGCTGAGCAGGGGATCCAGGCCCGCGTGGTCTCGCTCCCCTGCCGCGAGTGGTTCGACGAGCAGCCGCAGGCCTACCGGGACGAGGTCATCCCGCCGTACGTCAAGGCGCGCGTCTCCGTCGAGGCCGGCATCGCCCAGGGCTGGCGCGAGGTCGTCGGTGACGCAGGTCGCATCGTCTCGATCGAGCAGTACGGTGCCAGTGCCGACTACAACCGCATCTTCAAGGAGTACGGGATGACCACGGAAGCGGTCGTGTCGGCCGCCCTCGACAGCATCGCCGCTGCGGGGGCCTGACCCCAGACCGCACGGCACTCCGGCCCCGGCCACCACCACTCATGGGAGGAACACCATGTCCGAACGTTTGAAGTCGCTGGCCGAGGCCGGAGTGTCCATCTGGCTCGATGACCTGTCCCGGGAACGCCTGACCAGCGGCACGCTCGCTGGCCTGGTCTCGCAGAATTCGGTCGTCGGCGTGACCACCAACCCGTCGATCTTCGCGACCGCGCTGGCCAAGGGTCACGGCTACGACGACCAGGTCGCCGAGCTGGCAGCACGCGGTGCCGACGTCGAGGAAGCCGTCCACGCCCTGACGACCACGGACGTCCGGGACGCCTGCGACGTGTTCCTGGAGACGTTCCGCGCAACCGACGGGGTTGACGGACGGGTCTCCATCGAGGTCTCCCCCGGCATCGCCCACGACACCGACGGCACCGTCGCCGAGGCCCAGGAGCTGTGGAGGTCGGTCGACCGCCCCAACCTGCTCGTGAAGATCCCCGGAACGCAGGCGGGGCTCGCCGCGATCACCCAGACCATCGGGGCGGGGATCAGCGTCAACGTGACCCTGATCTTCGGCATCCCCCGCTACCGCGACGTCATGGAGGCGTACGTCGCCGGCCTCGAGCTGGCGAAGGAGAACGGCCACGACCTCTCCACGATCCACTCCGTGGCTTCGTTCTTCGTCTCGCGCGTGGACACCGAGATCGACAAGCGCCTCGACCAGCTGGGGGTCGACGCCACGTTGAAGGGACGCGCCGGCGTCGCCAACGCGCGTCTGGCGTACCACGAGTTCGAACGCTTCTTCACGGGTGGGCGATGGGAGCGCCTGGCGGCCCTCGGCGCTCACCGTCAGCGTCCGCTCTGGGCCTCCACCGGGGTCAAGAACCCGGACTACCGCGACACGATGTACGTGACCGACCTCGTCGTCCCCGGCACGGTCAACACGATGCCCGAGGCGACGATGGAGGCCTTCGCCGACCACGGTGAGGTGCTGGGAGACCAGGTCACCCCGCACTACGACGACGCAGCCGTCGTGATGAGCGACGTGCGCGCCGCCGGCGTGGACGTCGACGACGTCATCGAGATGCTCGAGCGTGAGGGCGTGGAGAAGTTCGTGGCCTCGTGGGACGAGCTGCTCGCGACCGTTGGCGACCAGCTCGCCAAGGCCAGCTCGGCGAAGGCCGCGGACGCATGAGGACGGAGGCTCCGGTACAGGTCATCCCCGGAGACCGCCCGGCCTTCGACGCCGCCATGCACGACCTCGTGCAGGACCGGGTCGCCGGGCGACTCTTCGCCCGCGACCACACCCTGTGGGGTCCGGCAGCCGAGTCGGAAGCGTCCAAGCGACTCGCGTGGGTGGACCTTGCGCGCACGTCGCGCGCCATCGTTGAGCCCATCGCGGCCCGCCGTCAGGCTCTGCAGGCCGACGGGATCGACCGCATCGTCCTGTGCGGCATGGGCGGCTCCTCGCTGGCTCCCGAGGTGATCTGCGCCGACGCCGGGGTCGACCTGGTGGTCCTCGACTCCTCACACCCGGACGCCGTGCGCGACGTCATCGACACCGACCTCGCGCGTACCGCGGTGGTCATCGCCTCCAAGTCCGGCGGCACCGTGGAGACCGACAGCCAGCGTCGCGCCTACGAGCAGGCGTTCATCGATGCCGACATCGACCCGGCCACCCGGATGATCGTGGTCACCGACCCCGGATCGCCGCTCGACGAGTTCGCGACCGAGCGCGGCTGGACGGTCTTCCGGGCGGACCCCGAGGTGGGGGGACGCTACTCGGCCCTGTCGGCCTTCGGCCTCGTTCCCTCGGGGCTGGCCGGAGTCGACCTGGAGGTGCTCCTCGACGACGCCGCAGCCCTGGTGCCCGTGCTCCAGGACGACGTGCCCTCCAACCCCGGCCTGCAGCTGGGCGCCCTGATGGCGGTCGCCGCCCGCGAGGGCGTCGACAAGATGGTGCTGGGCGACACCAGGACCCCCTCCGTCGGGTTTGCCGCCTGGGTCGAGCAGCTGGTGGCTGAGTCCACCGGCAAGGACGGCACCGGCATCCTGCCGATCGACGTGGGTTCCACGTCCGCCCCCAACTTCGTCGACGCCACCAACGACTCGATGCTGGTCAGCTGCGGTCCGGCCGAGGGCGCCCCGGACGCCTCGTCCGGGTGGTCCGCGCACGTGGACGCACCCATGGGTGCCCAGATGCTCGTGTGGGAGGTCGCGACGGCCGTGGCCGGTCGGCTGCTCGGCATCAACCCGTTCGACCAACCCGACGTGGAGAGCGCCAAGGACGCCGCGCGAGCGATGCTCGACGGCGACACCGAGACCTGGACTCCCGACTTCGTCGACGGTGACGTGCAGGTCTTCACCGCTGGCGACTGGTTGCCCGACGGCACGTCCACCGTGGCGGAGGCGGTCCGTGCGCTGCTCGGGCGCCTCGACGACGAGCACGGCTACCTCGCGGTGCAGGCCTACCTGGACCGCGACCGGGACGCGGTCGTGACCGACCTGCGCGACGCCCTGGCCAGGCGTACCTCCCGGCCCGTGAGCTTCGGATGGGCTCCGCGCTTCCTGCACTCGACCGGGCAGTACCACAAGGGCGGGCCGGCCCAAGGGGTCTACCTCCAGGTGACCGGCGCCCAGACGCAGGACCTGGCCGTGCCCGACCGGCCGTTCACGTTCGGCGAGTTCATCGGGGCCCAGGCGGCGGGCGATGCCCACGTCCTGGGGTCGCGAGGGCGTCCCGTGCTCCGGCTGCACGTCGGAAAGCCAGAAGGGCTGGCGACGCTGCGGGAGGACGTGGGATGACCACCCAGGGCAGTCGAACGCACACGAACCCGCTGCGAGATCTGCGCGACCGTCGACTGCCCCGGATCGCGGGACCGTGCAGCATGGTCATCTTCGGTGTCACCGGCGACCTGTCCCGCAAGAAGGTCATGCCAGCCATCTACGACCTCGCGAACCGAGGTCTCCTGCCGCCGGGATTCAGCCTCGTCGGGTTCGCGCGGCGTGACTGGGAGGACCAGGACTTCGCCGCCATCGTGCGCGACGCCGTGAAGCAGTTCTCGCGCACCGACTTCCACGACGAGGTCTGGGACCAGATCAGCACCGGCTTCCGGTTCGTCTCGGGCGACTTCGACGACGACGAGGCGTTCGACCTGCTCCGCACCACGCTCTCCGACCTCGACGACGAGCGCGGCACCGGTGGCAACCACGCCTTCTACCTGGCGATCCCACCTGGGCTCTTCGGCGACGTCGTCGGCAAGCTCAAGGAGCACGGCCTCGTCCACGGTGGTGACGCCTGGCGTCGCGTGGTGGTCGAGAAGCCGTTCGGTCACGACCTGGAGTCGGCCAGGGCGCTGAACCGGGTGCTGGACGACGTCTTCCCGGCCGGCTCGGTCTTCCGCATCGACCACTACCTGGGCAAGGAGACGGTCCAGAACATCATGGCGCTGCGGTTCGCCAACTCCCTCTTCGAGCCGCTGTGGAACTCGCTCTACGTCGACCACGTGCAGATCACCATGGCCGAGGACATCGGCATCGGTGGCCGAGCCGGCTACTACGACGGCATCGGCGCCGCGCGTGACGTCACCCAGAACCACCTGCTCCAGCTGATGGCTCTCGTCGCCATGGAGGAGCCGACCACCTTCGAGGCCGAGGCTCTGCACCAGGAGAAGCTCAAGGTGCTCGCGTCGGCCACGTTGGCCACGCCGTTGTCCCGCACGACCGCGCGCGGTCAGTACGTGCGAGGGTGGGCCGGCGGCGAGGAGGTGAAGGGCTTCCTCGAGGAGGACGGCATCGGCGAGCACTCGCGGACGGAGACCTACGCCGCCATCACGCTGTCGGTGGCCAACCGAAGGTGGGCAGGCGTCCCCTTCTACCTCCGCACCGGCAAGAGGCTCGGCAGACGGGTCAGCGAGGTGGCCGTCGTCTTCAAGCGCGGCGCCCACCTGCCCTTCAGCGAGCAGGCGACCGAGGACTTCACCCAGAACGCCCTGGTCATCCGGGTCCAGCCCGACGAGGGCATGACGCTGCGCTTCGGCTCGAAGGTCCCCGGCACGGCGATGGAGATCCGAGACGTGTCGATGGACTTCGCCTACGGCGGCTCGTTCACCGAGTCCTCCCCCGAGGCGTACGAACGCCTCATCCTCGACGTCCTGCTGGGTGACCCCCCGCTCTTCCCGCGGCACGAGGAGGTCGAGCGCTCCTGGCAGATCCTCGACCCCGTGCTGGAGCACTGGGAGGCAAGTGGAGAGCCCGACGACTACGAGGCAGGCACGTGGGGCCCGGCGTCCGCGGACGAGATCCTGGCCCGTAACGGTCACACCTGGAGGCGCCCGTGAAGAAGCTCGAGGAGACCAACGCCTCCGAGATCGCCGCCGAGTTCCTCCGGGCCCGCCGCGCCGCCGGCAGCCCGGCCATGGGCATGGTCCTGACGCTGGTCGTGGTGGCCTCCGACGAAGAGGCAGAGGCTGCGATGGACGTGGCCCGCGCCGCGGCGCGCGACCACCCCGCCCGGATCCTGGGGGTCGTCCTCGGCGACGGACGGGGACATGCCCACGTGGACGCCGAGGTCGGCACCGGAGCCGGGCACCCGGGCGAGACGGCGTTGATACGCCTGCGTGGAGCCGTGGTGAAGCACGCGGAGTCGGTCGTGCTGCCGCTGCTGCTGCCCGACTCGCCGGTCGCGGTCTGGTGGGCGGACCAGGGCCCTGACGACCCGGCGTCGGACCCACTGGGCCGACTGGCCACCCGCCGCATCACCGACCTGGGCACGCACGCCAGTCCGCGTTCCAAGGCTGGTCTGCGGCGCTTCGCGCACTACACCCCCGGGGACACGGACCTCGCCTGGACCCGACTGACGCTGTGGCGGGCCACGCTCGCTGCCGTCCTGGACCAGCACTCCGCACGAGTCACCGCGGTCCGGGTCAGCGCCGAGCGTGGACACCCCAGCGCCGGCCTCCTGCGTGCCTGGCTGAGTCACTGCCTGCACCTGGACGTCGAGCTGCTGCCCACCGACGGCCCTGCGGTCACGGAGGTCGTCCTCGAGACGGCGCAGGGACCGATCAGGATCTCGCGTCCCGACGGGAAGGACGCCACGCTCTCGACCCCGAACCGGCCCGAGCGACCCGTCTCGCTCCGTATCCGCGAGATCCACGAGCTGATCTCGGAGGAGCTCCGGCACCTCGACGCCGACGAGATCTACGAGCTCACGATCCGCAAGGTCCTGGAGCTGGAGCAGAGCCCGTGACTGATCGCGTGCACGACGACGTCACCGCCTTGGTCGAGGACGCCGCCGCCTGGTTCCTGGCTCGGCTCGCCACGGCGCAGGCGGAGGGGCGCGTCCCCCACGTGGTGCTGACGGGTGGCAGCATCGCCGCACCGTTCCACCGCGAGGTGGCGCGCACCGCTTCCACCAGTGGGGTCGACATGTCCCGGGTGGACTGGTGGTGGGGAGACGAACGCTTCGTCCCCGCGGACTCCGACGAGCGCAACTGCCGATCCGGGTTGGAGGACCTCCTGCACCCCCTCGGGGTGCCGGCCGAGCGCATCCACGTGGCGGCGGCGAGTGACGCCGTGGCCACCGTGGAGGAGGCGGCGCAGCGCTACGCCGACCAGATCCGTGCCTCCGGCGTCCCCGAGTTCGAGGTGGCTCTCTTCGGGATCGGCCCGGACGGCCACGTCGCGTCACTCTTCCCCCACCACCCGGCCGCCGCGATCCGTCATGCGCTGACGGTCCCCGTGCACGACTCCCCCAAGCCGCCGCCCCAGCGCGTGAGCCTGACCTACGAAGCCCTGGCGTCCAGCAGGGCCGTGGCCTTCCTGGCGGCCGGTGACGGCAAGGCCGACGCAGTCGCCGCGGCGCACGGCGAGGGATCCTGGGAGGAGTGCCCGGCTCGGGGCGTACGAGGGCGGGACGAGACCGTCTGGTTCCTGGACGCGGCCGCTGCGAGTGGGCTCACCTGACCGCTCGGACCTGACGGGCCGCAGGAGGCACGAGGACGACGTGGAAGCAGCGAGGCGCTGGCGAAGGAGAACTTCGCCAGCGCCTCGCTGTCAGTCAGCAGGACTCAGAAGATGATCTCGCCGGACTTCCGGCGCGAACGCAGGAGCTGGATGGCCTCCTGCAGGATGTCCTCGGCCTCGGTGTCGGAGCGACGCTCCTTCACGTAGGCGAGGTGGGTCTTGTACGGCTCGTTGCGCGGTGCCGGCGGCGGGTTGAGCTCGTCCACACTGGCGGGAAGTCCGCACTTGGGGCAGTCCCAGCACTCAGGGACCACCGCCTCCCGCGCGAAGGCCAGCACGGACTGGTGGTGCTGAGAGCAGTGGAAGGTCACCTGCTTGCGCGGCGCGGCCTCCCCGCGCTCGGCCTCACCGATCGGTCCGGCCCCCACCCTGCTACCGCGAATCGCGTTTCCTGCACCTGCCACTTCAGACCCTCCCCAGAGTGAAATGCGACTGTGAAACTCAGCTGTACGCCGTCAGCAGCCCCAGACCGATGACGGTGGCGAACCAGAGCACGCCCATGGCGACCGTGAACCGGTCCAGGTTCTTCTCGGCGACGGACGATCCCCCGAGGGAGCTCGACACACCGCCACCGAACATGTCCGACAGACCGCCGCCGCGTCCCTTGTGGAGCAGCACCAGCATGATCAGGATCAGGCTCGTGAGAACGAGCAGCACTTGAAGAACTATTTCCACGGCAGGAACCTTACGTCAAAGAGGGGAGATCAAAGCACCGGCAGGTCGTAGAAGCGACAGATTCCCCCAAATTCGTCGGCATGGAGGCTCGCTCCACCGACCAGGGCGCCGTCCACGTCGGGCTTCTCCATGATGCCAGCGACGTTGGAGGCCTTGACGGACCCGCCGTAGAGGACCCGGACACCGTCGGCGGCCGCGTCGCCGTGGAGCTCGCGGATGCGGGCGCGGATCGCGCCACACACCTCCTGGGCGTCCTCGGGGGTGGCCACCTCGCCGGTGCCGATGGCCCACACCGGCTCATAGGCCACGACGAGGTCGGCCACCTGCTCGGCAGTGAAGCCGGCGATCGATCCTTCCACCTGGGCCAGCGTGTAAGGGACCTGCTCGCCGGACTTGCGGACCTCGAGGCCCTCACCCACGCAGACGATGGGGACCATGCCGTGCTCGACAGCCTTGTGCGCCTTGGCGTTGACCACGGCGTCGGTCTCTGCGTGGTACTCGCGGCGCTCGGAGTGGCCCACCACGACGTAGGAGCAGCCGAGCTTGGCCAGCATCGGCGCGGAGACCTCGCCGGTGTAGGCGCCGGCGTCGTGGACGGAGACGTCCTGCGCGCCGTAGGTGATCTTGAGGCGGTCGCCGTCGACGAGCGTCTGCACCGAGCGGAGGTCGGTGAAGGGCGGAACCACCACGACCTCGGCCTTGGTGTAGTCGTGCTTCTTGTCGTCGAGCGTCCAGGCGAGCTTCTGGACCAGGACCACCGCTTCCTGGTGGTTCAGGTTCATCTTCCAGTTGCCGGCCATCAGGGGCGTGCGCGAAGCCATGGGGTGTCTACCTCTGCGAAGTGGTGGGATGGGAGCGTCTCAGCGCTCGAGGACGGCGATGCCGGGCAGTTCCTTGCCCTCGAGGTACTCGAGGCTTGCGCCGCCGCCGGTCGAGATGTGGCCGAAGGCCGACTCGTCGAAGCCGAGCGCGCGCACCGCTGCCGCGGAGTCACCGCCGCCGACCACCGAGAGGCCCTGGACCTTGGTCAGGGCGTCCGCCACGGCACGGGTGCCCTCAGCGAACTCCGGCACCTCGAAGACCCCCATGGGGCCGTTCCAGAAGACCGTACGGGCGTCGGCGAGGGCCGCGGCGAAGGCAGCGGCGGAGTCAGGGCCGATGTCGAGACCGAGGGCGTCGGCGGGGATGGCCGAGGCCGGGACCACGCGCGGCGACGGGACGGTGTCGCCGGAGGGGAACTGGGTGTCCACCACGATGTCGGTGGGCAGGACGATCTCCACGCCCTTCTCCGCGGCCTCGCGCAGGTAGGTGCGGCACGTCTCGAGCTGGTCGGTCTCCAACAGGCTCTTGCCGACCTCGTGGCCCTGGGCAGCGAGGAAGGTGAAGACCATCCCGCCACCGATCAACAACTTGTCGGCCTTGCCGAGGAGGTTGTCGATCACGGCGAGCTTGTCCGAGACCTTCGAGCCGCCGAGCACGACCACGTACGGCCGCTCGGGGTCGACGGTGAGACGACGCAGGACGTCGATCTCGGCCTTCACGAGACCACCCATGGCGCTGGGCAGCCGCAGAGCGACGTCGTAGACGCTGGCCTGCTTGCGGTGGACCACGCCGAAGCCGTCGGAGACGAAGGCGTCGGCGAAGCTCGCGAGGCGGTCGGCGAAGGCGGCGCGCACGGCGTCGTCCTTGCTCGTCTCCCCTTCGTTGAAGCGGACGTTCTCGAGCAGGGCGACGTCGCCGTCGCCGAGGCCGCGGACGACCTGCTCGGCCGACTCCCCCACCGTGTCGGTGGCGAAGGCGACGGGCTGACCGAGGAGCTCACCGAGCCGCTCGGCGACGGGAGCGAGGCTGTACTTCGGGTCCGGCGCGCCCTTGGGCCGTCCGAGGTGGGCGGTCACGACGACTCGTGCACCCGCCTCGGCCAGCGCCTTGATGGTGGGGACGCTCGCACGGATGCGACCGTCGTCCGTGATGGTGGTGCCGTCCAGAGGAACGTTCAGGTCCGAACGGACCAGGACGCGCTTGCCTCGCAGGTCGCCGAGCGACTCGATGCTGCTCATCAGTCAGTGTCTCCGTGGGGTGGAATCGTCAGAGCGAGGTGCCGACGTAGTCGATCAGGTCGACGAGGCGGTTCGAGTAGCCCCACTCGTTGTCGTACCAGCCGGCCACCTTGACCTGGTTGCCGATGACCTTGGTCAGCGGAGCGTCGAAGATGCAGGACGCCGGGTCGGTGGTGATGTCGGTGGACACGATCGGGTCCGTCGAGTACTTCAGGATCTTGCCGTCGGCGGCGTTCTTGATGATCTCGTTGACCTCCTCGACGGTGGTCTCGCGCGAGGCCTCGAAGGAGAGGTCGGTGAGCGAGCCGGTCGGGGTCGGGACGCGGAGCGCGTAGCCGTCGAGCTTGCCCTTGAGCTCGGGGAGGACCAGGCCGATGGCCTTGGCGGCACCCGTCGAGGTCGGGACGATGTTGAGGGCGGCGGCGCGGGCGCGGCGCGGGTCCTTGTGGATGTTGTCCTGCAGGTTCTGGTCGGCGGTGTAGGCGTGCACCGTCGTCATCAGGCCCTTCTCGATGCCGAGGGCGTCGTTGAGCGCCTTCGCCATCGGGCCGAGGCAGTTGGTGGTGCAGGAGGCGTTGGAGATGATGTGGTGCTTGTCGGCCTCGTACAGCTCGTGGTTCACGCCCATCACGATGGTGATGTCCTCGTTGGAGGCGGGGGCGGAGATGATGACCTTCTTGGCGCCGGCGTCGATGTGCGCCTTCGCCTTCGTGGCGTCGGTGAAGAAGCCGGTGGACTCGACGACGACGTCGACGCCCAGCTCGCCCCACTTGAGGTCGGCGGGGTTGCGCTCGGCGAACGCGGCGATCTTCTGCTCACCGACGATGATGTGCGTGTCGGTCGCCGACACGTCCGCGTCGAGTCGGCCCAGGATGGAGTCGTACTTGAGCAGGTGCGCGAGGGCTTGGTTGTCAGTCAGGTCGTTGACACCGACGATCTCGATGTCGGCTCCCGATGCCCGTACGGCACGGAAGAAGTTGCGGCCAATGCGGCCGAAGCCGTTGATTCCAACACGGACAGTCACAGTCACTCCTGGATAGCGATGGGTCGAACAGCACCTCTGACTTTAGCGCGCTTCTATCAAGAAGGGTCAGCCGGCCGTCAGGTTGGCTGCCAGCGACTCAGGCGTCCTCAGCCAGCATGTCGGGTGTGAGCGACGACTCGGTGTCAGGGATGCCCAGCTCCTCGGCACGCTTGTCGGCCATCGCGAGGAGCCTGCGAATGCGTCCGGCGATCGCGTCCTTGGTGAGCACCGGGTCGTGCAGCTGGCCGAGCTCCTCCAACGACGCCTGCTTGTGCTCCAGGCGCAGGGCGCCGGCGAGCTTCAGGTGGTCGGGGACGTCCTCGGCGAGGATCTCCAGCGCACGTTCCACCCGCGCACCGGCCGCGACCGCAGCGCGTGCCGAGCGACGGAGGTTGGCGTCGTCGAAGTTGGCCAGCCGGTTGGCGGTCGCACGGACCTCGCGTCGCATGCGGCGCTCCTCCCAGGCCAGCAGGGTCTCCTGGGCGCCGAGCCGCGTGAGCAGGGCGCCGATGGCGTCCCCGTCGCGGATGACGACCCGGTCCACCCCGCGCACCTCACGGGCCTTCGCCTGGATGCCCAGCCGACGAGCCACGCCCACCAGCGCGAGTGCCGCCTCGGGCCCCGGGCAGGTGACCTCGAGCGCCGACGAACGGCCCGGCTCGGTCAAGGAGCCGTGGGCGAGGAAGGCGCCACGCCACGCCGCCACGGCGTCGCACCCGCCGCCGGAGACGACTGCGGGCGGCAGGCCACGGACCGGACGCCCGCGCCCGTCGAGGAGGCCGGTCTGCCGGGCGAGCGCCTCACCGTCGCGTACGACCCGGACCAGGTAGCGCGTGCCCTTGCGGATGCCGTTGCCCTGGACCATCGCCACCTCGGACTGGTGTCCGTAGATCTCGGCGATGTCCTTGCGCAGGCGCCGCGCAGCAGCCCCGGTGTCGACCTCGGCCTCGACGACGATCCGTCCGGAGACGATGTGGAGTCCACCCGCGAAGCGGAGCAGGGAGGCCACTTCGGCCTTGCGGCAACAGGTCTTGGTGATCTGGGTGTTAGCGAGCTCCGCCTTGACCTGTGCCGTCATTGCCATGGGCGGCATCCTGCCACGCATCCCCCGGGGGTGTGGAGTCCGTGGAGAGGAAGGGTTCGCTCAGCTGGACAGCAACGAGCGCAGTGTCTCGGCCAGCTTGGCGGGATCGTGGTGGGGCTCACCTGCGATGGCCACGTCGGCGAGCAGCAGCTCTGCTCCCACGTCACGGACGGCTGCCGCCAGGGCCACGTCGTCCTGGACGCTCCCCCGGTCAGCCACCACGGTGTGGATGTCGAGGTCGGGTGCGTGCTGCATCAGTGCCGCCAGGTGATCGACCGGCCCGTAGCCGCTGGTCTCGCCCTCCTGGGCGGTGAGGTTGAGCAGGAGCACCACGTTGGCGGGCGTACGCGTGAGCGCCTGGTGCAGTCCGGGGACCATCAGGTGAGGGATCACCGAGGTGAACCACGAGCCCGGCCCCAGGAAGACCCACTCCGCCTCCATGATCGCCTGGACTGCCTCGACGCACGCCGCGGGTTCCTCGGGCGACAGGGCCACCGAGAGGATCTCTCCGGGGGTCGTGGCGACGGCCTTCTGCCCGCGGACGACCTCCGTCACGCCCTCGGCCGCGCCGGGAGGGCGCACGGTCGCGGTGATGTCCATCGGGGTCGTGGCCATCGGGAGGACCCGACCGCGGGCCCCGAGCAACGTCCCGGCCCAGTCGAGCGCCCGCACGTGGTCCCCCATCAGCTCCCACAGGCCGACGAGCACGAGGTTGCCGATGGCGTGCCCCTCCATCTCGCCGTGGCCGCCGAAGCGGTGCTGGAAGAGCTCCGCCCACGTACGCCCCCACTCGTCCTCGCCGCACAGCGCGGCGAGGGCCATGCGCAGGTCCCCCGGCGGGAGCACGCCGAACTCCTGACGCAGACGGCCCGAGGAACCACCGTTGTCGGCCACCGTGACCACGGCGGTGATGGTGTCGACGTCGAGCGAGTCGTGGAGCATCCGCAGCGCGCTCAACGAGGCGTGCAGACCGTGCCCTCCGCCGAGGGCGACGACCGCCTGTGACTGGGTGGCCACGTCACTCCCGTCCGAGGTCGCGGTGGATGCAGCGGACGTCGAGACCGCCCTCGGCCAGCCGCTGGGAGATCGCCTCCGACATGGCGACGCTGCGGTGCTTGCCGCCGGTGCAGCCCAGGGCCACCGTCATGAAGCGTTTGCCCTCCTCGAGGTATCCCCTCGCGACGAGCTCCAGGACCGGGGTGTAGCTGTCGAGGAAGGGCATCGCGTCGGGCTGCTTCTTCACGTACTCGGCGACGTCGAGGTCCTTGCCGGTGTGCGCGCGCAGCTCGGGCACCCAGTGGGGGTTCGGCAGGAAGCGCATGTCCGCCACGAAGTCGGCGTCGCCGGGGATGCCGTACTTGAAGCCGAAGCTGATCACCGTCACCTTGAGCTGGAGTGACTGCAGGGAGCCGAAGTGGGTGGCGATCCGCGCGGTCAGCTGGTGGACGTTGAGGCCGGTGGTGTCGATCAGCAGGTCTGCACGCCCCCGGATCTTGGTGAGCACCTCGCGCTCACGCTCGAGGCCGTCGAGCAGGCGCCCGTCCCCCTGCAGCGGGTGGGGCCGCCGGGCGGCCTCCTGACGGCGTACGAGGGCGTCGTCGGAGGCGTCGAGGTAGAGCAACGTGGTCGGACGACCGGTGCTGTGCTCGTAGCGCTGGCTGGCGAGGGTGTCGAAGAAGGCGCCCGAACGCACGTCGACCACGATCGCGACGGGTTGCGAGGTGCCGTGCTCGGCGTCGACCATCCCCACGACGTCGGGGACGAGCGTGGGCGGCAAGTTGTCGACCACGAAGTAGCCGAGGTCCTCCAGCTCCTTGGCCGCCGTGCTGCGTCCGGCTCCGGTCATGCCCGTGATGATGACGAGCTCACCGCGTTGGCTGGTCATGTCAGTGCTCCTCGATCTCTCCGGTGGCCGTGTTGATGCGCGGCCCAGTCTGACGGGTGCTGTCCTGCTGCGTGAGGGCTTCCTTGATGGCGGCGGCGGTCTGCGGACCGATGCCGGGCACCATGGCGATCTCCTCGACCGAGGCCAGCCGCAGCTTCTTGAGGGAACCGAAGTGGCGCAGGAGCGCCTTGCGTCGGATCTCGCCCAGGCCCGGGACGTCGTCCAGGAGGCTCTCCACCATGGTCCGGGAACGACGCCCACGGTGGTGGGCGATGGCGAAGCGGTGAGCCTCGTCGCGGATGCGCTGCAGGAGGTAGAGACCCTCGCTGGTGCGGGGCAGGATGACGGGGTCCTCCTCGCCCGGCAGCCAGACCTCCTCGAGGCGCTTGGCGAGGCCGCAGACGGGGATGTCGCCCAACCCCAGCTGCTCGAGCGCGTCAGCGGCCGCGGCCACCTGCGGCGGACCACCGTCCACGACGACGAGAGCCGGGACGTACGCGAACTTGCGCGGGCGACCCGTGTCGGGGTCGACGAGCATGGGGCCTGACTCGGTGGAGACCTCGGCGGCCTTCGACCGTTCCTCCAGCAGCCGGCGGAACCGACGGGTGATCACCTCGTGCATGGAGGCGACGTCGTTCTGGCCCTCGACGTCCTTCACGACGAAGCGGCGGTACTCGCTCTTGCGTGCCAGGCCGTCCTCGAAGACCACCATCGAGGCCACCACCTCGGTGCCCTGCAGGTTGGAGACGTCGAAGCACTCGATGCGCAGCGGCACCTCGGCGAGGTCGAGCGCCTCCTGGATCTCCTCCAACGCCCGGTTGCGGGTGGTCAGGTCGCTGGCCCGACGAGTCTTGTGCAGGGCGAGCCCCTGGACGGCGTTGCGGGCCACGGTCTCCTGGAGCGTCTTCTTGTCGCCACGCTGCGGCACACGGATCCGCACCTTCGAGCCGCGCAGGGAACTCAGGAGGTCCTCCAGCGTCGCGACGTCCGGCGGCAGCTGCGGGACCAGCACCTCGCGCGGGATGGCGTCGGGATCACCGGCGTAGAGCTGGAGCAGGAACTCCTCCACGAGCTCGGGGGTGCCGCCCTCGTCGGTACGGTCGGCCACCCAGCCACGCTGGCCACGGATGCGACCCCCACGCACGTGGAAGACCTGCACTGCCACCTCGAGCGGGTCCTCGGCGAGGGCGACCACGTCGGCGTCGGTGCCGTCGGCGAGCACGACGACCTGCTTCTCCAGGGCCCGCCGGAGGGCTCCGAGGTCATCACGCAGTCGGGCAGCCTTCTCGAAGTCGAGCGCCTCGGAGGCGGCGTACATCTCGTTCTCGACGCGCTTGACGAAGGCGTCGGTGTTGCCGGCCATGAAGTCGCAGAGGTCGTCGACGATCTTGCGGTGCTCCTCCGCGGTCACCCGACCCACGCACGGCGCGGAGCACTTGTCGATGTAGCCGAGCAGGCACGGGCGGCCGATCTGCGCGGACCGGTTGAAGACGCCCTTGGTGCACGAACGCATCGGGAAGACGCGCAGCAGCTGGTCCACCGTCTCGCGGATCGCCCAGGCGTGGCCGTAGGGCCCGAAGTAGCGGGTGCCCTTCTTCTTGGCGCCGCGTCCGACCATGACCCGGGGGAACTCCTCCCCCACGGTGACCGCCAGCCAGGGGTAGGACTTGTCGTCGCGGTACTTGACGTTGAACCGCGGGTCGAACTCCTTGATCCACGAGTACTCGAGCTGGAGTGCCTCGACCTCGGTGCGGACCACCGTCCACTCGACACTCGCGCCCGTGGTGACCATCGTCGCGGTGCGAGGGTGCAGGCCCGAGATGTCCTGGAAGTACGACGACAGACGCGACCGGAGGTTCTTCGCCTTGCCGACGTAGATGACTCGCCCGTGGGTGTCCCTGAATCGGTAGACCCCGGGCTGGGTAGGAATCGACCCGGGAGCGGGGCGGTACGACGCGGGGCTGGGCACGTCCCCAAGCCTACGGAGTGCGCCGCCACCGACCGGGACGGACACTCACGGACCACGAGCCGGGCCGTGCCCGGGCGGGCCCGGAAGCGTCGGGCTCAGGCGGTGATGATGCGTCCGTCCTCGACGACGATCTCGACGGGCGCGAGGGGCTCCTTGGCAGGTCCCGCCAGGCGTTCACCGGTGGCGAGGTCGAACATGCTGCCGTGGCAGCGGCACGGGATGTGCCCTTGGTCGGAGGAGCCCACGAAGCAGCCCTTGTGGGAGCACTCCGCGTTGAAGGCCCGGAACTCGCCCTCCTCGGGCTGGGAGACGACCGTGCCGTAGCGGGCGAAGACCTGGCAGCCGCCGACCGGGACGTCGGCCGCCATGCCGACCTGACGACCGGGGCCCGGGGGGTCCACCTGGTTGAAGTGGGGGTCGGCCGACGGATCGGCACACGAAGCAACAACGGGGGCCATCGCGACGCCGGCACCTGCGGCGAGCACACGACGACGTGTGGGGGGTTGGGTCACGCATCCTCCTGACGAACAACGGCCAGCATAGGCAGCGCGTGGTCAGGGACCCTCACCACGGCGCCCGCCCGCTCAGCCTTCTGTGGCGACGACGACACCGTCCCTCACCTCGACGGCCACCTCCGCCAGCGGCTCCTGGGCCGGGCCCTTGATGACGGATCCGTCGGTGAGGGAGAAGCGACTGCCGTGGCAGTTGCACGGGATGTCGCCGTCGCGCGACGGCGACACCGGGCACGCCTTGTGGGTGCACAGCGCACTGAAGGCCTTGAACTCGCCCTCGGTCGGCTGGGTGACCACCACCGCCTGGTCGCCGGTCACGGCGCACCCACCGACGGGCACGTCCTCGACCTTCAGGAGCTCCGTGCCCGACGCGGGCGGTTCGACCTGCGGCGTCGGTTCGTCCTCCCCGCAGGCGGCCACCAGCGGCGCGGCCACGGCCGCGCTCCCGGTGGCGAGGACACGACGACGGGTGAGGGGGTGCGACAGCGGACTGCGCTCGCTCATGCTTCCTCCGGCTCTGCTCTTCTGGTGCTACGTCAGTTCGTGGCGCGCCCGTCACTTCTTGGTACGGGCTGCGGCCTTCTTCTTGGGCTTGGCGGCGACCACGGCTGCGCGCCCCTCCAGCAGCGGCGCCAGGAAGCGACCGGTGTGGCTGGCCTCGTTCTTGGCCACCTCCTCGGGCGTGCCCTCGGCGACCACCATGCCGCCGCGAGATCCGCCCTCCGGGCCCATGTCGACCAGCCAGTCGGCCGTCTTGATGACGTCGAGGTTGTGCTCGATGACCAGCACCGTGTTGCCCTGGTCGACCAATCGACCGAGCACGCCGAGCAGCTTGCGGATGTCCTCGAAGTGAAGGCCCGTGGTGGGCTCGTCGAGGACGTACAGCGTGCGACCCGTCGACCGCTTCTGGAGCTCGCTCGCCAGCTTGACGCGCTGCGCCTCACCGCCTGACAGCGTGGTCGCGGGCTGGCCGAGACGGACGTAGCCCAGGCCGACCTCGGTCAAGGTCTTCATGTGCCGGCTGATCGCGGGAACGGCGGAGAAGAACTCCGCTGCCTCCTCGATCGGCATGTCCAGCACCTCGGCGATGGTCTTGCCCTTGTAGTGCACCTCGAGCGTCTCGCGGTTGTAGCGAGCACCGTGACAGACCTCGCAGGGGACGTAGACGTCCGGCAGGAAGTTCATCTCGATCTTGATCGTGCCGTCGCCGTGGCACGCCTCGCAGCGACCGCCCTTGACGTTGAACGAGAAGCGCCCCGGCATGTAGCCGCGGACCTTGGCCTCCGGCGTCTGCGCGAAGAGCTTGCGTACGTGGTCGAAGACGCCCGTGTAGGTCGCGGGGTTGCTTCGCGGCGTACGACCGATGGGCGACTGGTCGACGTGGATGACCTTGTCGACCTCCTCCACGCCGGTGATGGTGCGGTGGCGACCGGGCACCGTGCGTGCGTTGTAGAGCTGCTTGGCCAGCGACGTGTAGAGGATGTCGTTGACCAGCGTGGACTTCCCGGAGCCGGAGACGCCGGTGACGGCAACGAACATGCCCAGCGGGAAGGTCACGTCGACGTTGCGGAGGTTGTTCTCCTTGGCGCCCTTGACCACCAGCTCGCGACCCGGGGTCCGGGGGCGTCGGAGCTCCGGCACCGGGATCTCGCGCCGGCCCGAGAGGTACTGCCCGGTCATCGAGTCAGGGTGGGTGAGCAGGTCCTCCACGGTCCCGGAGTGCACCACCTGACCGCCGTGCTCGCCAGCAGCCGGGCCGATGTCGACGACCCAGTCGGCGGTGCGGATCGTGTCCTCGTCGTGCTCGACGACGATCAGCGTGTTGCCCAGGGCCCGCAGGCGCAGGAGTGTCTCGATGAGTCGGGCGTTGTCGCGCTGGTGCAGCCCGATCGACGGTTCGTCCAGCACGTAGAGGACTCCGACGAGCCCTGCGCCGATCTGCGTCGCGAGACGGATCCGCTGGGCCTCACCACCCGAGAGCGACCCGCTGGGACGGTCCAGGGACAGGTAGTCCAGCCCCACGTCGAGGAGGAAGCGCAACCGCTCCTGGATCTCCTTGAGGACGCGCTCCGCGATCTGCTTCTCGCGGTTCGACAGCTCCAGCTGCGCGAGGAACTCCGCCGTCTCGTTGAGCGGCTTGGCGCACAGCTCCGCGATCGAGATCCCGCCGAGGGTCACCGACATGGAGATCGGCTTCAGGCGGCTGCCCTTGCACGCGGGACACGGCACCTCGCGCATGAAGCCCTCGAAGCGCTCGCGGGTCGTGTCGGACTCGGCGTCACCGTGGCGACGCTCGATGTACTGGCTGACACCCTCGAACTCGGCGTAGTAGGAGCGCTGGCGTCCGTAGCGGTTGCGGGTCACGACGTGGACCTTGGTGGGATGGCCCTCGAGGATCGCCTTGCGCGCAGTGCTGGGCAGCTTCTCCCAGGGCGTGTTCAGGTCGAAGCCGAGCTCCTCACCCAGGGCGCCCATCAGACGCAGGAAGTAGTCGGCCACGTGGGCCCCGCTCCAGGGCTGGATCGCGCCCTCACCCAGCGTCGCCTCGGGGTTCGGCACGACCAGCTCGGGGTCCATCTCCATCCGCGTGCCGATGCCGTGGCAGGTGGTGCAGGCCCCGAAGGGCGAGTTGAAGGAGAACGAACGGGGCTGCAGGTCGTCGGACTCGATCGGGTGCTCGTTGGGGCAGGCCATCCGCTCGGAGAACGTGAGCTCGCGCCCCGGCGCACCCGGCTCGTCGTCGACGAAGTCGAAGACGACCAGTCCGTCGGCCAGGCCCAGTGCGGTCTCCACCGAGTCGGTCAGTCGCTGCTTGGACGCGGGCTTGACGGCGAGACGGTCGACGACCACCTCGATGGTGTGCTTCTTCTGCTTGTTGAGCGTCGGTGGTGCGTCGAGGCTGTAGGTCTCGCCGTCGACGCGCGCCCGGCTGAAGCCCTGGGTCTGGAGCGAGGAGAAGAGCTCGACGTACTCACCCTTGCGTCCGCGGATGACCGGAGCCAGCACCTGGAATCGGCGGCCCTCCTCCAGGGAGAGGATGCGGTCGACGATCTGCTGCGGGGTCTGGCGCTCGATGGGCGCGCCGCACGTGGGGCAGTGCGGACGGCCCGCACGGGCGTACAGCAGTCGCAGGTAGTCGTAGACCTCGGTGATCGTGCCCACGGTGGAGCGCGGGTTCTTCGAGGTGGACTTCTGGTCGATCGACACCGCCGGCGAGAGGCCCTCGATGAAGTCGACGTCGGGCTTGTCCATCTGTCCGAGGAACTGCCGTGCGTATGCCGAGAGCGACTCGACGTAGCGACGCTGGCCCTCCGCGAAGATCGTGTCGAACGCGAGCGAGGACTTCCCCGAGCCGGACATGCCGGTGAAGACGATCAGGGAGTCGCGCGGAAGGTCGAGCGACACGTCCTTGAGGTTGTGCTCCCGGGCACCACGAATGATGAGTTGGTCAGTCACGAGCGTCCTTGGAGTGTGGGTCGCGACGTTCGTTCGAACGCATGTTCGCCATCCTAGATGGCTGGGTCAACGTCGGCGGAGTGACACTCCCACTCTTCCACAGCCCTTGGAACGCGCCGCCCCGCCGGGGTCGGGCAGGATGGTGGCCATGACGTCCTACACGGGAGACGTCTCCCCCGGCGGAGACCCCCAGACCCGCACGTTGTCCACGCTCGCCATCACCAAGGTCGCCGTCGACGACAAGATGTCGAACAACTGCTACCTCCTGCGGTGCACCGAGTCCGGTGAGCAGCTGCTGGTCGACGCGGCCGACTCCCCCGACGTCCTGCTGCCCCTGCTCAAGGGAGGGGGTCTGGCGACGGTCGTCACCACGCACCAGCACTGGGACCACCACCGGGCCCTGGCCGCGGTGGTCGAGGCGACCGGAGCCGAGCACTTCGCGGGGGCGCCTGACGCCGACGCGATCGAGGAGCAGACAGGCGTCGAGGCCGCTCGCCGCCTCGAGCACGGTGACATCGTGCGGGTGGGCCGGGTCGACCTCGACGTGATCGCCATCGCCGGTCACACCCCCGGGTCGGTCTGCCTCCTGCACCGGGACAGTGACGGCGTCCCGCACCTCTTCACCGGAGACTCACTCTTCCCGGGCGGCGTGGGCTCCACCTTCGGCGACGCCGACGCGTTCGAGCTCCTCATCGACCAGGTCGAGGAGCGGATCTTCGGCCTCCTGCCTGACGAGACCCACTTCTACCCGGGGCACGGCAAGGACGGCCTCCTCGGGCAGGAGCGCGAGCACCTGCCCGAGTGGCGGGCCCGGAAGTGGTGAGCCTGCCACCGAGCCTCAGCAGGTCATGGCGGTGAGCCTCAGCAGGTCATGGCGGTGAACGTCAGGTCCGAGATGAAGATGCCCTGGAGCCCGTTGTTGTCCAGGTTGTTGCCCGCCTGGTCGTTCCAGAAGGTCACCTGGACGGTGCTCACTCCCGTCGTGGGACCGTAGTTGACCGTCACGTTGCCCGCTCCCGAGGTTGCGGGGTCGTAGGAGCTGTTGGTCCCGGTGTTGCGGAAGGGCCACGTCGAGGCGGTGGCGGCCTGAGTGGTGGCGGGCGTGCCGTTGCCGGTGAGGGCGCTGGCGAAGGTGAACGTCCGGGTACCACTCACGATGAGTCGGTCCTGGTACTGCCCGTTCGCGCTGTCGATGTCCGTGACGGTGAACTGCAGATTCTTCACGGGTCGGTTGAAGCCGAGCGTGAGCACCTGGCTGTGACCCTGGCGCACCAGGGAGGTCGCGCCGTGGGACGAGCTGCTCGTTCCCAGGTCCTGGAGCAACGTGAGGCCACGCGAGCGCAGGCCACCGATGTTGCCCGGGGACACGCGCATGTTCTGGTAGCTGCCGCTGGTGGCCCCCCGCATCCGAGCGCCGGTGAAGGCGTTGGTCGCCGTCACCACCAAGGGCTTGGCTGCGGCGATCTGGGAAGCCGTCAAGCCCTGCGTCGTGAGCGTGGCCGGAGCAGTGCCGAGGCCGGCGCCGGTGGGGGCGCCGGTCGCGTTGGGCCTGAACGAGTAGCCGGCGCCAGCCCAGTTCAGGGTGTAGTTCACGTCACGGCACTGGGACAGAGAAGTCGCGTGAACGGGACTGGCAGCCGCGACCACGACGGTCGGAACTGCCCAGGCCGAGGCAGCCAGAAGACCGCGACGAGTGGTGGAGATGGACATGCGGGACCCCCACGTGGGCGCACGACGGCAGCGCGCCGGACCCCACGGGTGTGAAAGAAGACTGCCTTCGGGTGCTGAAGCCGCAGGCGAGCGACGGTGGTCGCTACACCGATCCAAGGGCAACGCCGCTCCGGCGCGTCACCGAATGGCGCCTCATCCCCAAAAAGGAGGAGGGGCGGAGGTGGACCATTGGTAGACCATGTGATTTCAGCGACTGGCCTCTTTCGACGGGTCACTCCCCCGCTCGCTCGTCGCTCCCCGTGGACGCCAGGCGTGTGCACCTTCTCGTGTGCACCTTGTAACGTGCGGTGCATGACCACGCAGGCGCTCACCGCTTCCAGCTTCGAATCCATCGTGACCGGCGAGGGCATCGTGCTCGTCGACTTCTGGGCCGACTGGTGTGGCCCGTGCAAGCAGTTCGCACCGGTCTTCGAGGCAGCGTCGGAGAAGCACCCCGACATCGTCTTCGGCAAGGTCGACACCGAGGCGGAGCGCGAGCTGGCTGCGATGGCCCAGATCTCGTCGATCCCCACGATCATGGCCTTCCGCGACGGCATCCTGGTCTTCTCCCAGCCCGGCGCCCTCCCCGCCACCGCGCTGGAGGAGCTGATCTCCGGGGTGCGCGCCATCGACATGGACGAGGCGCGTCGTCAGATCGCCGCCGCCGAGTCGGGCGAGATCGACCTCGACTCCTTCGCCGCCGAGCACGCCATGGGTGCGTTCGTGCTCGACGTGCGTGAGGACGACGAGTACGCCGCGGGCCACGTTCCCGGCGCCGTGCACATCCCGATGGGTCAGGTGGGTGAGCGGATCGACGAGCTCCCTGACGGCCCCCTGCTCGTGATCTGTCGCAGTGGCAACCGCAGCCGCCAGGTGTGCGAGTTCCTGCGCTCGCAGGGGCGACAGGCGATCAACGTCTCCGACGGCACGATGGGTTGGGCCGACCGCGGCTGGCCGCTGGAGTCCTGACACCGCTTCGGGTGGGCGGCTAGCATCGGCGCCGTGGGTTACCTCGTACGCCAGGCCATCGTCGCCGCGCTGACCGCCAACTCCCTTCGCCCCTCCCGGTCGTACCGTGGTGGGGCGTTGTCGTTCCTGGCAGGGTTCCTGACCACCGAGCTCGCGCCGCAGATCCTCGCGGTGAACTCAATGGACACGGCCGTCCACCTCCTGCGCGGACGACGTTCGTGGCCGGGACTCGCCCTCGCAGCCTTCAGCACGGTGGGCCTGGCACGCGAAGTGGTGCAGAGCAACAGGAGCCCCCAGGGCTTCAACGACGCCCTCAGCGCCCTCGGCCCGCTCGACGGCCTGGAGCCGATCACGGCGCGCGACACCACGCGTACGCTCGGCCGCCGCGTCAACCCGTTGCCGCGCCCGGACCCTGGAGTCCGGATCGTGCGGGACGTGCGGTACTCCCCCGCTGGTCGCCGCGGACTGCTGGACCTCTACCTACCGGCGGAGACTCCCAGCACCCCCGCGCCGGTCCTCCTGCAGATCCACGGCGGCGGGTGGACGATCGGCACCAAGGAGCACCAAGGGGTGCCGCTCATGCAGCACATGGCATCGCTGGGATGGATCTGCGTGGCCATCAACTACCGGCTCGCCCCGCGAGACCCCTTCCCGGCACAGATCATCGACGTGAAGAAGGCCATCGCCTGGATCAAGGAGCACGTGGCCGAGCACGGCGGTGACCCCGACTACGTCGTGGTCACCGGTGGTTCTGCAGGCGGACATCTCGCGGCCCTCGCGGCCCTCACGCCCGGTGCGCCGGAGTACCAGCCGGGCTTCGAGGAGGCCGACACCAGCGTGCAGGCCGCGGCTCCGATCTACGGCGTCTTCGACTTCGCCGGTGCCACCGGCCTGCGCAGCGCGATAACCATGCGCGACCGGTTCCTGGGACCGCGAGTGCTCATGCGTTCCTACGCCACCGACCCCGAGCCCTTCGAGGCCGCTTCACCGATCCTGCGCATCACCGAGGATGCACCCGACTTCTTCGTGGTGCACGGGGCCACCGACTCCCTGGTGGACGTCCAGCAGGCGCGGCTCTTCGTCGAGGCGCTGCGGCGCGAGTCGCGGGCCCACGTCGTCTATGCCGAGCTCCCGGGGGCCCAGCACGCCTTCGACCTCTTCAACACCACCCGCACCTCCCACATGGTCCGGGCCCTGGCCAACTACCTCACCTGGCACCGCCGGCGACACGTGTCGGGACCCGCGGCGGTGCCCGACGAGCCGTTGGGAACAATGGCGGAGTGACCACCTCGACGATGCCGCCCGCCCTGCTCGACCACGCACTGGCGGCCAAGGGGTTCATGCCCGAGGACGAAGGGCTGCTGCTGCACCGTCGGGCTGTGGAGCGACTTCCCCACGGACCTGCCCTCGAGGTGGGCACCTACTGCGGCAAGTCCGCCGTCTACCTCGGCGCTGCGGCGGCGCAGGTCGACGGCACGGTCTTCACCGTGGACCACCACCACGGCAGCGAGGAGAACCAGGCCGGCTGGGAGCACCACGACGCCGAGGTGGTTGATCCCCGTACCGGGCGCATGGACACGCTGCCGTTCTTCCGGCGCACCATCGAGGACGCAGGGCTGGAGGACCACGTCGTCGCCGTCGTGGGCCAGTCCCTCACCGTCGCCCGGCACTGGCGTACGCCGCTCTCCCTGCTCTTCATCGACGGCGGCCACTCCGAGGAGCACGCCCAGAACGACTACACCGGGTGGGCCAACTGGGTGATGGCGGATGGGCTCCTGGTCATCCACGACGTCTTCGCCGACCCGGCTGAGGGCGGACAGCCGCCGTACCACGTGTTCCTGCGGGCGCTGCAGAGCGGCTGCTTCACCGAGGACGAGCGGCTGGGATCGATGCGAGTGCTGCGTCGGACGTCAGGAGATGCCGGCGACGAAACGGGAGTCGGCTGAGCCGCAGCCGCACCGCGCGCCCAGGTCGCCGAACGTCACCAGCGTCTCGCCGCGCATGATGTCGGAACCCGGCGTCGCCCGCGAGAGCTGGTCAGCCGCCAGGATCACCGCGGCCGCGGTGTAGGTGGTCTGCTCCCCCGGCCAGTTCACCTGGTCGGGGAAGACCCAGCCGGTCCAGTAGCTGCCGTTCTCGTGCCGCAGGTGCTGCATGTCGGCGAAGAGGCGAAGGGCGCGTTCACGGTCACCGTTCGCCTCCAGCGACATCACGAGCTCGCACGTCTCGGCGCCCGTCACCCACGGGTTCTCCCGGACGCACCGGATGCCGAGCCCGTCCTCGACAAAGACGTCCCACTTCTCCTCGAAGAGAGCGTCCGCGGCCGCACCGCGGACGGCGCCGCCGAGGACCGGGTAGTACCAGTCCATCGAGAACTCGGACTTGTCGAGGAAGAGGTCACGGTGCTCCCGCAGGGCGTGCGCCAGTCTCGCCCCGGCGAACTCCCACTCGGGCTGGGGGTCACCGACGAGCTCAGCCAGCGCGCACCCCGCGGCCAGCGCATGGTGGATCGACGACGAGCCGGCGACCAGGGCGTCGGTGTTGATCCGTCCGGGCCGACCGTCGACCCATTCCTGCGACCAGGCGATGCCACCGGAGGGAAGCTGCAGCGAGACGACCCAGTCCAGCCCGGCACGCACGCACGGCCAGTACCGGTCGACGAAGGCGCGGTCACGGCGTACGAGCCAGTGGTGCCACACGCCGACGGCGAGGTAGGCCGACATGTTGGTCTCACCGCTGGCGTCCTCGACGGTGCCCTCGACGATCTTCATGGGCCACGAGCCGTCCGGGCGCTGGGTCTGGAGCACCCACTCGTACGCGCGCTCGGCGGCCTCGACCTCTCCACCGACCAGCATCGCCATGGCGGCCTCGACGTGGTTCCACACGTCGACCTTGTCCCCGGGGGTCCACGGGACGGCACCGGACGGCTCCTGCATGGCCGCGATCGAGGCGGCGGTCTGCGCGACCTGCTCCGCGGTCAGGATGCCGTCGACCTCAGGGATGGGGTGGGCCATCAGGCGCTGAGAGGCTTCGTGAAGTAGAGGACCATGCTCTTGCCGATCATCGGGTCCAGGACCTTGCCGGCGAGCTGGAGGACCTTGGGCTGCTTCATGATCTCCCACACCAGGAGCTTGTGGTACGCCTTGGCGAGCGGGTGGTCGTCGTTGTTGACGCCCACCGCGCACTTGATCCACCAGTAGGGGGAGTGCAGGCCGTGGGCGTAGTCCTTGCCCGTGAAGGTGAGCCCGGCCTTGGAGATCTTGTCGGTGAGCTCCTTGTCCGTGTAGATCCGGATGTGTCCGCCCTCGACGTTGTGGTAGTCGTCGGAGAGCTTCCAGTTGATGACCTCGGGCAGCCAGCGGGGCACCGAGACCGCCAAGGTGCCGCCGGGGCGGAGGACGCGGACGAGCTCCTGGATGGCCTGGATGTCGGCGGGGATGTGCTCGAGCACCTCCGCAGCCACGACCCGGTCGAACTCGCCGTCGGCGAAGGGCAGGGAGAGCGCGTCACCCTCCTTCACGTCGGCCTCCGCGCCCTCGGGGACCTCGCCGGCCTCCTTCATCGCGACGAAGAGGTTGCGGACGTTCTCCAGCTCCTCGACGTCCATGTCGAAGGCAATGACGTCCGCGCCGCGGCGGTACATCTCGAAGGCGTGGCGCCCGGCGCCGCAGCCCATGTCCAGCACGCGGTCCCCGGCCTGGAGGCCGAGTCGGTCGAAGTCAACGGTCAGCACGTCATTCCCCCTGGGCCTTCTCGGCCCGGTAGTCGTCGATCACTTCTTGGTAGGCGGCGGCGGTCTTCTGGGCGACCGCCCGCCAGCTGAACATGTCGAGGACGCGCTGGCGACCAGCCGCGCCCATCCGCTCCCGGCGCTCAGGATCGTCGAGGAGCGCTGCGATGGCGTGCGTCAGCTCGCCCACGTCGCCGGGCGTCACGAGGTCGGCGCACTCTCCGTCAGCGCCGACGACCTCCGGGATCGCACCGGCCCGTGAGACGACCAGCGGGGTGGCGCAGGCCATCAGCTCGGCCGTGGGCAGCGAGAACCCTTCGTACAACGACGGGACGCAGGCCAGCTCGGCAGAGCCCATCAGCTCGACGAGCTCGGCGTCGGAGACGCCGGAGACGAAGCTGACGTGCTCGCCGATGCCGAGCTTCTCGATGAGCTGCTCGGTGCGGCCGCCCTGGGCCGGCTTCGTGACCAGGACGAGCGAGAGGTCGCGTTCGGTACGCAGCTTGGCGAACGCCTCGAGAAGCGTCGAGATGCCCTTCATGGGGGCGTCGGCACTGGCCATCGCCAGGATGCGGCCGGGCACCCGCGGGGTGGTCGGCGGGACGAACGAGTCCTCGACGCCGAGCAGGATCACCTGCATCCGCGCCGGGTCGACGCCGAAGTCGGTGGCGATGTCGCGCTTCGACGACTCCGAGGGGGTGAGGATCTTGCGGGCACGGCGCGCGACGCGGCCCTGCATGCGCAGGAAGCCGTACCAGCGGCGCAGCGATAGCTTCTTGCGCAGGGTCGGCGCCGCGGCCAGCTCCACGCGGCGGTCGAAGGTGATCGGGTGGTGCAGCGTCGTGACGAGGGGCAGGCCCATCTTCTCGATCGCCAGCATGCCGTCACCCAGCACCTGGTTGTCGTGCACGACGTCGAAGTCGTCCACGCGGTCCTTGAGCAGGCGCGCGACGCGCTTGCTGAAGGTCCTCGGCTCCGGGAAGCCGGCCGTGCACATGGTGAGGAACTCCTCGACGTCGATGCGGTCGCGGAACTCCCGGAGCTTGGGCACCCGGAAGGGGTCCGGCTCGCGGTACAGGTCGAGCGAGGGCACCTTCGTGAGCTTCACGCCCTCGTCGAGGATCGGGTAGGGCTGGCCGGAGAAGACCTCGACCTCGTGGCCCAGCGCGACCAGCTCGCGGCTGAGGTGCCGGAGGTAGATCCCCTGACCGCCGACATGGGGCTTGCTGCGGTAGGAGAGCAGTGCAACGCGCAACGTCTCGGCCTTCCTGAACTGGTGACCCGCGTTTTTACCACGCGTCGCCTCGGTAACGTCTCTGCTGCCAGTGAACGAACCTGACCCACGTACTGTTCCACGGCCGCCGGGTGGGAGGTCGTGCAGGGTGGCGCCGATCGGACGACCCCGAGCCACGCACCGCGGCGGACTCAGGCGTCGCTGGAGTGCCCCGGGAAGACGTGGGCCGACGGGTCGATCACGGCGGCGGCGTTGTTCACCGCCGTCGCCGCTTCACCGAAGCCGACGGCGATCAGCCGGACCTTGCCCGGGTAGTCGGTCACGTCGCCTGCTGCGAAGACCCGATCGAGGGACGTACGCATGGCGCTGTCGACCACGACGTGGCGCTTGGACGTCTCCAGCCCCCAGCTCTGGAGTGGACCGAGGTCGGCCACGAAACCGAGGGCAGCGACGACCGCCCGGCACGGCAGCACCTCCTCGTGTCCGTCGTCGGTCCTGACGACCACGGCCTCCACGGTCTCGTTGCCACGGATGTCGACGACCTGGGCGCAGGTGAGGAGGCGTACCGACGACTCGCGCACGGCGTCGACGGTACGAGCGTGGGCCCGGAACGCTGCACGACGGTGGACGAGGGTCACCGATGCGGCCACCGGTTCAAGGTGCTGGGCCCAGTCGAAAGCGCTGTCCCCGCCGCCGACGACCACCACGTCGTGGCTCCGGTAGGGCTCGAAGTCGGGGACGAAGTACTCCACGCCGCGTCCCACCCACTCCGGTCCGACCGGCAGGGGCCTCGGGCTGAAGGTGCCGATCCCGGCCGTCACCAGGACCGCAGCGGCCCGGACCTGCGTCCCGTCGTCGAGGCCCACGGTCACGGTCTCCCCGTCGTGGCGCAGCGTGAGGGCACTTCGCCCGAGCAGGTGGGTGGCATCGGTGGCACTCGCCTGGGCGACCAGCGCTGCGACGAGGTCACGCCCCTTGACCGCCGGGAAGCCGGCCACGTCGGCGATGAGCTTCTCCGGATACATGGCGGTGACCTGACCGCCCAGCTCGGGCAGCGAGTCGACCAGGGCGACGCGAAGCCCCCGAAAGCCCGCGTAGTAGGTGGCGAAGAGCCCTGTGGGCCCGGCGCCGATGACCAGCAGGTCCGTCTCCAGGACACTCATGCGCCCCCCTCAGCCCGAGTGTGATGCACGTCACCCTAGAGCACGGGGTGGGCGACGCCCACTCCTGTCGACCGCCACGACATCCAGACTCAGTCGAGACAGAACTCGTTGCCCTCGGGGTCGGTCATGACGATGTAGCCGTCGCTTCCGAGCTCTTCACCTGGCTCGTGACGCCGCACCCGCGCGGCCCCGAGCTCCACGAGTCGAGCGCACTCGGCCTCCAGGGCCTCCAGGGCGGCACCGCCCTCGATTCCTTGGGCGGCACGCACGTCCAGGTGGACCCGGTTCTTCGCGCTCTTGCTCTCCGGGACCTGCTGGAAGAAGACCCGGGGACCGGAACTTCCCTCTGGTGGGACGATCGCCGACTTGGAGTTGCGCGCCTCGGGCGGCACACCCCACGCCTCGAGCGCCTGGTCCCAGCTGGCGAAGGGCGGCGGCGGAGGTTGGAGCCGATAACCGAGCGCCTCCGCCCAGAACCTCGCGAGCCGGTCGGGGTCGTGGGCGTCGAACGTGATCTGGACCTCGCGGACCGCACTCACTTCGTCGCCTCCATCATCTGCCTCAGCTCCTTCTTGAGCTCACTGATCTCGTCGCGGAGCCTCGCGGCCACCTCGAACTGGAGCTCGGCCGCCGCCGTCTTCATCTGGTCGGTCAGCTGCTGGATCAGCTCGGCGAGGTCGGAGCTCGGGACCCCTGCCGTGTCAGGCAGGTCGTGGTGGAGCTTGGAGAGCATCGGAGTCGGCGAGCCCTTGGGCTTGACCCCGCCCGCACGGCCCTTCTGGCCGACGTCGGCCCAGGTCTGGAGAAGCTCCTGGGTCGTCTCGTCCTCGCGGGCGAGCATCTCGGTGATGTCGGCGATCTTCTTGCGCAGCGGCGTCGGGTCGATGCCGTGCTCGGTGTTGTAGGCGACCTGGATGGCACGGCGTCGGTTGGTCTCGTCGATCGCGGACTCCATCGACCGGGTGATCCGGTCGGCGTACATGTGCACCTGTCCCGAGACGTTGCGCGCCGCGCGACCGATCGTCTGGATCAGCGACTTGTCCGAGCGGAGGAAGCCCTCCTTGTCGGCGTCCAGGATCGCCACCAGGGAGACTTCGGGCAGGTCGAGGCCCTCACGGAGCAGGTTGATGCCGACGAGGACGTCGTACTCCCCCAGCCGCAGGTCACGCAGGAGCTCGATGCGCTTCAGGGTGTCGACCTCGGAGTGGAGGTAGCGGGTGCGGATGCCGGCCTCGAGCAGGTAGTCGGTGAGGTCCTCGGACATCTTCTTCGTCAGGGTGGTCACCAGGACGCGCTCGTTGCGTTCGACCCGTTCGCGGATCTCGTGGATCAGGTCGTCGATCTGGCCCTTCGTGGGCTTCACGATGACCTCGGGGTCGATCAGTCCGGTCGGGCGGATGATCTGCTGCACCGCGTTCTGCGCGCCGCCCACCCGGTCGAGCTCGTAGTCGCCCGGGGTCGCGGAGAGGTAGATCGTCTGCCCGATGCGGTCGAGGAACTCCTCCCACCGCAGCGGACGGTTGTCCATCGCGGACGGGAGACGGAAGCCGTGCTCGACGAGGTTGCGCTTGCGCGACATGTCGCCCTCGTACATGCCGCCGATCTGCGGCACGGCGACGTGGGACTCATCGATGACCAGCAGGAAGTCCTCGGGGAAGTAGTCCAGGAGCGTGTTGGGCGCACTCCCTCGGTTGCGACCGTCCATGTGCATCGAGTAGTTCTCGATCCCGGAGCAGGAGCCGACCTGCCGCATCATCTCGATGTCGTACGTGGTGCGCATCCGCAGCCGCTGGGCCTCCAGGAGCTTGCCCTGCCGTTCGAAGGTCGCCAGCTGCTCGACGAGCTCGGCCTCGATGCCCTTGATCGCCCGCTCCATGCGTTCAGGTCCGGCGACGTAGTGCGTGGCGGGGAAGACATGGATCTCGTCGTCCTCGGTCAGGACCTCGCCCGTCACCGGGTGCAGGGTCATCAGCCGCTCGACCTCGTCACCGAAGAACTCGATGCGGATCGCCATCTCCTCGTAGACCGGGAACACCTCCACGGTGTCGCCGCGGACCCGGAACGTGCCTCGGGTGAAGCTCAGGTCGTTGCGGGTGTACTGGTTGTCGACGAGCTGGCGGAGCAGCTTGTCGCGGTCCTGTTCCTGGCCCCGACGGAGTCGCACCATGCGGTCGACGTACTCCTGCGGCGTGCCCAGGCCGTAGATGCACGAGACCGTCGAGACCACGATGACGTCGCGGCGCGTGAGCAACGAGTTGGTGGCGGAGTGCCGCAGGCGCTCGACCTCCTCGTTGATCGAGGAGTCCTTCTCGATGTAGGTGTCCGTCTGCGGGACGTAGGCCTCGGGCTGGTAGTAGTCGTAGTACGAGACGAAGTACTCGACGGCGTTGTCGGGGAAGAGCTGACGCAGCTCGTTGGCGAACTGCGCGGCGAGCGTCTTGTTGGGCTGGAGCACCAGCACGGGGCGTTGGAGCTCCTCGGTCACCCACGCCACGGTCGCCGTCTTGCCCGTGCCCGTGGCACCGAGCAGCACCACGTCCTTCTCGCCCGCCCGGATGCGTTCGGAGATCTCCTTGATCGCCGTCGGCTGGTCACCCGAGGGCTGGTAGTCGGACTTGACGGTGAAGGGCGCCACCCGGCGCTCCAGGTCGCTCACTGGCCGCATGCTTCGAGCGTACGCGGCCCGGCCGACAAGGCGCACCCACGCGCCCCCGCCTCGCTCGACGGTGCTCGGCCCTCTGGGCGGCGTGCCGAGGCAAGCGCCTTCGACTGGTAGCAGCACGAGCCCCCGTGGGCAACTTTCGTCACACCAGTCCTGCCATTCCGCGAACACAGGACGGTCTTGGTCCTTATGTTGTCGTCCGGGCCCGATCCGCGGTCCAGCCGTTTTACGGACGATCCACCAGAGAGACCCACCGGAGAGCTCATGGCAACGAAGAAGAACGGCGTGTCGTCGTCCTCGTCGGACACCTCCGACGTCGAGCGCGTGAGGTCCCGCGCCGGGTGGCGCGTCTCCGGCTGGAAGCTGCGCAACAAGATCGCCCTCGCCCTCGCCTTCCCGATGGTCGCCGCCTCGTGGTTCGCGGTCGACAAGTCGGTCGAGGCCTGGCTCGTCGCCGATCAGTACCACGCCACGGCCGGACAGATCGGCGTACTCGGCCCCACCATCGACTACCTGTACGCCGCCGAGTCCGCGACCGTCGTCGCGCGCTCCGAGTCGGCGTCCAACTCTCCCGCGCGCAAGGAAGCAGTCGAGAAGGTCCGCAAGGCAGCCGAGCGGCTCGAGGCCCAGATCGACGACGAGGCCCTCACCGACAACCAGAAGGCCCAGCTCGAAGGGCTCGTGGCGCTGAGTGACCAGCTCCGCGACGGCCGCGCCTACGTGACGCTGCTCCAGTCGCTCTCGCAGGTGCGCCAGCTGCACAACGGCGTGAGCGACTTCTACCAGTCGATCATCAACGGCCAGAACGCCCCGGAGCCCGTGCTCCAGCAGATCGGCTACGTGATGGACGGCCGGCTCGCGTTCACGATGCAGCAGCTCCAGGTCGCCTACCAGGGCAACCGCATCACCAACTCCTCCGACGTCCTGTCGGCCCTGGGCGTCGAGGAAGCTGCCGTCGCGCAGCTGGCCCGCGCCAGGGAGCAGGCCCCGGACGTCCTCGACCTGCGCTCGCTCAACGCCTCGCGCTTCGACACCGTCGAGAAGGGCACCGGCGAGCTCGTCTACGAGGACGCCCTCAAGGTCTACGACAGCCTTCAGTCCCAGGTCCTGACCGAGTCCGAGGAAGCGCTGGACGCCAGCGCTGCCGAGGCGCGCTCGAAGGCCATCCTCAACATCATCATCCTCGCGGCCTCCCTCCTCACCACGATGGTCCTGGCCTGGCTGATCGTCCGCGTGATGACCCGCCCGGTGCTCACCGTGCGCGACAGCGCCCGTGAGGTGGCCAGCACGAAGCTGCCGCAGGCGGTCGCCACGATCCGCTCCGGCGGAGACCCGGGCACGATCGACCGGATCCCTGTGCACACCAACGAGGAGATGGGCCAGCTGGCCCGAGCTGTCGACGAGCTCCACCAGACCGCCGTCGACCTCGCCAAGGGTGAGGCGCAGCTCCGTACGCAGGTCGGTGAGATGTTCGTGACCCTCTCGCGTCGCAACACCTCCCTGATCAACCAGCAGCTCGGCCTGATCGAGGAGCTTGAGCGCGACGAGCAGGACCCCCGTCGCCTCGAGAGCCTCTTCCGGCTGGACCACCTGGCTGCCCGCCAGCGTCGTACCGCCGAGAGCCTCGTCATCCTCTCCGACGCACCGGTCCGCCAGCGCGACGGTCAGAGCCTGCTGGTCAACGACGCGCTCCAGGCCGCCACGGCCGGTGTGCAGGAGTACCAGCGCGTCGAGATGCGCGGCGGCTCCTCCGAGCAGCTCGTCGGTGCGGCCGCCAACGACATCGTCCACCTGCTGACCGAGCTCATCGACAACGCGCTCTCGTTCTCGCCGCCGACCGAGCCGGTCAACGTGAGCACCACGAGCGCCGTGGGTCAGACCGTCATCTCCATCTCCGACGGTGGCCTCGGCTTGCCGGACGACGTCCTCGACCAGCTCAACGCCATGCTGCGCTCCGACGTCGGCATCACCCCCGACGCCGCCCGACGCATGGGCCTCTTCGTGGTGAGCCGTCTGGCCCAGCGCCACTCGCTCGACGTCAGGCTGACGAAGAACGGTCGCGGTGGCGTCACCGCCACCGTGGGCATCCCCGACTCCCTGCTGGTCGGTGGCTCGAAGCCGGAGACGGTCGTCACCGTGCCGCCGCCCATCGACGTGCCCACCGCTCACAGCGTGCAGGCCGCCCCGGAGGTGCCCAAGCAGGCACCTGCCCCGACCATGGCTCCTCCCGTCGTCGCCGAGCCGGTCATCCAGGAGCCCGTCGCTCCGACAGCTCCCGCTGCTCGCCCCGACCCCCTGAACGACCCGCTGCCGACGCCGCTGGGTGATCCGTTGACGGACCCCCTGCCGCAGCGCAGCAACGGCTGGACGAATGCTCCCGAACCCGCACCCGCACCCGTCGCCAAGGCACCCGAGGTCGCCCCGGCGCCTCAGGAGGACCGTCAGGTCGAGCAGATCAACGCGGCCATCAGTGCCGTGACCGGTCTGCCCAAGCGTCGGCCCGGTGCCACCGTGCCCGGTCGGCAGGCAGCGGTCGCCCCCGCCGGCGGCAGCCTCTTCGCTGACACCGCGCAGGCTCCGCCCGCCGTCGCCGCGCCCGAGCCGGTCGCCGAGCCCGTCGCAGTCCCGGAGCCCGTGGCCCTGGTCGCCGCGCCCGAGCCGGTCGCCGCACCCGAGCCCGACGAGAACGTGAGCTTGTTCGCGCGTGCCACCGGCGAGGACGGCTCCTCCAACGGGAAGGCCGAGAGTGGCGCCCTGGGCATGGTGTCGCTGCGAGAGGTGCGTGCAGCACGCGCTGCAGCGCAGGGGTCTTCCGCAGCGAAGTCGGCTCCGGCCACCGAGCCCTCTCCGCAGATCTCCGCCGAGGACCCGCTCGGCCTGGACACTCCCAGGAAGACGGACCGCCAGGTGGACGAGGCGTCCACGATGGAGTCTGCCGAGCTCGTGGTCGACGAGGCCAGCGCGACGCAGGTCGAGGTCACGGACCCCACGCCCGTCGAGGCACCTGCCGTCGTGGCGCCGGTGGCCCACGAGGGCTCGCACAACGGCCTGAGCAACGGCCTGAGCAACGGCTCGCTCCCCACGCGTTCGCCCGGCTCCCACAGCATCACCCCGCCGCCGACGGAGGCTCCCTCCACGGGCTGGCTCGGAGGCACCCAGGCCTCGTTCGGCACCACCGCCGACGCGGGCTGGCACGCCGCCCACCGGGCCACCGAGTCGGAGGTCGTCCCGACGGCCACCTCCGGCCTCCCCCAGCGTCAGCCGGGCCGACGCCTGGTCCCGGGCAGCGTCGCCCCGACGCGTACCGCCCCGACGCGCGACCCGGAAGCCATCCGTAAGCGCCTGGCAGCCCACGCAGCCGGGGTCTCCCGCGGCCGCACCGCATCCGTCACCACCACCAACACCCAGAAGGAAGGTCCGGCATGACCAACGAAAGCGCACACGCCCAGGACACCGGACTGAACTGGATCGTCACCAAGTTCATCCAGGAGGTTCCCGGCACCGCCCACGCCGTGCTGGTGTCCGCGGACGGCCTGCTCATGGCCGCCAGCGACCGCCTCCCCGCCGACCGTGCCGAGCAGGTCGCGGCGGTCTCGTCGGGTCTCGCCTCGTTGGCCGTCGGCGCCTCCCGCCTCTTCGAGGGTGGCCCGGTCCTCCAGACGGTCATCGAGATGGAGCTGGGCTACCTGCTCCTCATGGCCGTCGGGGACGGGTCCAACCTCGCCGTCCTGACCCAGGACTCCGCCGACATCGGCCAGGTCGGCTACGAGATGGCCCTTCTCGTCGAGCGTGTGGGCCGCATGGTCCAGGCGACGGCGCGAGTGCCCCAGCCGACCGCGTGAGGGTGAACCCACATGGCTACTGACGACGACTGGGACGACGCCCCCGCACCGCGGATCGTCCGTCCCTTCACGATCACCGCAGGGCGCACCAAGCCCAAGGTGGACCTCCCCGTCGAGGCGACCCTGCGCCTGCAGGAGCACGCCCACGGTCGGTCGTGGCCCAACGCCTCGATCGCCCACGTCGTGGACGTGTGCCACCTTCGTTCGGTTGCCGAGGTCTCGGCGCTCGTCTCCATGCCGATCGGCGTGGTCCGCGTGCTGCTCGCGGACCTCATCGAAGCCGGTCACGTGGCCGTGCAGGCAACCATCTCCTCCAACTCCTCCAGTGACCAGCGTCGCGACCTGATCGAAAGGACCCTCCGTGGACTTCGAGCCTTCTAACTCCCGTGGCGCCGCATCCACCAAGATCGTGATTGCGGGCGGCTTCGGCGTCGGCAAGACGACCCTGGTCGGATCCGTCTCCGAGATCGACCCCCTGCGCACCGAGGCGCTCGTCACCGACGAGTCCGTGGGCATCGACGACATCTCGCAGGTGCCGTCCAAGCACACCACGACCGTGGCCATGGACTTCGGACGCATCACCCTGGGCGAGGACCTCATCCTCTACCTGTTCGGCACGCCCGGCCAGAAGCGCTTCTGGTTCATGTGGGACGACCTGTGCCTGGGCGCGATCGGCGCCATCGTGCTGGTCGACACCAACCGTCTGGACGAGGCGTTCTCGCCGCTCGACTACTTCGAGGAGAAGGGTCTGCCCTTCATCGTCGCGCTGAACCAGTTCGACCAGGGCCCGCAGTTCGAGCTCGAGGCCGTGCGCGAGGCCCTGGCACTCCCCGCGCACGTGCCGATGATCCGCATCGACGCCCGCGACCGGGAGTCCGCCAAGGGCGCCCTGATCCGCGTCACCGAGTACGCCCTCGAGCGGATGGCCAGCCAGCTCCCCGTCGGCTGACCTGACGCTCCACCCCTGTCGACGTCGGCCGGCCTCTCCGGAGGCCGGCCGTCGCCACCGCAGCCTCCGGGAAGATCACCCGGCTGCGCGTCGACGGGCACCGTCGAGAACCTTCTTGGGCCCTGGGGGTGTGGAGTGGCCCACATCGTGGCCAGAGGATTGGTTTCCACCCACGTCGGTGAGCGATCATGTGTTCATGGCCAGTTACGACGCTCCGCGCGGCAAGCATGCCGGTGAGCCGGCTCCTCCGGCGTTCGTCCGCCCCTTCACCCTCACCCGTGGCCGTACGGTGCCCCGCGTCGACCTCCCCTTCGAGGCCACGCTGGTGACCACCCCTGATTCACAGGCCCAGGTCTTCGGCCAGCACGCCCGAGCGCTCGAGCTCTGTGACGGACGCTCCGTGGCCGAGGTCGCAGCCGCGTTGGAGCTCCCCATCGGAGTCGTCCGCGTGCTCGTCGGCGACCTCGTGGCCGACGGCCACGTCTCGGTGCGTCGCACCCTCACCGCTCGCTCCAGCCACGACGACCGCCTCGAGCTCCTGCAGCGCACCCTCGCCGGCCTCAAGGTGAGCTGACCTCCTTGCCGAGCTCGCTCCCACGCGTGGAGGTCGACACCCCGCGGGAGGGACACCCGTCCGGTGCCGTCGACGTTAGGGTGGCCGCGTGAGTCGTCCCCTGTCCGCCCGTGTGGTCCGAGTGGTCCGCGGCGTCCTGGTGGCGCTCTTCGTCACCCCCTTCGCCCTGGCCATCGGCCTCACGGTGGTCGACAAGTACCGCCGCCGCGGCAACCGTTCGAAGCCCTTCCCGCGCAGCGCACCCGCGAACGTCGAGGTGGAGGACGGGTCGGTCACCGTCTACACCTACGGCCAGGACCTGTACGACGCGATGCTGGCCGCGATCGACGGCGCCCAGCACCAGATCTTCTTCGAGACCTACATCTGGAAGTCGGACGAGATCGGCGAGGCGTTCAAGCGCGCACTCTCGGCTGCCGCGGACCGGGGCGTGCAGGTCTACTGCATCTACGACGCCTTCGCGAACCTCGTCGTCCCGCCACGGTTCAAGCGCTTCCCCTCCAACATGTCGGTCCTGCGCTTCCCGATCTACAACGCGGGCTTCCGGTTCTGGGACTTCCGCCACTACGGCCGCGACCACCGCAAGGTGCTGGTCGTCGACGACACCGTCGCCTTCGTGGGCGGCTACAACATCGGGGCGCCGTACGCCACGGAGTGGCGCGACACCCACATCGCCATCACCGGCCCTGCGGTCTGGGACCTGAAGCGCGCGTTCGCGGACTTCTGGAACCTCCACCGCCGGCACCGGTTGAGGCCGAGCGAACAGCCGTTGCTGCTGGGGGCCCCGACGACGTGGGAGGCCCACATCCGGCTCTCCCGCAACACCCCGCGGCTGATGATGTTCCCGATCCGCGCCATGTACCTCGACGCGATCGACCGCGCCGGCGACCACATCTGGATGACACACGCCTACTTCATCCCCGACCAGGACTTCACCGAGTCCCTGGCTGCCGCGGTGGCCCGCGGCGTCGACGTACGCATCCTCATCCCCCACCGTTCCAACCACATCGTGGCTGACTGGATCTCGCGTGGGCTCTACGCCCAGTTCCTGGAGGCGGGGATCCGCATCTTCCGCTACCAGGGTGCGATGGTGCACGCCAAGACCGCCACCATCGACGGCCGGTGGACCACGGTGGGCACCGCCAACATCGATCGCCTCAGCCTCACGGGCAACTACGAGATCAACATCGAGATCATCGACGAGAACATGGCTGCCGCGATGGAGGAGATCTACCGCGTCGACCTCACCAACGCCGTCGAGCTCACCCGCGAGGAGTGGGACGGGCGCGAGTGGCACCGCAAGATCACCGAGTTCCTGCTGGGTCCGCTCCGCCCGCTTCTCTGACGGCCTGCTTCTCTGACTGCTCAGTGCGCGGCCCGGATGGGCCGGCCGGTCCATCGGTGGCTCAGCGGGCGTCTCAGCGCCTCACCGGCAGGTGTGTACGCGGTGCGAGCTTCGGCCCACGTCGGGGTCTCGACATCCCGATGCCCCGCAGCAGGTGTGCCACGCGCCCGCGGTGCGGCGCCCACGGGGCGAGGTAGTCGGCCAGGTCGCGGTCGGTGAAGACGGTGTGCCCGAGCGCCCACCCCACCTGCGTGGCGAGGTGGTAGTCGCCGTAGGAGACGGCGTCGGCGTCCCCCAGGGCCCGCATGCGGACCTCGGCGCTGGTCCACACCCCGATCCCCGGGATCGAACGCAGGGCGGCGTCGATCCTGGACGGTTCACGCTCCACGATCCGCTGGAGCGACCCCGCCAGACGCGCACCCCGGACGGCGGTGCTCGACCGGGCGTGGTCGACACCGAGCTGGATCCACTCCCACGAGGGGAGCTGGGCCACCACCTCGGCGCACGGTTGCACGTGCAGCCCCAGGGCGGCGCCGGGACCGGGCGCCGGATCACCGTGGCGCCGTACGAGGCGTCGGAAGGAGGCGAAGGCCTCCTGGCCCGTCACCTTCTGCTCGAGGATCGACGGCAGCAGGGACTCATGGAGGAGGCCGGTCCGCCCCAGACGCCAGTGCGCGGACCGCCGCCACGCCTCCGCGACCAGCGGCGTACGCGGGTCGAAGCGCGTGACGTCGTCCTCGGCACCGAGCAGGGCAGGCAGCTGGTCGAGGGCCCACTCCGCCCCCGGGCCCCACGCGTGGGCCCGCACCACACCCTCGGCACTGAGGGGCTCCACCCGGAGCGTGACAGGGCCCAGGGGCGTACGTGCGGCCCGCCAGGTCGTGGCGCCGTCGACGCGCTGGGTCGGGTCCCCCGCCCCTCGTCGGTGCTGGCGCAGGAGCGTCCCGACCGGGCAGGCCCAGGCGGGCCGCCAGATCCGCTCCGAGCCCTCGTCCACCACAGGTGACACGGTACGCCCGGCCCCCGACACGACCCCGACTCGACGCCGGTGCCGGGTCATGCCAGCCAGGCGCCACCCCGTGCCACTCAGGTGTCACACGCGGTTGCACGAAGACTTACACTCCCCCCATGGAGCAGAGCACCACTCCTCCCGCAGCGCAGCGCAGCGGGAGGACCCCAGCGGCGTCGCGCCGCCGCCAGCGCACCCAGGAGATCCTCGCGGCCACCCGGGCGCTCTTCGACGAGCGTGGCCTCGGTGACGCCCAGATCGAGGACATCGCGCGCTCCGTGGGCATCAATCGCGCGATCGTCTACCGCCACTTCAGCGGCAAGGAGGAGCTCTTCGCGCTCACGCTCGTCGGCTACCTCGACGAGCTGCGCACAGCCCTCTCCCTCGCCGACGACGCCTCGGCCGTCCCTGCCGTGCGTCTCCAGCGCCTCGTGGAAGCCTTTGCCGACTACGGACTCGCCCATCCGGCCTTCGTGGACTGCGCGCAGACGCTCATGCGCCGCACGGGCCCAGAGCTGCTCGACGAGGTGAGCGAGGAGGCCGCGCTGCGGCTGGGCCGCGCGATGGCCTCCTGCCTCGGCATCCTGACCAAGGTGCTGGTCGCGGGTGGCGCCTCGGGGGACTTCCACGTGACCAACCCCCCGGCCCTGGCGAACCTGCTCTACGCCACCGGCCTGGGGACCCTCCAGCTGGCCCGTGTCGGCCTCCTGGTCGAGGAGGACGCCTCCGGCGCGCCCCAGATCCGCACGATCGCCGGGGCCACTGCGAAGGACTACCTGGTCCGCTCGGCGGTGGCACTGGCCACCGCACCGGTCACCGCCTAGAGGCCACGGTCTGGTCCCCACCGCCTGGAGACCACGCGAGCCCCGACGACCAGGTCGTCGGGGCTCGCGTACGTGGATGGTCCTGAGGTCAGACCAGGTCGGACTTGTCGCGCATCACGGCGCCGAGGACACCGTTGACGTAGGTGGGCGACTCGTCGGTCGACAGGTCCCGGACCAGGGCCAGGGCCTCACTCACGGCCACCGCCTCGGGGACGTCGTCGGAGAAGAGCAGCTCGTAGACGCCGAGGCGCAGGACGTTGCGGTCCACCGCCGGCATGCGCTCGAGCGACCAGCCCTGGGCGTACTGCCTGAGCACCTCGTCGATCCTGGCGCGGTGCGCCTGGACGCCTCGCACCAGCTCACCGGTGTAGGCGTTGGTGGGGCCCTCGCCGTCGGCGACGGCCTTGTCGAGGGCGTCCACCGGGTCCTCCGAGCGCAGCTCGGAGGCAAAGAGGATGTCAAGGGCGCGCTTGCGGGCCTTGCTGCGGGCAGCCATGGGTGTCGAGACCAGCCGGTCCGTCAGGCCTTGACGCGGCCGAGGTAGGACGAGTCGCGGGTGTCGACCTTGACCTTCTCGCCGCTGGTCATGAAGAGCGGGACCTGGATGACGTGACCGGTCTCCAGCGTGGCCGGCTTGGTGCCGCCCGTGGAGCGGTCGCCCTGGAGGCCGGGCTCGGTCTCGGCGATGAGGAGCTCCACCGACGCGGGCAGCTCGACGTAGAGCACCCGACCCTCGTTGGTGGCGATGATCGCTTCCTGGTTCTCCAGGAGGAAGTTCTTGGCGTCGCCGACCGACTCGGGCGAGACCTCGATCTGGTCGTAGGTCTGCACGTCCATGAAGACGTAGGAGTTGCCGTCGTTGTAGAGGTACTGCATCGTCCGCTTGTCGACGTTGGCGGTCTCGACCTTCGTGCCGGCGTTGAAGGTCTTGTCGACGGTCTTGCCCGACTCGACGTTCTTCAGCTTGGTGCGGACGAACGCGGGGCCCTTGCCCGGCTTCACGTGCTGGAACTCGACCACGGACCAGAGCTGGCCCTCCAGGTTGAGAACCATGCCGTTCTTGAGGTCGTTGGTGCTTGCCATGAGCGGGGTGCCGCCTTCGTCTCGGGGTTGCAGGGCCGACTGGCGATTCTAGTGGCGCGCACGCCACACCGGGAAACCGGTGTCCCACCGCGCCTCCGGGCTAGCGGGAGGCGACGAACTCCAGGGCCATCCGATAGCCCTCCACGCCGTGCCCCGCGAAGGTCGCTGCGGCGAAGGGCTCGACGTACGAGGTGTGCCGGAAGACCTCGGGGCGCGCCTTCGGGTCGGAGAGGTGCACCTCGACCAGCGGCGCCTCCAGCTGGGCGCAGGCATCGTGGAGCGCCAGCGAGTAGTGGGTCCACGCACCCGCGTTGAGCACCACCGCCACCTGCTCGTCGGCCGCGGCGTTGAGCCAGTCGAGGAGGTCTCCCTCGTGGTTGGTCTGACGCACCTCCACCGCCAGTCCCAGCTCGTGGCCCCACGTGAGGCACAGCACCGCGAGCTCGGCGTGGGTGGTCGTGCCGTAGATCTCGGGCTGCCGACGCCCCAGCCGGCCGAGGTTGGGGCCGTTCAGCACCAGCACCCGTGGAGCGCTCATGCCCGCGCCACCATGGCGTCGTACGCCGCCCTGAGGTGCTCCTCGGACGGGCCCGCCAGGATCCGCGGGGTCGCGAGATCCTCCAGCACCACGAAGCGCAGCTGCGAACCCCGGGCCTTCTTGTCCACCGCCATCGCGGAGCGCAGCTCGTCGAAGTCGGCGTCCGCGAAGCCCACCGGGAGTCCGACGCGGCTGAATGCGCTCACGTGCCGGTCCACGAGGGCGGGATCCAGGACCCCTGCCAGGCGGGCGAGCTCGGCGACGAAGACCGAGCCGATGGCCACAGCCTCCCCGTGCCGGACCTTGTAGTCCGTGGCGCGTTCGATGGCGTGAGCCATGGTGTGTCCGTAGTTGAGGACCTCACGGCCGGGGTGGCCGTCGCGGCCACCGGCCTCCTTGAGGTCGTCGACCACGACGTCGATCTTCACGCGGATCGCCCGCTCGACCAGCTCACGGAGCTCGGCGGAGCGAGGCGTCAGGGCGGCGGGGTCGCTGCCCTCGACGATCGTCAGGATCTCGGGGTCGGCGATGAAGCCACACTTGACGACCTCCCCCAGGCCGGCGACCAGCTCGTCGCGCGGCAGGGTCTCGAGCAGCGCCAGGTCGCAGAGGACCCCGGCCGGCTCGTGGAAGGCGCCGACCAGGTTCTTGCCTGCGGCCGTGTTGATCCCGGTCTTGCCGCCCACCGCCGCGTCGACCATGGCCAGGACCGTGGTGGGCACGTGGACCACACGGACCCCGCGCAGCCACGAGGCCGCGACGAACCCGCCCAGGTCAGTGGTCGCTCCCCCGCCGAGGGTGACGACCGCGTCGGAGCGGGTGAACCCAGCTGCCCCGAGGGCCTCCCAGCAGTCGTTGGCGACGGCTGCGGTCTTGGCCTGCTCACCGTCGGGCAGGCCAAGCGCCAGGACGTCGTAGTGCGGCGCGAGGGCGTCCGCGACGGGCTGGGCGAGGGCGCCGAGCTCACCGGCGTACAGCAGGGCGACCCGCTGCACGGAGTCGCCGAGGATCTCCGGCACGAGCGAGGCGAGGTCGCGACCCACGACGACCTCGTACGGGCTCGCTCCCCCCACGTGCAGCGTCGAGACGTCGCGGGGTGCGCCGAGGGTCATGACAGGGCCTCCATGATCTCCGCAGCGATCTCCTGCGGGGTGCGTCCGTCGGTCTCGACCCGGAGGGTCGCGACGGACTCGTAGACGGGGGTGCGCTCGTCGAGGAGCGCCTTGACGCGGGCGCGGACGTTGCCCAGCAGGAGCGGACGTCCGGCGCCGAGCCCCACCCGCTTCACCGCCTCGGACAGGCCGACGTCGAGGAAGACGACGCGGTGCCCGGACAGCCGCTCACGGGTGCGGGCGTCCAGCACGGCTCCACCGCCGAGGGCGAGGACGCCGTCGTGCTCAGCGAGCGCGGCGGCCACGGCCTCGACCTCGAGGTCACGGAAGTGGCTCTCGCCGTCGTCGACGAAGATGTCCTGGACCGACCGACCTTCGCGGGCCACGATGTCTGCGTCGGTGTCGCGCACGGTGACGCCCCAGGCGTCACCGAGCACGTGGGCGACCGTCGTCTTGCCGGCGCCCATGGGGCCGACGAGCACGACGCGCGGGCCGGTCACCGGAACTTCAGGTGCTCGACGTACGACTCGAAGTTGCGCCGCGTCTCGGCCACCGAGTCACCGCCGAACTTCTCGATGACGGCGTCGGCCAGGACGAGCGCCACCATGGCCTCCGCCACGATTCCGGCGGCCGGGACCGCACAGACGTCGGAGCGCTGGTGGTGCGCCACGGCGGCCTCGCCGGTGGACACGTCGACCGTACGCAGTGCCCTCGGCACCGTGGCGATCGGCTTCATGGCCGCACGGACGCGGAGCACCTCGCCGGTCGACATGCCACCCTCGGTGCCGCCGGAGCGACCGGAGGTGCGGCGCAGGCCGTCCTCGGTGGAGACGATCTCGTCATGGGCCAGCGAGCCCGGGGTCGCCGCGAGCTCGAAGCCGTCGCCGACCTCCACGCCCTTGATGGCCTGGATGCCCATCAGCGCACCGGCCAGGCGGGCGTCGAGACGGCGGTCCCAGTGGACGTGGGAGCCCAGGCCCGGCGGCAGGTCGTGCACGACGACCTCGACGACGCCGCCGAGGGTGTCGCCGTCCTTGTGCGCCTGGTCGATGCGCTCGACCATCGCTCGGGAGGCCTCGGGGTCGAGGCAGCGCACGGGATCCTCGTCGAGACGGGCGACGTCGCCGGGGGCCGGCACCGAGCCGGCCGGAGCGGGCACACCACCGAGCTCGACGACGTGGGAGACGATGCGGGCACCGACGGCCTGCTCGAGGAAGTTGGACGCCACGCGACCGAGCGCCACCCGCGCCGCGGTCTCGCGGGCCGAAGCGCGCTCGAGGATCGGGCGGGCCTCGTCGAAGTCGTACTTCTGCATCCCCACCAGGTCGGCGTGACCGGGACGGGGGCGGGTCAGCGGGGCGTTGCGCGCCGAGCTGGCGAGCTCGTCGGCGTCCACGGGGTCGGCCGACATGACCTTCTCCCACTTCGGCCACTCGCTGTTGCCCACCTCGATGGCCACGGGGCCACCCTGGGACTCACCGTGGCGCACGCCCCCGATGAAGCGGACGACGTCCTGCTCGAACTTCATCCGTGCACCTCGGCCGTAGCCGAGACGACGCCGGGCGAGCGAGTCATTGATGTCGTCTGTGGTGACGAGGACGTGGGCCGGAAGTCCTTCGAGAATTGCGACGAGGGAGGGGCCATGGGATTCACCAGCGGTGAGCCAACGCAGCATGCCGCGCATTCTTCCATGCCCGGTTCACGCGCCGAGCAGCGTCTGCCTCAACCGAGATTCGCGGCGGTCCAGGGACCGAGCACGACCCCCATCAGCGCACCCGCGACCATGAACGGACCGAAGGGCACGCCGCGGCGGTCGACCAGCTTCGCCAGGGCCAGCACACCCCCGATGACACCGCCCAGGATGAAGGCCGAGTAGACACCGGCGAAGAGCGTGCCCCAGCCGAGCTGCCCCAGGACGATGCCGATGATTCCGGAGAGCCGCACGTCGCCGTAACCGAGTCCGGCCGAGTTGATGAACCACAGGACGAAGTAGAGGCCGCCGGTGATCAACCAGCCCCAGAAGGCCCTGAGCACGTCGTCCCACTCCCCCGTCACGGCGCCGACGACCAGCACCAGGGGCACCAGCGCGGCGTAGGTGCGGGCGATGACCCAGGTCGGGAGGAGCTTGGTCCGCCAGTCGATGATGGCCAGCCCCACGAGCACCGGCACCAGAGGCACGAGGAAGAGCAGGGACCAGGCCCAGCCGAGCGCCCACCCCAGGACGGCGCCAGCGAGTCCACTCGCCAGCACCGATGCCACGGCAACTCCGCGGTGGTCGGCGATGGCCGTGTAGAGCTCCTTCTCCGGCGCGGTCGCGATCACGCTGTCGTCGGCCTCCGTGGACGGCGGTGACGTGGGGCCGGAGGCCGCGATGGCCTCGGTCGTTGCGACGACGTCGGCGGCGGCCTCGTCGTGCGCCACGGACGCCTCGACCGGCTCGGGGAGCGACTTCTCCGCCGCATCTGCGGTCTCGACCGGGTCAGTGGACTCGACCGGCTCCGGGATGCGGCGCACCATCAAGGGCACCAGCAGGCCCAGCACGGCGCAGACCAGTCCTACGGCCAAGGAACTCATGATGTCGCCGATCGTTCGGTCCGGGCCGCGAGTGCCTGCTCCCCCGCGGTACGCATCGCTGCGAGGGGGGCCTCGTGCCCGGTGAAGTGGGTGAACTGCACCGCCGCCTGGTGCACCAGCAGGTCGAGCCCGGAGACCACCACTCCCTGCGCGGCGGCGGCCAACGGCGTGGGCCACGGGTCGTAGAGCACGTCGAAGAGGACCGGGGCGGCGGCCATGGCCTCGACCAGGCCCGCGTCCTGGGCCGTCGCCGGGACGGTGGAGACCACGATGCCGCCGGGGTCGCCCGGCGGATCGGTGAGCAGACGTACCTCGACGTGCGGCGCCCCGTCTCCCGCCGTCAGGACCGCCACGGTCTCCTGCGCCCGTTCAGGGCTACGCACGACCAGGGTGATCTGCTGGACCCCCAGCTCGAGGAGGGCGAGACCGACCGACGTAGCGGTAGCGCCGCCACCGAGGATGGTCGCGGTGTGCGGTTCCAGTGCGGTCCGCTCGCGGATCGCCGCCACAGCGCGCCGGGGATGTCGGTGTTGTCGCCCCACAGGTGTGGCGCCTGCGCCTCCCCCGAGAGCACGATCGTGTTGACGGCTCCCGAACGTCGCGCCCGCTCGCTCAGGTGCGGGACGAGCACCACTGCCTCACGCTTCAGGGGCATGGTCAGGGACAGTCCGCGCCAGGACTCCCCCAGTCCGGCAAGGAACTCCGGCAGTCCCCCGGAGACGACGCGATGGGCGTCATAGGTCCACGGAAGGCCGAGCGCGGCATAGCCAGCCCGGTGCAGCACGGGTGAGAGCGAGTGGGCGATGGGATCCCCCAACACCCCGCAGACGGTGCGCGTCATCGCTCAGCAGGCGTCCGACGTCGTGCAGTAGGACTTGTACTCCGCCTTGAAGGTCAGGAACTCGTCGTAGCTGTCGGTGAACTTGGTCTCGCCGGTCTTGAGGTCGACCGTCACGTAGTAGATCCACGGCCCTTCGGCTGGGTTGCCGGCGGCAGCCATGGCCTCCTCGCCGGGCGCCTCGATGGGGCCGGGCGGCAGTCCCTGGACCACGTACGTGTTGTACGGGTGGTCGGTCAAGGTCTCGTCGGTCGTGACCGCGATCGTGCCAGTGCGGCCCAGCGCGTAGTTGACCGTGGCGTCGATCTGCAGCTTGCCGCCGGTGCCGGCACCGGGGTTCTCGACGCGGTTGTAGATGACGGTGGCGATCTTGGCCATGTCGTCACCGCGGCCCTCTGCCTCGACCAGGGAGGCCACGGTCATCAGCTCTGCCGGGGTGTACCCCAGCGCGGCGGCCCGGCTCTCGAGCTGGACGTCGTCGGCCGCCTGGCGCCAGCGGGCGACCATCTTGGCGAGGATGTCCTTCGGCTTGTCCTTCGGACCGATGTCGTACGTGGCCGGGAAGAGGTAGCCCTCGGGGTTGCCCTCCGCGAAGTCCGGCAGGCCCAGGGCTGCGGTGTCCTTGAGCGCAGCCTCGTACTGGGCACGGCTGAACTCGGTCTTCTCCGCGAGGATGTCGACGATGTCGACGACCCGCAGGCCCTCGGGCACGGTGACGGTGTTCTTCACCTGGTTGGCGGGGTCGACCAGCACCTCGAGCGCGTCGACGGCGCTCATCTCCTTGCGGAGCGGGTAGTAGCCCACCTGGATCTTGGAGGAACGGGTGTCGGCGGTGGCCGCGGAGATGAAGGCCTCGACCGAGGCGATGACGCCGGCTTCCTTGAGCCCGCGGCCGATGGCGGCCGAGGTGTCGCCCTCGCGGACCTCGAAGATCACCTCGCCGGTGCCCGGACCCGAGAAGTCCTCCGCGGAGCCGAACTGGTCCTGGACCCAGTTGACGCCCTTGCTGACGCCCACGTAGAGACCGACGCACACCAGCGCGACCACGACGACCACGGCCACGATCCCCAGGGGGTTGCGGCGCTTCTTCGCCTTGCGGGCGCCGCCCTCGGGGGCGTAGCTGCGCTCGGAAGTCTGCGTGGTGCCTTCGTCGTCAAGCATGGTCGACCCCAATGATCTCTCCCGGGGCGAAACCACTGTTCCGCTCCGTGTCCAACGCGTGTTGGAGGATGACGACGGCCGCGGCCTGGTCGACCACCGCTCGCCTCTTGCTGCCTTTACGCCCCTGGTCGCGAAGCATGGCCTCCGCCGTCACCGTGGTCAAGCGCTCGTCGCACAGACGCACGGGAACAGGTGCCACCCTCGCCGCCAGGGTGGCCGCGAATTCGCGCACCTTGGCGGCCGCCGGACCCTCGGTCCCCTTGAGAGATCGGGGCAGGCCGACGACGACCTCGACGGCCTCCTCGTCGCGGACGATGCGGGCGATGCGGCGTACGTCCCCCCTGCCGCGCGGGACCGTCTCCACGGGGGTGGCCAGGAAGCCGGTCGGGTCGCTGCGCGCGACACCGATGCGGGCGTCTCCCGGGTCGACGCCCACCCGCACCCCGTGGCGCACCTCAGGCGCCTCGGACCCGCGCGACGTCGACGACGACGGCCTCGATGGCGGCGTCGACACCGGCAGGGTTGGTGCCGCCACCCTGCGCCATGTCGGGCTTGCCGCCACCCTTGCCGTCGATGTGCGGCGCCGTGGCGCGCACGAGGTCGTTGGCGGAGAGGCCGGCGTCACGGGCAGCCCCGTTGACCGCGGCCACGACGGACACCTTGCCGTCGTTGACGCCCAGCAGGACCACCACGCCGGGACGACCGGCGTCGAGGCGAGCCCGGACGTCGGTGGCGAGCGTACGCACGTCGCCGCCGCCCGCGCCGTCGAGGCGCTCGACGACCACGGCCACTCCGGCGACCTCACGTGCGTCGGCAGCCAGCTGACCGCCCGCCGCGAGGAGCTGGGCCAGGCGCACCTTCTCCAGCTCCTTCTCGGTGGACTTGAGCTGGTCGACCATCTGCGTGACCCGACCGACGAGGTCGTCGGGCTGGGCCTTCAACATCCCGGTCAGCCGGGAGACGATGTCGCGTTCCTTGGCGAGGTACTTGAACCCTTCGACGCCGGTGAACGCCTCGATGCGCCGGTTGCCCGATCCCACCGACGACTCACCGGTGACGACCAGCGTGCCGATCTGCGACGAGTGGTCGACGTGCGTGCCACCGCAGAGCTCGCGCGACCAAGGACCGCCGATCTCGACCACGCGCACCTGCGAGTTGTCGTAGGTCTCACCGAACAGCGCGATGGCGCCCCACTCCTTGGCCTCGGCCAGCGTCATGTACTGCCAGTCCACCGGCAGGTCGGCCCGCAGCGCCTCGTTGGAGACCGTCTCGATGTCGCGCACCTGGTCCGGGGTGAGCGAGGAGGTCCACCCGAAGTCGAGGCGGAGGTAGCCGGGTCGGTTGTAGGAGCCGGACTGCAGTGCCGTGGGGCCGAGCACCTGACGCAGGGCCGCGTGCACCACGTGGGTGCCGGAGTGCGCCTGACGGGCACCGAGGCGCCAGTCCGGGTCGACCTGGGCGTGCAGCTGGGCCACGTCCGCCGGGAGCTCACCCTCCAGCACGCGTACCTGGTGGACCACCAGGCCGCGGACGGGACGCTGGACGTCGAGGACCTCGAGGACGCCACCGTCGAACTCGATGCGACCGGCGTCAGCCGCCTGGCCACCCGACTCGGCGTAGAACGGGGTGCGGTCGAGCACCAGCTCACCGACCTCGCCGCCGCCCAGGGCCGCGACGGGAGCGCCCTCGCGCAGCAGCGCGAGCGGCTTCGACTCGGTGGTGAGGGTCTCGTACGCGAGCCACTCCGTCGGGCCGTTGGCGTCGAGGATGCCGCGGTAGACGGAGGTGTCGGCGTGCTGCCCCTTCTTGGCCCGGGCGTCGGCCTTGGCACGCTGCCGCTGCTCGGCCATCAGGTGGCGGAAGCCCGCCTCGTCGACGCTGAGGCCCGCCTCGGACGCCATCTCGAGGGTGAGGTCGATGGGGAAGCCGTAGGTGTCGTGCAGCGCGAAGGCCTTGTCGCCGGTGAGCACGCCTGCACCGCTCGCCTTCACCTCGGAGGCCGCCAGGTCGAAGATCTGGGTGCCCGCCTGCAGGGTCTTGCGGAAGGCGTCCTCCTCCGCGAAGGCAACGCGCGCGATGCGGTCCCAGTCGGTGACGAGGTCGGTGTAGGTCTCCCCCATCTTGTCGCGGCTGACCGGCATCAGCTCGGGCAGCGCCCGGTCCTCGTAGCCGAGCAGGCGCATGGAGCGGACCGCACGGCGCAGCAGACGACGGAGCACGTAGCCGCGGCCGTCGTTGCCGGGCGTGACGCCGTCACCGATGAGCATCATCGATGAACGAATGTGGTCGGCCACCACGCGCAGCCGGACGTCGTCGTCCCGGTTGGCGCCGTAACGGCGCCCGGTCAGCTCCTCGGCGCGGGCGATCACGGGATACATGACGTCGATCTCGTACATGTTTTTCTTGCCCTGCAGGAGGAAAGCCACCCGCTCGAGGCCCATGCCGGTGTCGATGTTCTTCCTGGGCAGCGACCCGGCGACGTCGAAGTCCTCCTTCGACCGCACGGCGCTGAGCTCGTCCTGCATGAAGACGAGGTTCCAGATCTCGAGGAGACGGTCCTCCAGCGCCACCGGCATGTCCGGACCCAGCGTCTCGGGGTCGAAGTCCGGACCGAACTCGGGGCCACGGTCGTACAGGATCTCCGAGCACGGGCCACCGGGGCCGGGGATGCCCATCGACCAGTAGTTCTCCTTGCGACCGAGGCCGACGATGCGGCGGCGCGGGAGGCCGGTGGCCTTCATCCACAGCTCCACGGCCTCCTCGTCACCCGCGAGCACCGACGGGTAGAGACGGCTCTCGTCCAGGCCGAACCCGCCGTCTGCCACCGACTTGGTGAGCAGGTCCCAGGCGAGCTCGATGGCGCCCTGCTTGAAGTAGTCGCCGAACGAGAAGTTGCCGCACATCTCGAAGAACGTGCCGTGGCGGGTGGTCTTGCCGACGTCCTCGATGTCGGGCGTACGCACGCACTTCTGGACGCTCGTCGCCCGCGCGTAGGGGGGTGTCTCCTGACCGAGGAAGAACGGTTTGAACGGCACCATGCCCGCGTTGACGAACAGGAGGTTGGGGTCGTCCAGCAGCAGCGAGGCCGAAGGGACCGGCGTGTGGGCGCCCCATGCGCCACCAGCCTCGAAGTGCGCGAGGAACCGGCGGCGGATCTCGGAGGTGTCCATCAGTGGTCGTTCTTCCTGTCTTCGAGCGGGGGAACCAAGGAGGCTACGGGAGTGTGATCGCCCGGAGCCGACGGGCCGGTGAGCTCACGGCCGGCGAGCGGAGTGGCGGGGAGGCCAAGGGTTTCGCGGAGCTCCACCTCACGCTGGGCCTGGGCGGTGCGCACGTCCTCCGACAACAGTCTCGCACCGTGGGTGATGCCCTGCCAGCGGGCGCGGAAGCCCTCCGCCGTGACCGAGTCGGCGAGCCTGCGGGCCCTGGTCACCACGTAGACCCCGGCACTCGCACCGGCCACGAACCACAGTCCACGACTCATGCGACGTCACCCCGCTCCTTGGCGTAGTACTGGCGCAGGGCCTCCTTGACGTCAGCCTTGCGCTGACGAGTGGCCCGCTTCGTCTCGCGATGCACCTCGAACCGCACGCGATTGCGGTTCTCGGGGGAGAGCGCGCGGCGTACGCCGTAGGTCCACGACGCGGCCTTCACCAGCGTCTCGCGGGCCACGATGTCGACGAAGAGCCGACCGTCGAGGCGGCCCGGCGCCGACTCGGCGTCGTCAGGCTGCTCCGTCCTGCCCACGTCGGTGATCACGAACTCGGAGACGCTCACGTCAGGGTGGGCGCCAGCGCTCGGACGGTCGAAGGCGTCAAGACGAGCCAGCAGCTCGCTCTGGAGCGTGCGGGTCTGCTCGAGCTCGGCGCGGGTACGACGCTGGGTACGGGCCAGAGCCACCACGACGACGAGGAGGACCGCGACGACGACGGCAGACACGCCCACCACGGCCGTCGCACTCCACTCGTTCACAGGACTGAACCCTACCTGCCGTTGCGGACACCGCGCACGATGCTCCGGATCCGCTCCCAGCGGTCCTTCACTCCTGCCTCGGCTCCGTGGGAGGTGGGTCGGTAGTACGCCGCGTCGCGTACGGGCTCGGGCAGGTACTGCTGCTGCGCCACACCGTGCTTCACGTCGTGGGGATAGACGTACGTCTCGCCGTGGCCCAGCTTCTTGGCCCCGCCGTAGTGGGCGTCCCGCAGGTGCGCGGGGACCGAACCCACCTTGCCGGCGCGGACGTCGGCCGCGGCAGCCTCGAACGCCATGTAGACCGCGTTGGACTTGGGCGCCGAAGCCAGCGCGACCACGGCCTGTGCCAGGTTGAGGCGCGCCTCCGGCATCCCGATCAGCTGGACGGCCTGGGCCGCGGCCACGGCCGTGGGGAGCGCGGTGGGATCGGCCATGCCGATGTCCTCGCTGGCGAGGATCACCAGTCGTCGGGCGATGAAGCGGGGATCCTCGCCCGCCTCCACCATCCGGGCCAGCCAGTGCAGCGAGGCGTCCACGTCGGAGCCCCGGATCGACTTGATGAAGGCGCTGGTCACGTCGTAGTGCTGGTCGCCCTGGCGGTCGTAGCGGACCGCGGCCTGGTCGACCGCCGTCTCCGCGACCTCGAGCGTGATCCGGGGCCGGTCGTCGGTGGACGTACGCACCGCCTCGGCCGCCGCGGCAGACGCCTCGAGGTAGGTGAGTGCCCGACGCGCGTCACCCCCGGCCAGGCGGACCAGGTGCTCGCGGGCCACCTGGTCGAGGTCGACCGCCCCCGCCAGGCCCCGCTCGTCCTCGAGCGCCCGGGTCACGACCCCGTCGATGTCGGCGTCGGTGAGCGACTCCAGCTTCAGCAGCAGGCTGCGCGAGAGCAGGGGTGAGATCACGGAGAAGAACGGGTTCTCGGTCGTGGCCGCCACGAGGGTCACCCACCGGTTCTCGACCCCGGGCAGGAGCGCGTCCTGCTGGGCCTTGGTGAAGCGGTGTACCTCGTCGACGAAGAGCACCGTCTCCGCGCCGCCAGCCGCCAGCTGTGCCCGCGCCGCGTCGATGGCGGCGCGGACCTCCTTGACCCCGGCGGAGACGGCCGAGACCTCGACGAAACGGCGTTCGGTCTGTCGGCTGACGATCCCCGCGATGGTGGTCTTGCCGGTGCCCGGTGGGCCCCACAGGACCAGCGACATCGAGTGGTCGCCTTCCACCAAACGACGCAGGGGCGACCCGTCGGCCCGCAGGTGGGACTGCCCGACCAGGTCGTCGAGGTCGCGCGGGCGCATGCGTACCGCCAACGGGGCGCCCCGGTGGCTCTGGTCGCTCAGCGACCCTCCACCGGTGCGCCCCGGTACGTCGAACAGACCTTCGGATTCCGCCACGTCAGCAGTGTGTCAGGCACGACCCACGGTGTTGCGGTCCAGGTCGAGCCAGGTGTCGGCGTAGCCCGGCTCGTCGATGATCTTCTCCGCGCCGCTCATGCCGGGGTCAGGGGCCCCGGTGTCGTCGACGCCGAGCATCCTGGTGGTCACCGGCCGGGTCGGCACGTCGCCGCGGCGCCCCGGGAAGTGGCACGCCACCTTGTGTCGCTGACCGATCTGGAGGAGCGGAGGCTCCTGGGTCGCACAGATCTCCTGCGCGATTGGGCAACGCGTGCGGAATCGGCACCCCGACGGCGGGTCGATCGGGCTGGGCACGTCACCCTCGAGCCGGATGCGGTCCTTGCTGGACTCCCCGGTGACCGCCGACTTCACCTCGGGCACGGCGGAGAGCAGCGCCTGGGTGTAGGGGTGGTGAGCGTTGTTGTAGATGCTCTCGCGGTCGCCGATCTCGACGATCTTGCCGAGGTACATCACCGCAACCTCGGGGCAGAAGTGACGGACCACGGCCAAGTCGTGGGCGATGAAGAGGAACGCGACACCGAACTCGCGCTGGATGTCCTGGAGCAGGTTGACGACCTGCGCCTGGATGGAGACGTCCAGCGCCGAGACCGGCTCGTCGGCCACGATCAGCTTGGGCTTCAGGGCCAGCGCGCGGGCGATGCCGATGCGCTGACGCTGACCACCGGAGAACTCGTTCGGGTAGCGGTTGTAGTGCTCCGGGTTGAGGCCGACGATCTCCAGCAGCTCCTGCACCCGCTTGAGCGTCTGGTCCTTCGGCACCATGTCGTGGATGCGCAGGGGGGCCGAGATGATCGAACCCACCGTGTGCCGCGGGTTCAGCGAGCTGTAGGGATCCTGGAAGATCATCTGGATCTCGCTGCGCAGGGGCTTGAGCTGGCGCGCCGAGTAGTGGGCGATGTCGTGCCCGTTGAACTCCACGGCACCGGCGGTCGGCGTGTAGAGGCGGGTGATGGCGCGACCAGTGGTCGACTTGCCGCACCCGGACTCGCCCACCAGCCCCAGCGAACCGCCCTGGGGCACCTGAAAGGAGATGTCGTCGACGGCCTGGACGTCACCGATCTTGCGACGGATCAGGCCCGACGACCTGACCGGGAAGTACTGCTTGAGATGACGCACCGTCAGGATGGGCGGAGCGTCAGGGTCGAGGGGGGTGGCCTGGTGACCCAGCTCGTCGAACGTGGTCACGGTCCCGGGGGTGGGGACCTCGGTCTGCTCAGCCATGGTCAGAGTTCCTCTGCACGGTCGGGAGCGATCTCGGGCAGCACCTGGCGCTCGTAGATCATGTCGGGGTCGGGGAGGTGGCAGCGCTTCAGGTGGTTGAGCCCCTGGGCGCCGGGGACCAGCTCGGGCACCTCGGTACGGCAGCGGTCTCCCTCGACGTACTGGCGGAACGCGCAGCGCGGGTGGAAGGCGCACCCCGACGGGGGCGAGAGCAGGCTCGGCGGGTTGCCGGGGATCGGCACCATCCGCGCGTTGGGGTCGGAGGTGATGTCGGGGACGCTGGAAAGAAGCCCCCAGGTGTAGGGCATCTCCGGATGCGTCATCACGTCCTTGACGGGGCCGTACTCGACGGCCTTGCCGCCGTACATCACCAGCACGTCGTCAACCATCTCCGCCACGACACCGAGGTCGTGGGTGATCATGATGATCGCGGTGTCGAACTCGCGCTGGAGGTCACGCAGCAGGTCCAGGATCTGGGCCTGGACGGTGACGTCGAGCGCGGTGGTGGGCTCGTCGGCGATCACCAGCGTCGGGTCGTTGATCAGGGCCATCGCGATCATGGCGCGCTGACGCATTCCGCCCGAGAACTGGTGCGGGTAGTCGTGGTAGCGCCGGTCAGGGCTGGGAATGCCGACACGGTCGAGCATCTCCATGACGCGCACCTTCGCCTTCTTGCGCGAGACCTTGTGGTGCACGCGGTAGGCCTCGGAGAGCTGCCGGCCCACGGTGAAGTAGGGATGCATCGCGGACAGCGGGTCCTGGAAGATCATCGCCACCTCCCGTCCCCGCTTGCGACGCATCTCCTCGTCGGAGAGCGTCAACAGGTCGACGCCGTCGAGCTGGATCGAGCCGGAGACGCGAGCTGGCGTGCCGCGGTGGAGGCCGAGGATGGCGGAGCTGGAGACCGACTTGCCGGAGCCCGACTCCCCCACGATGCCGAGTGTCTTGCCTCGCTCGAGGGTGAAGGAGAGTCCGTCGGTGGCCTTGACCACGCCGTCGGGGGTCGGGAAGTGGACCTTGAGGTCGTCCACGACGAGGAACTGGTTCATCTCTGTCTCTCTCAGCCCAACCGGACGCGGGGGTCGATGACGGCGTACAGGATGTCGACGATGATGTTCGCGACGATCACGAAGGTTCCGGCCAGCACGACGACACCGATGATCGTCGGGAGGTCGTAGGCCTCACTCGCCTGGAGCGTGAGCAGCCCCAGGCCCTCGTACGAGAATACGGACTCGGTGATGATCGCTCCGCCGAGAAGCGTGGCGAAGTCGAGGCCGGCCATGGTGACGAGCGGCGTGAGCGCGGCACGGATGCCGTGCTTGAACAGGACAGCCCGTGCGGTGAGGCCCTTGGCCCGGGCCGTACGGATGTAGTCCTCGCTCATGGACTCGATCACGAAGGCACGCGTCATGCGCACGTAGCCGGCAGTGAAGACGAGCGCCAGCGTCGCGGCGGGAAGGATGAGGCCGGCGAGCCAGCGTCCGACTCCCCCGTCCGCGATGGAGTAGTACTCGGGATAGGGAAGGAACTCCCACTTGATCACGACGAACTTCAGCAGGAACACGCCGATGAAGAACGTGGGGAACGCGTACGCGACCAACGTCAGTCCGACGATGCCACGGTCGATGATCGAGCCCTTGAAGACGGCGGCGAGGATGCCGAAGAGAATCCCGCCCACCAGCCACATCACCAGCGCGACGAGCGCCAGGGAGATGGTGACCGGAGCCGCCTCGGCGATGAGGTCGTTCACCGTGCGTGCGTTGAGGTGGGAGTAACCCAGGCAGGGAGCTTCGCAGTGGGTGACGATGGCGGGGTTCGCGGCACGCAGCTCAGGGTCGGCCGGGTACTCACGGCCGGCGACGACGCCCTTCATGAACTGGGTCCACTGCTCGTGCACCGGCAGGTCGTAGCCGAGTGCCTTGCGCGCCACGTCTCGCTGGGCCTCGTTGCAGTTCTTGCCGCACGCGAAGCGTGCGGGGTCGACCGGCGAGGCGAAGAAGAGTGCGAACGTCACGAGCGTCAGCGCCATGAGCAGCGCGAGGCCGATCGCCACGCGTCGGACTATGTAGGCCCACATGGAATGGGCTCACCTCCTGGGGGGAACTGGGCGGCCAGTCGATGGACTGCCGTGTGGTCCGGTGGTCCGGACCCGGTGCGGGTGCCGGACGACCACGTGGTCGTCCGGCACCCAGGGTGAGAACTAGTTCATGAGCCGAAGGCTCAGTCCTCGACGCCGATCAGGCCGATCTCGGGGTACGAGCTCGAAGCCGGCGTGGTGGTGAAACCGGTCACCTTGGATCCGTAGAGCCAGTTGAACTTGGTGACGTCCAGCGGGATGTAGGCCACGTCGCGCGCCAGCAGCTCGTTGGACTCCTGGAGGGCGGCAACCTGCGAGTCGAGGTCAGCCGCGTTGGCAGCCTTGTCGACCAGGGTCTCGAACTCCTTGCTCTGGTAGCAGCCGTAGTCCTGGCCACACGTGGTGGGCGAGAAGTTCGGGCGGCTGTCGAAGAGCGCCGGGAGGACGGTCATGGCCGACGGCCAGTCAGCGCCCCAGCCGGCCCAGGTGATGTCGTACTCGTCGTCCGGCTTGGAGATGACGTCGTAGTACGTGTCGCCCAGGGGCTCCAGCCTGGTCTTGAAGCCAGCAGCGTCCCAGCTCTCCTTGACGACGGCCATGGCCTTGTCGTTGGTCGGGCTGGCCATGTAGCCGAGGGTGATCGAGAACGGCGTCTTCACGCCGGCCTCCTGCAGCAGCTTCTTGGCCGCAGCCGGGTCCCCGGCGTTGTCACCCTTGAAGGCGTCGAGCTCGCTCCAGCCGGGAACGGTCGGGTTGATGATGTTCTCCGAGGTCTCGGCGGCGCGCTCACCACCCAGGGCGGTCACGTAACCCTCGGAGTCGAGGGCAACAGCCAGCGCACGACGGACGTTGACGTCCGTGAGGCGCTTGAAGTTCGGCGAGAGGTAGCTGGTGTAGGGCGAGAGCGTGTTGACGTAGCGCTCGGCCACGTCACCCTTGATCTTCGGGAACTGGTTCGGGGCCACGCGAGCGATGGTGATCGCGCGCTGGTCCTTCGGCGAGTTCTTGATCAGGCGGTCGTTGAAGAGCTCACCCGCGGTGTCGGACGGGTCGACGACCATCTCGATGCGGTCCGGGAGCGCCTTGCGGAGCAGGTCCGGCTCGTCGGTCGAGGGGTCGTACTCCTCGTTGCGGACCAGGGTCGCGCCCTTGTTCTTCGACCAGGTGCCGCCCTCGACCTTGTAGGGGCCGTTGGAGAGGATCTTCCACTGGGACTTGGCGCCCTCGTCGAACTCCTTCTTGTACGGGTCCGCCATCATCATGCCGGCGATTGCCAGGGGGAAGTCCGCCCACGGCTTGTTGAACCGGAAGGTGACGGTGCGGTCGTCACAGGTGACGGCCTTGTCGAAGAACTCCTGGCCCTTGCCCGAGTAGGGGCCCTTGTAGACGGGGGCCCCGTCCTTGTCGGTCGGGATGTCGAGGTAGCTCAGCGTGTAGTTGGGGCCACCGGTGATGACGTCGTTGGCGAAGACGCGCGAAGTGCCGTACTTGACGTCCTCGCAGGTGATGTCCGACCCGTCCTCCCACTTCACGCCCTCCTTCAGCGTGAACTTCCAGACCTTGCCGCCCTGGCTCGACGTGCCGGTGTCGGTCGCGAGGTCGGGAACCGGGGTGGTGCCCTCCTGCTCGTCCTCCGACATCGGGAACGCCAGCAGGCCGCGGTAGACCAGGCGACGGTAGTGCGCCAGCTGCACGCCGTAGTAGATGCGCTGCGGGTCAGCGCTCTCGTACGGGGTGTGGTGGAGCACCGTCAACGTCGACGCGTCGTCGTCGGAGCTGTCCCCTCCGCCGCCACATGCGGCCAGGGTCAGACCGAGCACGCCGGCCGCGCCGACGGAGAGTGCTCTCCTGAACTTGCTAACCATTGATTCCTCCTTGGGGGCGGCGCAGGGTCTGCGCCACAGTCACCGGTGGGTACCGGCGAGGCATGTGGGCCGGACCGTCAGCGGTCCGACTTCGGGTCGAGGGCGTCGCGCAGACCGTCCCCCAGCAGGTTGAACGAGACGACCAGGGCCGCGATGGCGATGGCGGGAGCGAAGAAGTAGACGGGCGCCGTCTCCGCGTTGCGGAGCGCGTCGGAGAGCACGTTGCCCAACGTCGGCGTCGGCGGCTTGATGCTGACCTGCAGGTAGCTCAGTGCAGCCTCGGCCGAGACGAACGCCGGCATGATGAGCGTGAACTGCACCAGGATCGGAGCCCACAGGTTGGGCAGGATCTCACGGAAGTAGATGCGTCCGCGCGACGCGCCCAGGAGGGTGGCGGCGTGGACGAACTCGCGCTCACGCAACGAGAGCACCTGGCCGCGCACGATGCGGGCGACGCCTGTCCAGCCGAAGAGGCCCAGGACGGTGATGACGTAGACGGACTGCGCGGCGTCGCCCTGCGGCACCCCCACGACCTCCACGATGAAGGCGATGGCGACCACGTTGAGCGCCAGCAGCATCAGGGTCTGCGGGAAGGCGAGCGTCAGGTCGATGATGCGACCGAGGATGGCGTCGACCCATCCACCAGCAACGCCGGAGACGATGCCGACCACGACGCCGAGGAGTACGGCGATGACGGTCGCCGACAGGGCGATGCCGAGGGAGAAGGTGACGCCGTACCACATGCGGGCCAGCGAGTCGCGGCCCAGGCCGGGCTCCACGCCCAGCCAGTGGTCCCAGCTGATGCCGCCCCAGGCGCCCTTCGCCAGGCCGTACTCGTCGAGCAGCTCCTGGTGCGAACTGTCGGGGTCCAACCAGCCGACCCAGACGAGGATCGGCGCGGCGATGGCAGCCAGCACGAAGAAGATGACCACCGCGAGGGCTGCCATCGAGAGCTTGTCCTTCAGGAGCCGAGCCTTGGCCAACTGCATCGGCGACTTGCTCTCCACCGACTGCACCTCGAGAAGGGCTCCCTCAGCTGCGTGAGGGAGGTGGCTCTCGAGTTCACTGCTTGGCGCTGTCATTCCCACCTCTGAGCCTTGTTTGTGACACACAACGACTGGGGCGAACAGCCCGAGTCACAAGAAAAAACTCTAGGTGGGAATGACAGCGTTGAGCACCAGCGGCGAATAACGATCCGGTCTCGGCCTAGCACGAACGGGCCCAAAGGTCCCGAAAAGGTCACACTTCGGGCACGATCTCGTCCGGAGTGGCGTCCACACCGGCTTCGGCACGCTGCTCGTCGGTGATCGGCGCGGGCGCTGCCGTGAGCGGGTCGAACCCACCTCCGGACTTCGGGAACGCGATCACGTCGCGGATGGAGTCGGCGCCGCCGAGGATCGCCACGACCCGGTCGAGACCCAGGGCGATGCCGCCGTGGGGCGGGGCGCCGAACTTGAACGCCTCGAGCAGGAAGCCGAACTTCTCGTCGGCCTCCTCGCTGCTGATGCCCATGATGTCGAACACCCGCTTCTGCACGTCCTCGCGGTGGATACGGATCGACCCGCCACCGAGCTCGGAACCGTTGCAGACGATGTCGTAGGCGTAGGCCAGCGCCTCCCCCGGGTTCTCCTCCAGGGTGTCGAGGAACTGCGGCTGCGGGCTGGTGAACGCGTGGTGCACGGCCGTCCACGCACCGGCGCCCACGGCGACGTCACCCGAGGCGACGGCGTCGTCGGCCGGCTCGAAGAGCGGAGCGTCGACGACCCAGGTGAACGCGAAGGCGGACTCGTCGATGAGACCGCAGCGACGGCCGATCTCGAGACGGGCGGCACCGAGCAGGGCACGGCTCGACTTGGCCGGACCAGCAGCGAAGAAGATGCAGTCGCCCGGCTGCGCGCCCGTGTGTGCAGCCAGACCCGCCTTCTCCGTGTCGGAGAGGTTCTTGGCGACCGGGCCACCGAGCTCGCCCTCGGGCGAGATGGTCACGTAGGCGAGACCCTTGGCACCGCGCTGCTTGGCCCACTCCTGCCAGGCATCGAACTGGCGACGCGGCTGGTCGGCGCCGCCGGGCATGACCACGGCCCCGACGTAGGGCGCCTGGAAGACGCGGAAGCTCGTGTCGGCGAAGTACGCGGTGCAGTCGACGAGCTCCTGGCCCATCCGCAGGTCGGGCTTGTCGGAGCCGAAGCGCGCCATGGCGTCGGCGTAGGTGAGCCGCGGGATGGGGGTCTGCACGTGGTGGCCGGCCTGGGCCCACACCTCGACGATGATCTCCTCCATGAGGGCGATCACGTCGTCCTGGTCGACGAAGGACATCTCGATGTCGAGCTGGGTGAACTCCGGCTGGCGGTCGGCCCGGAAGTCCTCGTCGCGGTAGCAGCGCGCGATCTGGTAGTAGCGCTCGAGCCCACCGACCATCAGCAGCTGCTTGAAGAGCTGCGGGCTCTGCGGCAGGGCGTACCAGCTGCCCGGGTGGAGGCGCGCGGGCACGAGGAAGTCACGGGCGCCCTCGGGCGTGGAGCGGGTCAGCGTCGGGGTCTCGACCTCGACGAAGTCGTGGCGGTCCAGCACGTCGCGCATCGCCTTGTTGACCTTGCTGCGCAGACGGAGCAGGCGCTGGGGCTCGGAGCGACGCAGGTCGAGGTAGCGGTACTTGAGGCGGGTCTCCTCGCCCACCTCGCCACCCTTGGACGCCGCGGCGTCGTCGATCGGGAAGGGCAGCGGGGCCGAGGTGTTGAGGACCTCGATGCCGGTGGCCACGACCTCGACCTCACCGGTGGCGAGGTTGGGGTTCACGTTCTCCGGGGTACGAGCGACGACCTCGCCGGTGACGGCCAGGCAGAACTCGTTGCGCAGGCTGTGCGCCACGGCCTCGTCACGGACGACGACCTGGACCACGCCACTGGCCTCACGCAGATCCAGGAAGGCGACGCCTCCGTGATCGCGACGACGGGCCACCCACCCGGCGAGGGTGACGGTCTGGCCGACGTGCTCGACGCGCAGGGCGCCGGCGTCATGGGTGCGGATCACTGGATCTCCTTCTGGGGGATGTGCGTGACGACCTGCGGGCGCAGGTCCTCGGTGGGCGGGGTCCACGTCGCCGGATCGGCGGCGACCTGGTCGCCCGAACGGATGTCCTTCACCTGGTGCGTCCCGTCGGCCTGGGTGAACCAGACGTACGGGATCCCGCGGCGCTCGGCGAGCCGGATCTGCTTGCCGAACTTGCTCGCCGACGGAGCGACCTCGCAGGGCACCCCGCTGGCACGCAGGGCGGTCGCGACGGCGATCGACGCGGGGCGCGACTCCTCGTCCGTGAGCGCCACCAGGACTGCGCTGGGCACCTGGCGGTCAGCGACGAGGTGGCCCTTGGTGAGCAGGGGCACCAGCACCCGGCTCACGCCGAGCGAGATGCCGACGCCGGGGTAGGTGTTCTTGCCGTCGCTGGCCAGGGCGTCGTAGCGCCCCCCGGAGCAGATGGACCCCAGCGACTCGAAGCCGTCGAGACGGGTCTCGAAGACGGTGCCGGTGTAGTAGTCCAGGCCGCGGGCAATCTTGAGGTCCGCCTCGATGCGTACGGTCTCGGTGACGAGGTCCTGGCAGGCCCGCACCAGCTCGGCGAGCTCCTCCAGCCCTTCGGTGAGGAGCTCGTGCTCGACGCCGAGGGCGCGCACCTGCTCGACGAAGGAGTCGTCGGGGGTGCAGATCCGGGCCAGGCCCAGGACCTTGTCCGCCTGCTCCTCGGTGAGTCCGGCCTCGCCCACGAGCATCTCGCGGACCTTCTCCTCCGGCAGCTTGTCGAGCTTGTCGACCAGGCGCATGGCCTCGTCGGTGTCGGCCAGGCCCAGGCCGGCGTAGAACCCGGCGAGCAGCTTGCGGTTGTTGATCTGGAGGCGGAAGCCGGGCAGGAAGGTCAGCTTCGAGAGCGCCTCCAACATCACCCGGGTCACCTCGACGTCGTGGTGGAACGGCAGCTCGCCCTGTCCGACGATGTCGATGTCGGCCTGGGTGAACTCGCGGAAGCGTCCCTCCTGGGGGCGCTCACCGCGCCAGACCTTCTGGATCTGGTAGCGCCGGAAGGGGAACTCGAGCTTGCCCGCGTTCTCCAGGACGTAGCGCGCGAACGGGACCGTGAGGTCGAAGTGCAGACCCATGCCGGCGTCACTCGAGCCGTCGACGTCCTGGAGGCGGCGCAGCACGTACACCTCCTTCGAGGTGTCGCCCTTGCGCAGCAGCTGGTCCATCGGCTCGACGGCCCGGGTCTCGATGCCGGCGAAGCCGTGCAGCTCGAAGGTGCGCGACAGGGTCTGCAGGACCTCCACCTCGACGCTGCGCTGCGCGGGCAGGAACTCGGGGAAGCCGCTCAACGGGCGGGGCTTGCTCATCACAGTCCTCGGGTGACTCGGTCGGTGGAGCCGGAGTCCATCAGGTCCAGCAGGTACGGGTTGGTGGCACGCTCACGGCCGATGGAGGTCTGCTCACCATGGCCCGGGAGCACCACCACGTCGTCGTCCAGGGTGAGCACCTTGTCGCGCAGGCTGCGCAGGATCGTCGGGTGGTCCCCGCCCGGCAGGTCGGTACGACCGATGGACCCGGCGAAGAGCAGGTCGCCGGAGAACATCACCTCGGAGATGTCGGCGTTGCCGGCCGCGGCGCCGTAGGGGGTGCGGAACGTGACCGAACCCTGCGTGTGCCCGGGTGTGTGGTCGACCACGAACTGGAGGCCGGCCAGCTCCAACGTCTGCGCGTCGGCGAGCTCGCGCACGTCGTCCGGCTCGGCCCACTCGTAGCCACCACCCAGCAGCATCTGGGTGGTCTCGCGGGACATGCCTGCCATCGGGTCGGTCAGCAGGTGGCGGTCGCTGGGGTGGATCCACGCCGTGGCGTCGTAGGTGCCGGCGACGGGCGCGACGCACCACATGTGGTCGACGTGGCCATGGGTGACCAGCACCGAGACCGGCTTCAGCCGGTGCTCCCGTACGACGTCGGCGACGCCCGCGGCCGCGTCCTTGCCCGGATCGACCACCACGCACTCGTTGCCGGGCCCGGTGGAAATGACGTAGCAGTTGGTTCCCCAAGGACCTGCGGGGAAGCCGGCGATGAACACGTGGAGGACCTTCAGTTCGGCGAATCGGGCGTGTGGAGCCCCGTGAACGGGACTGGCAGGCAGTCAGCCTACCGAGGAGCACACCCGTAGTGACTAGCATGGGCGACCATGAGCGCTGAGAAGCAGTCCGAGTGGGGCCGCGTGGCCGAGGACGGCACCGTTTTCGTGAAGACCAGCACGGGGGAACGGGCCGTTGGCTCCTACCCCGACAAATCCCACGAGGAGGCGTTGGCGTTCTTCGCGGAACGGTTCGCGAGCCTCGAGTTCGAGGTCCAGCTGCTGGTCCAGCGTGTCGCGGCCGCGAAGCTGTCGCCCGAGGAGGCCCAGGCGGCGGTGAAGACCGTGCGCGAGCAGGTGAGCGACGCCAACGCGGTCGGCGACCTCGACGGGCTGGTGGCCAAGCTCGACGCGCTCGGGCCCGTCATCGCGACCCAGCGCGAGGCCCGTCGCGCCGAGCGTGCCGCCCGCACCGCCGAGTCGAAGACCGCCAAGGAGCGGATCGTCGCCGAGGCCGAGGCCCTGGCCGAGAGCTCCAACTGGCGTGACGGCGCCAACCGCCTCCGCGACCTCCTCGAGGAGTGGAAGGCACTCCCCCGCCTCGACAAGGGCGCGGACGACCAGCTCTGGCGGCGTTTCTCCACCGCGCGGACGACGTACACCCGCCACCGCAAGGCCCACTTCGCCGAGCAGCACGAGAAGCGCGATGCCGCGCGTGCCGTGAAGGAGCGCCTCGCCCAGGAGGCCGAGGCGCTCGCCGACAGCACCGACTGGGGTCCGACCTCGGGTCGTTTCCGCGACCTGATGCGCGACTGGAAGGCCGCTGGCCCCGCCCCGCGTGACCATGAGGAGAAGCTCTGGAAGCGTTTCCGCGGCGCCCAGGACACCTTCTTCGGCAACCGTGACGCGGCCAACGCGGCGCTCGACGCCGAGTTCGCCGACAACGCGGTCGCGAAGGAGGCCCTGCTGGTGGAGGCCGAGGCACTCCTGCCCGTCACCGACGTCGAGGCGGCCAAGGTGGCCTTCCGCGACATCGCTGAGCGGTGGGACGAGGCCGGCAAGGTGCCCCGTGACCGGATCAAGGAGCTCGAGGGCCGCCTGCGCAAGGTCGAGCAGGCCATCCGTGGCATCGAGGACGAGCAGTGGCGTCGTACCGACCCCGAGAAGTCCGCGCGCGCCGACGACATGATCGGCAAGCTCCAGACCGCCATCGACGACCTCCAGGCCAAGCTCAACAAGGCCAAGGCCTCCGGCGACGAGCGCAAGGTCAAGGAGCTCGAGGAGAACCTGGCCTCGCGCCAGGCCTTCCTGGACATGGCCCGCAAGGCCGCCGAGGAGTTCTCGGGCTGACGCCCGGGCGCCCGACGCCACGAAGCCGCCGCTCCCCGTGGGAGCGGCGGCTTCGTCGCGTCGGAGCCGAGACCCACCCGGCGAAGGACGCCAGGTCGGGACGCCCGGCGCGTGCTACTGGGTGACGCGGTAGGCGTCGAAGACTCCCGGCACGCCGCGGACGGAGCGCAGGACGTTGTCGAGGTGCGTGGCGTCGGCCATCTCGAAGGTGAATCGGCTCTTCGCCACCCGGTCGCGGGTCGTCTGGAGCGTGGCGCTGAGGATGTTGACGTGGGTGTCGGCCAGCGCCATGGTGATGTCCGAGAGCAGGCGCGCCCGGTCGAGCGCCTCCACCTGGATGTTGACCAGGAAGGTGCTCTGCGAGTTGGGCTCCCACTCGACGGCGATCAGGCGCTCGGCCTGGGCCTCCAGCCCTGCGGCGTTGGTGCAGTCCTTGCGGTGCACCGAGACGCCACCGCCCTTGGTGACGAAGCCGATGATGTCGTCGGGCGGGACCGGGGTGCAGCACTTCGCCAGCTTCACCCAGACGTCGCTGCTCCCCTGGACCACGACCCCGCTGTCGCTGGGCGCCGGCTGCTTGGGACGGTTGCGGCGACCCGTGATGGTGACGGCCTCGGCCACGTCCTCCGCCACGCCCTCGGTGCCACCGTGGAGCTGCAGGACTCGCTGCACGACGGCCTGGGCGGAGAGGTTGTGCTCTCCCACTGCTGCGTACAGCGCCGTCACGTCGGCCAGCTTGAAGTGCTCGGCCACCTGGGTGAGCGCGTCGTGCGAGAGCAGGCGCTTGAGCGGCAGGCCCTCCTTGCGCATCATCTTGGCAATCTCGTCCTTGCCGCGCTCGATCGCCTCCTCGCGCCGCTCCTTGGTGAACCACTGGCGGATCTTGGAGCGGGCACGCTGGGACTTCACGAAGTTGAGCCAGTCGCGCGAGGGCCCGGCCGTGGCGGCCTTGGAGGTGAAGACCTCCACCACGTCACCGTTGTCCAGGGTGGACTCCAACGGCACCAGGCGCCCGTTCACCCGGGCACCGATGGTGTGGTGCCCGACGTCGGTGTGCACCGCGTACGCGAAGTCGATCGGGGTGGCCCCCGTCGGTAGGGCGATCACGTCACCGCGTGGGGTGAAGACGTAGACCTCGGCGCGGTTGATCTCGAAGCGCAGGGAGTCGAGGAACTCCCCCGGGTCCTCGACGTCGCTCTGCCAGTCCATGAGCTGGCGCAGCCAGGCCATGTCGTCCTTGTCGGCCTGGCGGTCGGTGTCGACGCCGCTGCGCGAGTCCTCCTTGTACTTCCAGTGCGCTGCCACGCCGTACTCGGCGCGACGGTGCATCGCGAAGGTGCGGATCTGGATCTCCACCGGCTTGCCGGTCGGACCGATCACCGTCGTGTGCAGCGACTGGTACATGTTGAACTTGGGCATCGCGACGTAGTCCTTGAAGCGCCCCAGGACCGGGTTCCAGCGCGCGTGCAGGACGCCCATCACGGCGTAGCAGTCGCGGTCGTCCTCGACCAGGACTCGGATCCCGACCAGGTCGTAGATCTCGGAGAAGTCGCGACCTCCGACGATCATCTTCTGGTAGATCGAGTAGTAGTGCTTCGGTCGGCCCGTGACCTTCGCCTTGATCTTCGCGTCACGCAGGTCCTGCTCGACCTGCGCGATGACCTGGGCCAGGAACTGGTCGCGCTGGGGAGCGCGCTCCGCGACGAGCCGCACGATCTCGTCGTAGATCTTGGGGTGCAGGGTCGCAAAGGCGAGGTCCTCCAGCTCCCACTTGAGCGTGTTCATGCCCAGGCGGTGGGCGAGCGGCGCGTAGATGTCGAGCGTCTCGCGCGCCGTACGCTCCTGGCTCGCCTGGGGCACGTAGCGCAGCGTGCGCATGTTGTGGAGCCGGTCGGCGAGCTTGATGACCAGGACGCGGATGTCCTTGGACATCGCCACGATCATCTTGCGGATCGTCTCGGACTGCGCGGCGGCGCCGTACTGCACCTTGTCGAGCTTGGTCACGCCGTCGACGAGCGCCGCGACCTCCGCACCGAACTCGGCGGTGAGCTCCTCGAGCGTGTAGGGCGTGTCCTCGACCGTGTCGTGGAGCAGTGCCGCGACGAGCACCGGCTCGGTCATCCCGATCTCGGCGAGGATCGTGGTGACGGCCAGGGGGTGGGTGATGTAGGGGTCGCCGCTCTTGCGCTTCTGCGGAGCGTGCAGGCGCTCAGCGGTGCGGTACGCCCGCTCCAGGAGTGCGAGGTCGGCCTTCGGGTGGTTGGTCCGCACGGCGCGGAACAGCGGCTCCAGCACCGGGTTGCCCGACTGGCTCCGGTTGCCGATGCGGGCCAACCGCGTGCGCATCGAACGAGCAGTCGTCCCGGTGTCGGCAGGGCGGGCCCGTTCCACTGCTGCGCGGTTGTCCTCGACCATTGCGACAGTCTAGTCGGGTCAGATCACGGCGAGTGAGGTACAGGGCACGTCACCGAGGGAGTCACGCCCCGACAGGGAGCCCAGCTCCATCAGCACGGCAGCCCCCACGACGACTCCACCGGCCGCCTCGACCAGGCGGCACGTCGCGGCCATGGTCCCGCCGGTGGCGAGCACGTCGTCGACCAGCAGGACCCGGTCGCCCGGTGACACGGCATCGGCGTGCATCTCCAGCGTGGCCTCGCCGTACTCCAGCGAGTACGCCTGGGCCAGGAGGGCGCGCGGCAGCTTTCCGGCCTTGCGCACCGGCACGAACCCCGTCTCGAGGTTGAGCGCAACGGGGGCTCCCAGGATGAAGCCGCGTGCCTCCATGCCCAGGACCTTGTCCACGACGACCTCGCCGGAGGCGTCACGGCCGGCGTCGGCGAGGGCGAGGATCGAGGCGTGGAACCCGTCGTGGTCCGCCAGCAAGGGGGTGATGTCCTTGAAGACGACACCGGGCTCGGGATAGTCGTGGACGTCCTTCACCAGGCGGTGCATCGCCTCGCGGGCCACCGTGAGGTTGTCCTCCACGGCAGTCACAGCTCCTCGTGGGTCTCGGGCGCCGGCTCCGGGGCCTCGACGGCGGCGATGGCGCCACGGGCCACCTCGATCTCGACGCCGTCGGCGACCCGGACGCGGGCACGGTCGTCAGCCAGCTCGGTGATCTCGGCGAAGATGCCCGAGGTCAGCACGACCTTGTCGCCCACCTTCAGGCCGGCCTGGAGCCGCTGCACCTGCTTCTGGCGCTTCGAGGCAGGACGGACGATCAGCAGCCAGAACACCAGGGCGATGGCAACAAGGGGCAGGTACTCCACGAAGAATCCTCAGAACGGCGACGACGACAACTCCGTGAGTCTACCGGGGCAGTCATTCATCGAAGAGAGCCTGCTGTGCCCCGAACGACTCCACCGGTGGGGTGAGCCCGAGGTGCTGCCAGGCAGCGGGCATCGCGACGCGGCCGCGCGGGGTACGAGCGAGCATCCCGTTGCGCACCAGGAAGGGCTCGGCGACCTCCTCCACGGTCTCGCGCTCCTCCCCCACGGCCACGGCCAGGGTCGACACCCCGACCGGTCCCCCGCCGAAGCGACGGCAGAGGACGTCCAGCACGGCGAGGTCGAGACGGTCGAGGCCGAGCTCGTCGACCTCGTACAGCTCGAGCGCCGCACGGGCCACCTTGCGGTCGAGGACGCCGTCGGCGCGCACCTGCGCGTAGTCGCGTACGCGGCGCAGGAGCCGGTTGGCGATCCGTGGCGTGCCGCGCGAGCGTGACGCGATCTCGGCGGCGCCCTCGGAGGTGAGCTCCACCCCGAGCAGGCCTGCCGACCGGCGCACGATCAGGTCGAGCTCACCGGGCTCGTAGTACTCGAGGTGGGCCGTGAAGCCGAAGCGGTCGCGCAGCGGCCCGGGCAGGAGGCCTGCCCGCGTCGTGGCTCCGACCAGCGTGAAGGGCGGGATGTCGAGCGGAATGGCCGTGGCGCCCGGGCCCTTGCCGATGACGACGTCGACCCGGAAGTCCTCCATCGCCATGTAGAGCATCTCCTCGGCGGGTCGCGACATCCGGTGGATCTCGTCGACGAAGAGCACGTCGCCCTCGTTGACACCGCTGAGGATGGCCGCCAGGTCGCCGGCGTGGGTGATCGCGGGACCGCTGGTGAGGCGCAACGGGGTCTGCATCTCGGCAGCCACGATCATCGCCAGCGTGGTCTTGCCCAGGCCGGGCGGGCCGGAGAGGAGCACGTGGTCGGGGGCACGTCCCCGCTGGCGGGCCGCCTCCAGCACGAGGCCGAGCTGGTCGCGCACCCGCACCTGACCGACCACCTCGTCGAGCGTCCGGGGCCGCAGCGCCGCCTCCACGGCGCGGTCGTCGCCGTCCGCCTCGGCCTGCACGAGCGTACGCAGGTACTCCTGCTCGGCGGCCTCGTGCGGGTCGGCGCCCGACCACTCGTCGGAGAAGGCCATGTCAGGCCTTGCCCAGCTTCTGCAGGGCAGCGCGGAGCAGACCACCGACGTCGGTCGGGTCGTTGCCGTCGGCCAGCACCGCGTCGACCGCCTTGTCGGCCTCCTTGACCGACCATCCGAGCCCGACCAGGCCCTGGAGCACCTGCTCACGGCCCGCGTCCGTGGCGGACGGAGCAGGCGACCCGGAAGCGCCCACGGGTGCCCCGATCCGGTCGCGCAGCTCGAGGATGATCCGCTGGGCGCCCTTCTGGCCGATGCCCGGCACCCGGGTCAGTGCCTTCACGTCGTCGTCAGCGATCGCCCGACGGAGCCCGTCGGGCGTCATCACCGCCATCACCGCCTGCGCCAGCTTCGGTCCCACGCCCGACGCGGTCTGGACCATCTCGAAGCAGGCCCGCTCGTCCTCGTCCAGGAACCCGAAGAGCGTCATCGAGTCCTCACGGACCACGAAGCTCGTCGCGAGCTGGGCCTCCTGGCCGTGGCGCAACGAGGCGAGCGTGCCCGGCGAGCAGAGCACCTGCAGACCGATCCCCCCGACCTCGACCACAGCAGAGGTGAGGTTGACACCGGTGACGGTGCCACGGACGTACGAGATCACGGGCGACTCCTCGGGATGCGGCTGGTCGTGACGAGGTGGGTGGCGCGGGTCGTCGGGGAGGCGCTCGGGCGCTGCGCCTCAGCAGCCGCCTGCAACCGGTCCGCGGCCCCGCCGCGCCAGATGTGCGTGATCGCCAGGGCCAGCGCGTCGGCCGCGTCCGCAGGCTTGGGCGGGCTCTCCAGGCGCAGGATCCGCATGACCATCGCCGTCACCTGTGCCTTGTCCGCCCGGCCACTCCCCGAGACCGCGGCCTTGACCTCGCTCGGGGTGTGGAGCGCGACCGGCAGGCCACGTCGGGCCGCGGCGACCAGCGCGATGCCGCTGGCCTGGGCGGTGCCCATGATCGTGCTGGAGTCCGAGCGGGCGAAGATCCGCTCCACGGCGACCGCGTCGGGACGGTACTCGTCGATCCAGGCGTCGATGCCCTTCTCCACGGTGACGAGTCGTTCAGCGACGTGCAGGTGCGCGCTCGTCCGGATGACGCCGACGTCGACCATGGTCAGGGGCCGCCCGATCTCACCGTCGACGACGCCGACACCACAGCGGGTCAGTCCCGGGTCAATTCCCAGCACCCGCATGGCCTGCCTCCTCGTCCTACGTCGGTCCGAACACCTGTTCGCATGAGCACGCTATCCCGTCGGCCGGTCCGGGCGGGGCACGACACGCGCCTCGCACTGTTCGCCCCCCGTTCACCCCGGTCGCACCCTGTCTTCGGCTCGCCACCTGAGTCTCGGGTCTACCGCCGGCGCATCTCGGCGCCCCCTCACCCAGCCCCACGGAGGACTCATGACCAGCCCACACCCCTTGTCCTGCTCGACCGGGCCCACGGCCCGTCCCGCTCCCTCCCCCGCGTCGCCGACTGCCCTGCTGGGGCTGCCGAGCCGCGGGCCGCACGGCTCCCGCAGTGCGATGACCTGCGCCTTCCGGTGTGGCAACGCCTGTGACCAGCCGATCCCCAACGTGTCAGGCAACGAGGAGTTCCACACCGTCGCCGAGCGGGCGATGGCGCGGCGTCAGGTCCTGCGCGGCGGCGTGGCCGCTGCCGCCGTGGGCGTCCTGGCGTTCTCCTCCGCCGCACCCGCTGCGGCGGGTCCGCGCCACCCCCGTCCCCGTCCGGGTCCGGTCGCACGCGCCGGTGCCGGCACGTGGTCCTTCACCCCGGTGCCTCCGAACCGCGCCGACGAGGTCTCCGTGCCCGACGGGTTCACCACCGACCTGCTCATCGCCTGGGGCGACCCTGTCACCCGCGACGCCGCGCGCTTCGACGTCCGGCGTCAGAGCGCCGCGGCGGCGCGCACGCAGTTCGGCTACAACAACGACTACGTCGGGCTCGTGCCGCACCCCCGGCGCAAGGACCGGGCGCTGCTGGTGGTCAACCACGAGTACACCGACGAACCCCTGATGTTCCCCTCAGGCACCCACACCCCCCAGCAGGTCCTGGAGGTCGCGATCGCCAGCCACGGCATGTCCGTCGTCGAGGTGCAGCGCGGGCGTCTCCCGGGCCAGTGGAGCGTCGTACGCCCCCGGTCAGCGCGCCACAACCGCCGTCTGCACGACCGAACGGTCTTCGAGATGACAGGTCCGGCGGCGGGCGACGCACGCCTGCGCACGTCGGGCGACCCCAGCGGTCGCCGAGTCCTGGGCACCTTCAACAACTGCGCCGGCGGGACCACGCCCTGGGGCACGGTGCTCAGCGGCGAGGAGAACTTCAACCAGTACTTCGACGCCAGCGGCGAGCTGGACCCACGCCACGCCGCCTCCTACGCGCGCTACGGCATCACCGGCGCCGGCCGCGGCTGGAGCGCCGTCGACCGACGCTTCGACCTCTCGGTCGAGCCTCACGAGCCCTACCGCTTCGGGTGGGTCGTCGAGGTGGACCCCACCGACCCCACGTCGCGTCCTCGCAAGCACACGATGCTCGGGCGCTTCAAGCACGAGGGAGCCAACGTGACGATTGCCGACAGCGGTCACGTCGTCGCCTACATGGGCGACGACGAGCGTGGGGACTACCTCTACCGCTTCACCTCCCGGTCGACCTACGACCCCCGCCCCTCGGCACGGGCGCGTCGCCACAACCTGACGCTCCTCACCGAGGGCACGCTCTGGGTGGCCCGCCTGGACGGAGACGGCCCCGACGACGGGGTGCACGACGGCACCGGCGAGTGGATCAGGTTGGCCGACGACCGACGTTCCTACGTGCCGGGGATGTCGGTGGCGGAGGTGCTCATCGACACCCGGCTCGCCGCCGACCAGGTCTCCCCCACCCGCATGGACCGCCCCGAGGACGTGGAGGTCAACCCGGTGAACGGACGGGTCTACGCCGCGCTGACCAACAACTCCAACCGCGGTACCAGGAACCCGCCCGACGAGGCGAACCCCGTCTCGTCCTCGTACGTCCGCGCCGCCCTCGGTGCGCCGCTCACTCGCGCCTCCGGCAACCGCAACGGCTACGTGCTGGAGCTCGAGCCGGGACGCGGCGGGCACACCGGCACCACGTTCGCCTGGAACCTGATGCTGGTCTGCGGGGACCCACAGGCGCCCGAGACGTGGTTCGCCGGTTTCCCCAAGCAGCTCGTCAGCCCTATCAGCTGCCCCGACAACGTGGCCTTCGACGCCGTGGGCAACCTGTGGATCTCCACCGACGGCAACGCGTTGGGGTCCAACGACGGGCTCTTCCGGGTGCCGGTCGACGGCTCGCGCCGCGGCCTCGTGGAGCAGTTCCTCACGGTGCCCCTCGGCGCCGAGACCTGCGGCCCCTTCATCGCCCCGGACCAGCAGTCGGTGCTCGTCGCTGTCCAGCACCCGGGAGAGGTCGACGGCGCCACCTTCGAGAGTCCGGCCAGCACGTGGCCCCACACCCACACCTTCCCCCGTCCGGGCGTCGTCGTGGTGCGTCGCGCCTAGGACTCCGAGGCGGTCAGGGGAGGCCGGCGACCCGTCAGTCCTCGAGCTCGGCCATGACCTCGTCGGAGACGTCGACGTTGGAGAAGACGTTCTGCACGTCGTCGAGGTCCTCGATGGCGTCGATCAGCTTGAAGACCTTGGCGGCCGCCTCGGCGTCGACGGGGATGTCCATGCTGGCCACGAACTCCACGTCGGCGGAGTCGTAGTCGATCCCCGCCTCCTGGACGGCCACGCGGACCGCGACCACGTCAGAGGGGTCCGAGACCACCTGGAAGGAGTCACCGTGGTCGTTGACGTCCTCGGCGCCGGCGTCGAGCGTCGCCTCGAGCACGTCGTCCTCGACGATCTCCTTGCCGTCCTGGCTCTTGGGGAGCACGACGACGCCCTTGCGGCCGAAGAGTCGCGAGACCGACCCGGGGTCCGCCATCGTGCCGCCGTTGCGGCTCACCGCGGTGCGGACCTCCATGGCGGCACGGTTCTTGTTGTCCGTGAGGCACTCGACGAGGATGCCGACGCCGCCGGCGCCGTAGACCTCGTACATGATCGTCTCGTAGTTGACGCCGCCACCGTCGAGGCCGCCGCCACGCTTGACGGCCGAGTCGATGTTCTTGTTGGGCACCGACTGCTTCTTGGCCTTCTGGATGGCGTCGAAGAGCGTGGGGTTGCCGGCCGGGTCAGGGCCGCCCATCTTGGCGGCGATCTCGATGTTCTTGATCAGCTTGGCGAACAGCTTGCCGCGCTTGGCATCGATCGCGGCCTTCTTGTGCTTCGTGGTCGCCCACTTGGAGTGGCCTGACATGAGTCCCTCTTCCGTCTCCGTTGGTCTCCGCGCCGCGCTCAGGTCCCGTGCACCAGGTCGAGGAACGACCGGTGGACCCGTGGGTCCCCGCCCACCTCCGGGTGGAACGAGGTGGCCATCAGGGCGCCTTGGCGAACGGCGACGATCCTACCGCTGGCCGCGCCGTCAGGTACTCGCGCCAGCACCTCGACGTCCGCGCCCGCCTCCTCGACCCAGGGCGCGCGGATGAAGACGGCGTGCACAGGGCCCTCGACGCCAGCCATCTCGAGGTCCTGCTCGAAGGAGTCGACCTGACGCCCGAACCCGTTGCGACGCACGGTCACGTCGAGCCCGCCGACGGTCTGCTGGCCCTCCATGGCGTCGACCAGCCGGTCGGCCAGCAGCACCATCCCCGCGCAGGTGCCGAGCACGGGCAGTCCTGACACCACCGCCGTACGCAGCGGCTCGAGCAGCCCGAAGATGCGTGCCAGGTTGACGATCGCAGTCGACTCGCCGCCCGGTAGCACGAGGCCGTCGAGCGCGACGAGCTCGTGCTCGCGGCGTACGCCCACCACGTCGGCGCCGCAGCGAGTGAGCGTCGCGCAGTGCTCGCGGACGTCGCCCTGGAGAGCGAGGACTCCGATCCGGGGCCTGGACATGGGCGCAGCCTAGGCGGCCGTCACCTGCGCAGGGCGACGCTGCCACCAGGTGGCGACCTCCAGGCCGCCCACCACCGGTCGTGACGCAATCCCGTGCCGCTCGAGGCAGCCGGCCACCGCGGCCCCCAGCGGGTCACCCTCGACCTCGACGGGGGCACCGTTGCCGTGCCGGAGACCCACGAGCAGCACTCCGGTGCCGAGGGCGTCGAAGACCGCCTCACGCCCGAACCAGAGAACTCCCCGCAGGGGTGGGGTGCTGGCCTCGACCACCCGGCGCACCTCGGCGAGGTCACCGACGCCCTCGAGCACCGTCACTGAGTGGGAGCGGCACTCGTCGAAAGCGGCCGTCAGTCGGTCGTGGTCGGTCGGGACGCCCCAGGTCCCTGCGTCACGGACCCACTCGCGGTGGGCAGCGAGCAACCATGCCCGCGCCATGATCGCCGGATCAGTGTGCGGCATCTGGAGCCTGACCATCTCGGTGAAGGTCTCCTCCAGCGCCTCGGCGCTGTCGAGCCCTGACCGCACCAGGAGTCGCGCGGTGTCGCGCAGCTCCCGTTCGTCCCGTTCGTCGGCCACGCCTGCTCCGTCCTGGATCGCCTCGATGTCGGCGGCACGATCCTAGGACGGACGCAGTCACCAGCCGCGCTCGGCCAGCCGGTGTCCAACCGGCAGGTCGTCGACGTTGATGCCCACCATCGCCTCACCGAGCCCGCGGGAGATCTTCGCCAGCACGTCGGGGTCGTCGTGGAAGGCGGTGGCCTTCACGATGGCAGCGGCGCGCTCGGCCGGATTGCCCGACTTGAAGATGCCGGAGCCGACGAAGACACCGTCGGCGCCCAGCTGCATCATCATCGCGGCGTCGGCGGGCGTGGCGATGCCACCCGCCGAGAAGAGGACGACCGGGAGCTGGCCACGCTCGGCCACCTCGGCCACCAGGTCGTAGGGCGCCTGGAGCTCCTTCGCGGCCACGTAGAGCTCGTCCTTCGAGCGGCCGGCGAGGCGACGGATCTCGCCCCGGATGGTGCGCATGTGGGTGACGGCGTTGGAGACGTCACCGGTGCCCGCCTCACCCTTGGACCGGATCATCGCCGCCCCTTCGGTGATGCGTCGCAGCGCTTCACCGAGGTTGGTCGCCCCACAGACGAAGGGCACGGCGAACTCCCACTTGTCGATGTGGTGGGAGTAGTCGGCCGGGGTCAGCACCTCGGACTCGTCGACGTAGTCGACGCCGAGGCTCTGCAGCACCTGCGCCTCGACGAAGTGGCCGATGCGGGCCTTCGCCATCACCGGGATCGAGACGGCGTCGATGATGCCGTCGATCATGTCCGGGTCGCTCATCCGGGAGACGCCGCCCTGGGCACGGATGTCGGCGGGCACGCGCTCGAGCGCCATCACCGCCACGGCGCCGGCGTCCTCGGCGATCTTCGCCTGCTCGGGCGTGACCACGTCCATGATCACCCCGCCCTTGAGCATCTCGGCCATGCCGCGCTTCACGCGCATGGTGCCGGTGGTGCTCGCAGCGATGCCCACGGTGGTCTCAGTGGCGTTCTCGGTCATGCGGCGATCCTAGGCTCGCCGAAGGGCACGCTGCGGCCAGAGCTGCCGGCGTGGACTCGGCCGTCGCGCCCGAGGCTCACGCCTCGCCGGGCCGCGGTGAGGGCTCGGTGTCGGCGTCGGTGAAGGCCCGGCCCCCGCCGAAGGTGGCGCCCACCTGCGCCCCTGCCACCACCTCGAAGTCGCTGGGCCTCGTCCGGAGGTGTGCCGTCACCCGGTCCACCGTGGCTGCGTCCTCCCCCGCGACCACCAGGACGTTCCCCGCCCGGCGCCCCCGCCTCGTCGCCGCCTCCAGGTGGACCGAGGCGGTGACGAAGGTGGTGAGGACCCCGGCCAGCACCCGACGGGTCCAGGTGAAGGGGGCCCGGTCGGCCAGGTTGAGCAGCAGCAACCCACCCGGCGCCAGGACCCGACCGGCGTCGGCGAAGAACTCCGCGGTGGCCAGGTCGCCGGGCACCCTGCCGCCAGCGAAGGCGTCGACCAGGACCAGGTCGACGCTGTCGCTCCGCAGTCCGGCCACGCCGGTACGCCCGTCCTGCGGCCGCACCTTGATCCCGCTGCGCGGGGGCAGCGGGAGCTCGGCGCGGACCATCTCGGTCAGCGCCACGTCGGGCTCCAGGACGACCTGCGCGGAGCGCGGCCGGGTGGCGGCCACGTAGCGCGGGAGCGTCAGCCCTGCCCCACCGACGTGGACGATCCGCACCGTGTGCCCGGGCTGGGCGAACCCGTCCAGCACGTCGCCGAGTCGGCGTACGTAGTCGAAGGCGAGGAACGTCGGGTCGTCCAGGTCGACGTAGGACTGTGCCTGGCCGTCGAGGCGCAGCACGAGCGCCGAGTGCCGCTCGGTGGGGACGATCTCGGCGCCGCCGAGCGGGTCGCCCACGGGTTCAGCCCGGAGCGCTGGACACGTCGAGCGCCTGGCGGCGCACGCTCAGGATCCGCTGCAGCACCGTCACGGTGCTCAGCGCGCCCAGCAGGGCCAGGCCCCACGCGAAGACCAGCGGGTCTCCGGCGACCTCGGCCGCGATCGCGGCGAGACCCAGCAGGACCAGCCTGTCGGCCCGCTCCATGATCCCGACCCGTGCGGTGAACCCGACGGACTCGGCCCGGGCTCGGGCGTACGAGGTCGAGACACCGGTGACCAGGCACCACAGGGCCATCGCCTGACCGAAGAGCGAGTCGCCCGGCCCAGCGAAGTAGAGCATCACCGAGCCGAACACGACGGCGTCAGCCACCCGGTCGAGGGTCGAGTCCAGGAAGGCACCGAACGCGCTGGTGCGGCCGCTGAGCCGGGCCATCGTGCCGTCGAGCAGGTCGAAGAGGGCGAAGACCGTGACCAGCACCAGGGCGATCATCAGGTGACCCTGCGGGACCAACCAGAGGGCGGAGGCGCAGGTGAGCACCGTCCCGATCACGGTGATGGCGTCGGGACCGAGCCCGAGGCGCAGCAGCAGGCGGGCGATGGGCGCGATGAGGACCTTCGTCATGAGGCCGCGGAGGTGTTCCAACATGGGGTCGCCAGACTAGCGGTCCGCCAACCGCTCGCAAGCCTCGGCCACGGCAGTCGGCACCCCGGCGACGAACCACTCCACCCCGGCGGCCTCGACCGTACGCGTCGTGCCCCCGAGCGCCTCGACGAGCGCCTGGCCAGGCAGCCGGTCCCATGCGGGGACACTGTGGTGCAGGAAGAGGTCAAGACGTCCCTGCGCGATCGCCGCCAGATCGAGCGAGCCGGATCCGTGGAGCCGGTAGGTGCCCACGCGCTGCACGACCCGTTGCCACGCGTCCCCGACCTCGGTGCCGAAGAACGGCGGGTGCAGGTAGGTCGCGGCGCACGCCTGGGACAGGGACCGGTCGCCCAGGGGCTCCAGGCGTGCGGCGCCCGCGCCCTCTTCACCCACGCTGGAGGTGACACGCACACCCCTCCCGGGGCCGCCCACCAAGGTCTGGCCGTGCGCGGGGTCGTGCACCGCGCCCAGGAGCAGGTCGTCGCCGTGGACCAGGGCGAGTGCCGAGCACCACCACTCGGCACCGCGGACGAAGTTGTAGGTCCCGTCGACAGGATCGATGACCCAGCTGCGGCCCGAGGTCCCCGCGCGGGCCGCGCCCTCCTCCCCCAGCACCCCGTCGAGCGGACGGTGCGCAGCGAGCTGCGAGACGACGTACGCCTCCGCCTCCGCGTCCGCGACCGTCACCAGGTCGGTGGGGTTGGACTTGGCGCGGGCGGAGACCCCCTGGCGGAAGTACGACCCGGCCAGTCGCGCCGCTCCCTCGACCAGTTCCCGCGCCAGTGCAGCGTCGGGATCCTGGCCGGGACTCACTGCCAGGCCTCGGCCAACATGTCGCGGGTGTCGGCGAGGAGTGCGGGGATCACCTTCGTGTTGCCGGTGACGGTGATGAAGTTGGCGTCGCCCACCCACCGCGGGACGACGTGCTGGTGCAGGTGCGAGGCCAGGGAGCCACCCGCCGCAGAGCCGAGGTTGAGCCCGATGTTGAGACCGCGCGGCTGGCTCACGGTCTTGACCGCACGCACCGCCGACTGGGTCATGCTCATCAGCTCGGCCGACTCCTGGGGCGTCAGGTCCTCCAGCTCCGCCACGTGGCGGAACGGGATGACCATGAGGTGGCCGGGGTTGTAGGGGTGCAGGTTGAGCACGGCGTAGCAGTGCTCCCCCCGGGCGATGATCAACCCCTCGCGGTCATCCCCGTCAGGGATCGTGCAGAAGGGACACTCCTGGGTGCCCTCGGCCTTCGCGGCCGCCTCCTTGCGGATGTAGGCCATGCGGTAGGGCGTCCACAACCGCTGGAGGCCGTCGGCCTCACCGATCCCCTGCTGCTCCATGGCTCAGACCTGCTCCCGGCTGTCGACCGCCGCCTTGATGCGTTCGATGGCCTCGGCCACCGGCACGCCGTTGTCCTGACGACCGTCGCGGTAGCGGAAGGAGACCGCGCCCGCCTCCACGTCGGCGTCTCCGGCGATGACCATGAAGGGCACCTTCTGCAGCTGGGCGTTGCGGATCTTCTTCTGCATCCGGTCGTCGGAGAGGTCCACCTCGGCGCGCAGCCCAGCAGCCTTGAGCTGGGCCACGATCCCCTTGAGGTAGTCGTCGTGGCGCTCGGCGATCGGGATGCCGACGACCTGGACGGGCGCGAGCCACGGCGGGAAGACGCCGGCGTAGTGCTCGACGAGCACGCCGATGAACCGCTCGATCGAGCCGAACTTGGCCGAGTGGATCATCACCGGCTCCTGACGGCTCCCGTCAGCGGCCTGGTAGGCGAGCTCGAAGCGCGCGGGCTGGTTGAAGTCGTACTGCACGGTGCCCATCTGCCACGTACGCCCGATGGCGTCCTTGGCCTGGACGGAGATCTTCGGACCGTAGAACGCGGCACCGCCCGGGTCGGGCACGAGGTCGAGGCCGGACTCCTTCGCCACGTCCTCGAGGACCTGGGTGGCGATCGCCCACTGCTCCTCGGAGCCGATGAACTTGTCGCTCTCGGGGTCGCGGGTGGAGAGCTCGAGGTAGAAGTCGTCGAGGCCGAAGTCGCGCAGCACGCTGAGCATGAAGTCGAGCAGGTGCTTGACCTCCTCCGGAGCCTGCTCCGGGGTGCAGTACGAGTGCGAGTCGTCCTGGGCGAAGCCGCGTACGCGGGTCAGACCGTGGATCACGCCCGACTTCTCGTAGCGGTAGACCGAGCCGAACTCGAAGAGTCGCAGCGGAAGCTCGCGGTACGAACGCCCGCGGCTGCGGTAGATCAGGTTGTGCATGGGGCAGTTCATCGCCTTGAGCTGGTAGTTCGATCCCTCGAACTCCATGGGCGGGAACATCGTCTCGGCGTAGTGCGGCAGGTGGCCGGAGGTGTGGAAGAGCCCGTCCTTCGAGATGTGCGGGGTGCCGACGTAGTCGAAGCCCTCCTCGATGTGGCGCTGGCGGACGTAGTCCTCCATCACCCGCTTCAGGACGCCGCCCTTGGGGTGGAAGACCGGCAGGCCGGAGCCCAGCTCGTCGGGGAAGGAGAAGAGGTCCAGCTCACGGCCCAGCTTGCGGTGGTCGCGGCGCTCGGCCTCCTCGAGGCGGTGCAGGTGGTCCTCCAAGGCCTCCTTGGACTCCCAGGCGGTGCCGTAGATGCGCTGGAGCTGCTTGTTCTTCTCGTCGCCGCGCCAGTAGGCCGATGCCGTGCGCATCAGCTTGAAGGCGGGGATGCGCTTCGTGGTCGGCAGGTGGGGCCCGCGGCAGAGGTCGGACCAGGCCACCTCACCCTTGCGGTTGACGTTGTCGTAGATGGTGAGCTCGCCGGCACCGACCTCGGCGGAGGCGCCCTCGCCCATCGACGCAGCCTCGGCGCCCGCTCCCTTGAGGCCGATCAGCTCGACCTTGTAGGGCTCGTCGGCCAGCTCGGCCAACGCGTCGGCGTCGGTGGTGACGCGGCGTTCGAAGCGCTGGTTCTCCTTGATGATCTTGCGCATCGCGGACTCGAGCTTGACCAGGTCCTCGGGGACGAAGGGGGTCTCGACGTCGAAGTCGTAGTAGAAGCCGTCCTTGATCGGCGGACCGATCCCGAGCTTGGCCTCGGGCCACAGCTGCTGCACGGCCTGGGCGAGCACGTGGGCGGTGGAGTGGCGCAGGATGTCACGCCCGTCGGCGGAGGCCATCTCGACGGCCTCCACGACGTCGCCGTCGACGAGGACGTACGAGAGGTCCTTGAGCTCACCGTTGACGCGGGCGGCGATGACGTCACCGGCGTCGGTGAACAGCTCCCAGGCCTTGGTGCCCGTGGCGGTGGTCCGTTCCTCGCGCTCATCGGCGTGGACTCGGACGACCTTGATGTCGGACACGGGGACTCCTTGGAAGAGGGACGACTTCTCGTGAATGCTATCGGTCGCGCCCGCCCGGTCGCGCCTCGACACCGGGCAACTCTGCCCACGCACGCAACGGGCCCCCGGAGCAGTGCTCCGGGGACCCGCCGTGCCATCAGCTCATCGCTCTCGCGATGGGGCGTCGATGGTGTTGAACGTTGGTCACTTGACGCGGAAGGTGACCTTCTTGGCGCCCGACTTCTTGAAGGACTTGTTGCCCACAAAGTTGGCCTTCACGGTGTAGACGCCCTTCTTCTTGAGCTTGCCCTTCTTCAGGACCAGGGTCGCCTGGCCCTTCTTCAGGGTGATGGTCTTCTTGGCGACGACCTTCTTGCCCTTCTTGACGACGATCGTCACCTTGCCGGTGGCGTTCTTCTTGCCGGCCTTCACCGTGGTCTTGATGACGGCCTTCTTGGCCTTCTTCTTGTACGTGGCCTTGGTCACCGACTTGGTGGCGGCAGCCTTGACGACGACCGGAGCCGGGTCGACGGTGTGGGAACCGGCGTCAGCGGGCTCGGCCAAGGTGCACGGGAACGTCATCTTGAAGGAGGGCACGTCGATCTTCATCGAGGTGACCTTGATGTCGATCTTCGTGGCCGTGGTGGCGACCGCGGCGCTCACAGCGGGCAGCTTGATCGGCGTGCTCGGGACGATCGTGGTCGCCGCGGTGCCGGTGGCGTCAACGGCGACACCGTTGACGGTCAGCCCCATGGTCACAGCCATGTTGGTGGTGACCGGCACCGGGACGATGCCAGCCAGGTCGTTCGGCTGCAGGGCGATCGTGACGTTCTTGCCGTCGCGCTTGACGGTGGGCTTGAGCTCCGTGGTGTAGACCATGGGTCCGAAGTCACCGGTGCAGTCGAAGGCGGTGTGGCCCTCGGGAATCGAGGGGCCAGCGGGTGCCTCCCACAAGGTGGAGGTGCCCGTGCACGTCATAGCGACGGGCACCGTCGTGCCACTGAAGGGAACGAAGACGTCGATCGTGGCGGAGACACCGGCGATCTGCGCGGTCTTCAGGTCATCAACGGTGGACGCAGCCGAGAGCGCAGGCACGGTGAACTCGGCGCTCGTCAGCGTGGTCAGGTCGTGGGAACCAGTGAGCTGGACGCTCGCACCGTTGATCGTGGTGTCGACGGTGACGTCGGCACCACGGATCTGGAAGCCCATGCCGAGCGGGGCACCGTTGTAGATCAGCGCGCCCATGTTCGAGGACGTCGCGCTGGCCTTGGTGCCGTCAACGCTCAGCTCAAGTCCGGGGGTGTAGCTCGAGGTGAAGGAGAAGCTCGAGTACTTGCCGGAACACTCGTAGGAACCGGCAAGGCTGGCGGACGTGGTTGCGGCCTGGGCGGGGGCGGCCATGGCCGCCACGGAGCCCGCGACGAGTGCGCCGGTGGCGGCGACACCCAGAAACTTCTTGAAACGCATTGAATCCTCCTGTCAGCGTCGACCCGGGGGCTGACTCCCGGAACGACGAGGCTGTGCACGTCAGAAAATCTGACGACGTGGCGACGATATATGATTTGTCCGTCGCGCTGGAGCCTTTTGGCCGGGTTCCTGTGACCTGAGACACCCGCCTTTTCCCGCGGGCGTCACGGTGCGTCAGGTGGTCACCGGGCCAGGCCCGGGAGGAGAAATGCACCGCTCCCCGGGCGCCGTGCGGCACCCGGGGAGTCGTGGTGAAGACTGTGTCAGCGCACCCTGGCCAGCACCAGGCGGGCCTGGCGCGCCACGGCCTCGTCCAGCATCCGACCGCGGGAGTCGACCGCGACGCCGGAGCCCGACTGCTCAGCGGCCTCGAGCGCGTCGAGCACCTCGCGGGCCCACGCCACCTTTTCCTCCGACGGCGTGAAGACCTCGTTGGCGACCGCTGCCTGCGCCGGGTGGATGCAGGCGCGTCCGACGAAGCCCATCCGGGCCAGCGCCTCGGTCGAGGCACGGTAGGCGTCGAGGTCGCGGAACTCGGTCGAGACCGGTGCGATCGGCGGCTGGATCCCGGCCGCGGACGAAGCGAAGACGACGTACGACCGTGAGAAGAGCAGCTCGCGCTCGTCGACCCCGGGCTCGATCCCCACGTCGGCACGGAGGTCTGCCTCACCGATCTGCAGACGCTCGACGCGCGGAGCGGCGGCGATCTCGCGGGCGGCGAGCACCGCACCGGCCGACTCCAGCAGGGGCACCACCTTGGCCGCGGAGCCGAGCTCCGTCAGACGAGCGTCGAGCTCCACGAGCTCGGCGGCCGTCTCGGTCTTCGCGACGACGAACCCCTCCAGCTCCTCGCACTCGGCAATCGCGTCGACGTCGAGGAACCGGTCGGCTCCGGGGTTGATCCGGACCCAGATCTTGACGTCGGTCTTCTCGATGCCGTCGAGCCAGGCGAAGACCACGTCGCGGGCCAGCGCCTTGTTGGCAGGCGCCACCGCGTCCTCGAGGTCGACGATCAGCTCGTCGGCACCACGGTCGAGGGCCTTGCGGAGCTTGTCCGGGGCGTCACCGGGGACGTACAGCGCGGAACGAGAGAGCATCAGCCGACCTTCGTCTCGCCCTTGAGCAGGGACTTGGCCACCACGGTGCGGAGGATGTCGTTGGTGCCCTCACCGATGCTCATCAGGATGGAGTCACGGTAGAGGCGCTCGACCTCGAACTCGGTCGAGTAGCCGTAGCCGCCGTGCACCTTGAGCGAGTCGATCGAGGCCTGGAGCGCCACCTCGGAGCAGAAGATCTTGGCCATGCCGGTGGCACCGTCGGCGCGACCGTTCTTGACGGCGTCCGCGGCCCAGTAGGCCATCAGGCGCGCGGCCTGGACCTGGGTGCCGAGCTCGCCGATCTTGGCGGCCACGAGCTGGAACTCCGAGATGGCCTTGCCGAACGCCTTGCGCTCCTGGGAGTAGGCCAACGCCTCCTCGTAGGCGCGCTGGGCGATGCCCACCGAGCGCGCAGCGATGTTGACGCGGCCCCACTCCAGGGCGGAGAGCACCTGCTGCATGCCCTTGCCCTCGATGCCGCCGACGAGCTGGCTCACCGGCACCTTGACGTTGTCGAGGAGGATCTCGCAGGACTCGGTGCCCTTGTAGCCGAGCTTCGGGATGTCCTTGGTGACCTCGAAGCCCGGGGTGCCTGCCTCGATCAGGAGGACGGACATGCCCTTGTGGGCCGGCGAGGCCGACGGGTCGGTCTTGACCAGGACCGGCAGCGGGTCGGCGTAGCGGGCGTTGGTGATCCACATCTTGGAGCCGTTGACGACGTAGTACGCGTCGTCGCCCTCGCCCTCCAGGCGGGCCGTGGTGCGGATGCCCTGGAGGTCGGTGCCGGCGTCAGGCTCGGTGAGACCGATGCCGGTACGACGCTTGCCGGTGGCGAGGTCGGGCAGGTACTTGCTCTTCTGCTCCTCGGTGCCGTGCATGGCGATGAGACGGCACGCCAGGGAGTGCGAGCCGAGGATGCCGGCGATTCCCATCCAGCCGCGAGCGATCTCCTCGAAGACGAGTCCGAAGGAGACCGGGTCGAGGTCGAGGCCGCCGTACTCCTCGGGCACGGTGATGCCGAAGAGGCCCATCTCCTTCATGCCCTCGACGATCTCGGTCGGGTACCGCCCTGCCTGCTCCCACTCACGGGCGACCGGCTTGATCTCGTTGTCGACGAACTGGCGGAGCAGCGCCTTGAACTCGCGCTGGTCCTCGTTGAACGTGAAGTCCACGTGTGGCTCCTGGGGGTGCGGGCCGCGGGACGCGGCGTGGGGTCGGTGGTGCCGGGCCTCAGGCCCGGCGGTGGAACGGGAGGGCGCGACCGTCGGGCAGGTCGGCCCAGTCGAGGACGACCTCGTCTCCGATCGTCCAGCCGGACTCACCCGGCACGGCGGGCTCCAGCCGGGTGAGGACGACGGGGCCCTCGGTCAGGCGTACGCGGGCAACCGTGTAGGGAACCTCGAGGTCAGGGCGCGGAGCGCGGTGGACGACGGTGAAGGTGTCCACCGTGCCAGCTCCGGTGGAGGCCACCTGGGTGAGGTGGTCCATCGACATGCAGCCCGTGCAGAGCGCCTTCGGTGGGTACTGCACGTGCTGGCACGCCGAGCACGTCTGCACGGTGTAGCGGTGCTCGCGCGTGGCGTCCCAGAACGCGGCCGAGACCTCGTCGGCAGGCGGCACGGTCCCGGGCACCCAGGGGGCAGTGTGATCGGTCATCGGTCAGCTCCCAGGACGACGGTGGCGTGGGTGGAGAGGATCCCGCCGGTGCCATGGGCCACGGCGACCTCGGCGTCGGCGACCTGCCGTTCGCCGCACTCGCCGCGCAGCTGACGGACCGCCTCGATGAGCAGGAGGATCCCGTACTGACCGGGGTGGCAGTACGACAGTCCCCCGCCGTTGGTGTTGAACGGCAGGGCTCCCCCGGGGCGAAGTCGACCGTCCTGGATGAACTCCAGAGCCTCCCCCTCACCGCAGTGGCCCAGCGCCTCCAGGCTCAGGGCGGCGGTGATGGTGAACGAGTCGTAGACCTCGGTGACGTCGACGTCGGCGATCGTGATGCCAGCCCGGGCGAAGGCGTCCTTCGCCGCACCACGGGCACCGGGCACCGAGAGGTCGGCGACGGCAGTGAACGAGGTGTTCGTGGTGCGCTCCCCGTAGCCGAGCACCTGGACCGGCTTCTGCTTGAGGCTGCGAGCGCGCTCCAACGAGGTCAGGACGATGGCGCCGCCGCCGTCGGTGACCAGGCAGCAGTCCCCCACCGTCAACGGGGAGGAGACCGGCGTCGACCCGGTGATGTCCGCGGCCGTCAGCGACCCCTTGCCGTGGCGGAACGCCTTCGGGTTGAGCAGGGCCCACTCCCGGGCCGCCACCGCGATCTCGGCGAGCTGCTCGTGCGTCCCGCCGTAACGGTGCATGTAGCTCTGCGCGGCCATCGCGTAGTACGACAGCGGGTAGAGCATGTCGTAGGGCTCTTCGAACTGCGCCTCGGGGATCCACGCCTCGTGGACGCCGCCCATCTTGCGCGACCTCGCCGAACGCTGGTTGGACGCGAACGAGATCACGACGACCGACGCCTGTCCGGCCTCGATCGCCTGGACGGCGCGCGCGACGTACATCTCGAAGGCGGAGCCACCGGCGAAGGTCGACTCCGTCCACGTCGGCACGACGCCCAGGTAGTCGGCCAGCTGGGTGGCGGAGAACCGCGAGATGTTGTTGGTCGCGATGCCGTCGACGTCGGCCAGCGTGAGGCCGGCGTCAGCCAGGGCACGGGTGACGGCTTGGGTCTGCAGCGTCAGGATGGACTTCTCGGTCACCCCGAGGTCGCACTCGGCGGCGCCGACGATCGCGACGCCGGTGCTCATGCGCTGGCTCCCGGACCGTCAGGGGTGCCGAGCAGGACCACGGCGCTGCAGGGAGCTGCCGCCGCTCGCCCGTCGTTGCCCTCGGCGTCGACCACGACCACCTGCATGGAGACGGTGATCCGGTCCTCAGCCACCTCGGTGACCTCGCCCGAGCAGCGCAGCGTCTCGCCGGCGAAGACCAGGTTGCGGAAGGCGAAGTCGAGCTTGTGCACGAAGGACTGCGGGCCGAGCCAGTCCTGGAGCATCTCGACCAGCAGGGCACCGTAGACCTGGCCGTCGACGATCGGGCCGGGCAGCTTCTTCTCGGCGACGTAGTCCATGTCGTAGTGGAGCTTGTGCCAGTCCCACGTGGCGCCCGCGTAGGCCACCATGTCGGTCAGCGTGATGGTGCGCTCCAGCTGCGGCACGGTGTCGCCGACGGCGATGGAGGCGTGGTCGACGAACTCCGTCGGGTACGCGTCGGTCCAGGTCATGCCTGTGCCTCCTTCGGGGCGGGGGCCAGCTCGACAAAAATGATGGTCTCCGCGTTCTCCGCCAGCACCTCACCGTCCTGGTTGGTGTAGGTGGCGCTGGAGTTCACCAGCAGCATCTCAGCACCGGCCTTGTTGACCTTGGTCGAGACCTTGTCGATCGACCAGGTCGCGGTCACCACGTCGGTGGGCCGGAGGCGACGGTGGAAGGTGTAGGAGTTGCCGCCGCGCACCTGGCGCGTGTTCGGCACGTTCAGGCCCCACGTGTGGCCGGCGTAGCCTTCCTCGTCCATCGGGAGGGCGGCGTACTGGTTGGTCTCCGTGATCAGCGTCAACGGGGCGGTGACGTCCGCCAGGCCCTGGGCGCGGGCGTACGCGGGGTCGGAGTAGAGCGGGTTGTGGTCGCCGACGGCCAGGCCGAAGTAGCGACCGGCCGCGCCCCCGAAGGGCTCGGGCGCGGTGTAGACGCGCTTCGTGCCCTCCAGTGCGGCAATCTCGGGGGTGAGCAGGCTCATCGGTGCTCCTCAGGCCTCGGTGGCGCCGGTGATGCGCGGGTGGTCCTCGGGGTAGAGCGCGGTCGGGAAGACCTCCAGGCCGAACTCCGGGCGCAGCAGCGAGTGGCACAGGGCGCCGGTGGAGGCGGGCCAAGGAGCGCACAGCAGGCGCTCGCGCACCTCGGCCACGGCCTTGTAGTCGCCCACGTAGGACTCGACGCAGTACTCCGTGGTCTCGAGCAGGTCGGCGGCGGTGAGGCCCTCCGACTCCAGCAGGTGCAGGATCGCGCCGAAGGTCACTTCGGCCTGCTTGCCGAGGTCGCCGTCGTGCAGCGCCTGCTGCGACTCCATGTCGAGCGAGGCGAAGCCGGACATGAAGAGCATGCGACCAGCCTTGATGCCCGGGGCGTAGGTGAGCGTGTCGTAACGGCTCCAGCCCGGGTTGACGAGCTCGAGCTCGTGGCGCGAGGCGGTGACGTCCATGGCGACCATCACGCCGGGGGCGTGGAGCTCGCTCATCAGGATGCCGCCGGCGCCGGGAAAGACGCCGTTCTTGTTCTGGCCCAGGAGCTCCTTGCGGACCCAGTGCGTCTTGCGGTAGACGTCGCGCGTCTCCGGAGTCGAGTAGTCGAACGTGGTGACGGCGTGGCCCAACGTCAGGCCCACCGACTCCAGCATCTCGCCCGCCTTCTCGAGGATGTAGCGGTACTGCGCGACGAAGTCACCGGGGAAGACGACCTCACCGTTCTCGTCGATCGGCACGACGGTGGGCAGGTAGACGACGCCGTGCGCACCCTCGGTGATCGCGGAGGGGCGGAACGTGCCGGCCTGCGGCTCCGACGAGGTCGCGACCAGGGTCTTGCCGCCACCCTTGGTGGCGTGCAGCTCGACCTCGAGCCAGGCGTTGCGGCGGACGAGGCGCTCCACCGCGACGGTGCGGACCGTCGGACGGTCGCCGTAGATGCGGCGGCGCACGGCTGCCTGCTCCTCGTAGGCGTGCATCCCCGCCCTGGTCACGTTCTCCGTGACGCGGGTGACGTCGTCGGCGCTGAACCCGGCGGCCTCGAGGATGGCGAGAGTCTTGGCGTAGGCGATCTCCGCCTGCTCGGTCATCGTGCCGTTGACGGTCATCTTGCCCAGGGCCTCGTCCTGACGGGCCGAGGTGTGGCCTGAGGTCCAGGCGTGGTCACCCTCGGTGAGACCGAGGCAGAAGGTGAAGCCCTCGTAGGGGAACCACGGGAACTCGGCGGGCTTGATGGCGTTGAGGGTCATGCGAGGGCCTCCTGGGGAGAGTCGGCGGCCGCCTGGGCGGCGAGCGTCAGGATGAGTGTGAGGTCAGCGGCCTCGGGCAGCGCACGCAGGGCCGCACCGAGGTCGTCGGCCAGCGGGCCGACGTTGCCGGAGAACTTGGTGAACAGGCCCTCGTCCGAGAGCGGGTTGGAGCCGCCACCGGGGCTGCGGTCGAGGTGACCGGCGACCTGGCGTCCGTCGGCGAGCGTGAGCACGACGTCACCGGGCGCGTCGGCGGCCACGACGCCGGGGTCGACGACGTCGAAGGAGACCTTGGCAGCCAGCTCGGCGATCTCGTTGCGTGCCAGCTGGCTCGGGGTGTACGTCTCGACGCCCACGTGGCCGTCGACGAGGATCGCCGCCACGCTCCACGGGAGGGAGAACTTCGCGGCGTACCCACTCGCCGGGCGGGTCAGGTCACGGTCGGTGGCGCAGACCACGGCGGCAGAGTCGGGGTGGACCTTCGCGTGGAGCGCCCGGACCTGGTCAACGCCCACGCCGGCCTCGGCCAGGGCCACCTGGGCGGCCGCCATGGTGACATGGGCGAGCTGGCAGGTGGGCCAGGGCTTGATGCCGATCCGGGTGGTCTCCCAGTCGGCGGCGTCCGAGCTGCCCAGCCCGCGGGTCAGGACCTCGCGGTCCACGATGCCCTTGGCGAGGGCCGCCGGAGCAAGGGCCTCGTACACGCCGTGCGGACCGTCGAAGACTGTCTCCGGCCCCGTGGCCCCGGCCTGCGCGAGGCGTGCGGCCTGGATTCCGGCCTGCGAGGCGAATCCCGGGTGGAGCTGCTTGGTGCTGGCGCCGGTGGCGAGGAAGGCGAGCAGTCCACCGGCCTGGCTCCCGGCGAGGCCGAGGGCGTTCACGGTGGTCTCGACGTCCAGGCGCATCAGGCGCGCCGCCACGGCGGCCGAGGAGAAGACCCCGGCGACCATCGTCGCGTGCAGTCCACCGGAGTGGAACCCGTTGGGGGCCGCGGCAGCGACCCGGCAGGCCACCTCGTAGCCGACCACGGCTGCGTCCAGGACCTGGCGCCCGGTGGCGCCGACCTGCTCGCCGACCGCGAAGGCGGCGGGCAGGACGACCGACGTCGCGTGCACCAGTCCTCCGGCGTGCGTGTCGTCGAAGTCGAGGGCGTGCACGAGCGTCCCGTTGGCCAGTCCGGCGGCCACCGCGGAGATCTTGTCGCTGGTGCCGAGGACCGTGGCCTCCGACGGTCCGCCCAGGCCGAGCGCGACGGTCACGGCAGGCGTTGCCGCGCCGGACCTGGCCCCGGCCACGGCGTTGCCCAAGCCGTCGAGCAGGTGGCGCAGGGCCGCGTGCTCCACGGCGGCGGGCACGCTCACCTCACCGACGATCCAGGCAGCGAGCTGGCGGGCAATCATCAGCGTGCGTCCGCCCCGAAGGCACCGGCGGCCTTGAGCTCGGCGATGCGCGCCTCGTCGTAGCCCGCCACCTCGGTGAGCACCTCGGAGAAGTGCTCGTTGCGCTGCGGCGCACGGACGTACGACGGCAGCTCCGACCCGACGCGGACCGGGGAGGCCAGCTGGGTCACCGTGCCGTAGCGCGGGTGGTCGGTCTCGACCAGCATGTGGCGAGCCGAGAGGTGCTCGTCCTTCAGCGCGGCCTCGACGTCGTTGATCGGCCCGCACGGGATCTGCGCCGGGTAGCACTGGCCGAGCCAGTGGTCGACCGTGTTGGTGCGGAAGATCGCCTCGAGCTCGGCGGTGAGCTCGTCGCGGTTCTGGTCACGCAGCGAGAACGTGGCGTACTTGGAGCCGGGCTGGGCCCACTCCGGGTGGCCGATGACCTCGGCGAGACGCACCCAGAACTTCTCCTTCGCACATCCGACGACGAACCAGCCGTCGGAGGCCTCGAAGGCCTGGAAGGGCACCAGCGAGGGGTGCGCGGAGTGCGAGATGCGTCGCGGCTGGTAGCCGGCGTTCAGGTGCCAGGTGGCCGGGTAGGTCAGCATCGCCATGGCGGTGTCGTAGAGCGAGACGTCGCAGTCCATGCCGATGCCGTCGCGCTTCGCGGCGTTCAGGCCGGCGAGCAGGGAGAGCGCGGCGACGTAGCCACCGGAGAAGTCGACCAGGGAGAGGCCGGACTTGGTCGGCGGGCCGTCGGGCTCGCCCGTGAGCTCCATCCAGCCGGCCAGACCCTGCAGCACGTAGTCGTAGCCGGGCTCCTTCATGCGCGGTCCGGTCATGCCGAAGCCGGTCAGGGAGCAGCACACGATCGCGGGGTTGATGTGCTTGAGCTGGTCGTAGGTGATGCCGATCTTGACCGGCACGTCGCCGCGCAGGTTGGAGTAGACGGCGTCGGCGTTGCGGACCAGGTCCTCGAAGACGGCGCGGCCGGCCTCGGTCTTGATGTCGATGCTGATCGACTTCTTGTTGCGGTTGAAGGTCTCGAAGAAGAGCGAGTCCTCCTCCTCGAAGTACGGCGGGACGTAGCGGCCGACGTCGCCGCCGACGGAGGGGTCCTCGATCTTGATGACCTCGGCGCCGAGGTCGGCCAGGTGCACCGACCCGAAGGGACCGGCGCCGTACTGCTCCAGCGAGATGATGCGGATGCCCTCGAGCGGCTTGGGGCGAGCCTGTGCGGTGGTCACTTGCGTCCTCCGGTGATCGTCTGGATGAGGCCGATGACCTCGTCCTGGCCTTGCCGGATCTCTGCCGGGGTCAGGCCGTGGGTGGGGGCGGAGAGCTTCACGGCGTCGGCGAGGCCTTCGTACGCGGAGAGCTGCTCCATGACGCGGTCGCGGTCGCCGTTGAGGGTGATGGCGTCGACCATGGCGGTACTGACCTCGTCGCCCAGGTAGTCGGCTCCCGTGCCTGCGCGGAAGGCGTCGATGACGCGCTGCTGGTCCTCGGCGAGCCCGTGGAACTCGAAGAAGTCGGCGTAGGTGCGCACGCTGGCGTAGAAGCCGACGTGCGGGCGGACGCGGTCGACCGCGGCCTTGAGGTCGGAGTCGACGGAGCAGCAGGCGGAGACGACGAGCTCGATGTCGGAGCGCTGGCGCCCTTCGACAGCGTCGACGCCAGCCTGGATCTCGGGCAGCGTGCGCTCGGCCAGGTAGGTGGGCGAGCAGAGCTCGTGGCTGATCCATCCGTCACCGATGCGCCCGGCCAGGCGGGTCATCGCCGGGCCCATGGCCGCGAGGTAGACGGGAATCTCGGTACGACGCACCGGGTAGGGACGCTCGTAGCCGCGGATGCGCATCGGCTCGTACTCACCCTCGAGCGCCATCTCGGCCCCCGAGGTGGCGTTGGCCGTGAAGTGACGGACGTTGCGCACGACCTCACGCATGTGGCCGACCGGCTTGCCCCAGCGGGCGTTGTGCCAGTCCTCGTTGAGGCGCTGGACGCCGGTGCCCAGACCGAGCACGAAGCGGCCGTCGGCCAGTTCGTCGAGGTCCATGGCCTCCAGGGCGGTGACCATCGGGCTGCGGGTGAAGGCCAGCTGGATGGCAGTGCCGACCTGGGCAGTGCTGGTGGCCTGGATGACCGCGGCGGCGCTGATGGACGCGCTGCGGTGGAGCTCCTGGAGCCAGATGACCTCGGCCCCGGCCTCCTCGGCGCGGCGGCCGGCGTCGGCCAGCTCGGCCAGGGTCTCACCCCAAGGGGCGAAGGTGATGCGCATCAGGTCAGTCCTCGCTCAGGTCAGTGCCGGCGAGCAGGGAGCGCTTGCCCTCGGGGAAGAGCCCCTCGAGCTGCTGGGCGCCCTTCTTGTAGACGTAGAACATGCGCTTGAACGAGCACACCTCGTCGCCGTCCTGGTTCAGGGTGCGGGTCTTGACGGTCACGATGCCGGCGTGGGGGCGCTTGGCCGACTCACGCTTCTCGAGCACGACCGACTCGCTGAAGAGCGTGTCGCCGGCGAAGACCGGGTGGGTCATCTTGATGTCGTCCCAGCCCAGGTTGGCGAACGCGTTCTGGGTGAGGTCGGTGACGCTCTGACCCACGGCGATGGCCACGGTCAGGGTGGAGACGACCAGCGGCTTCTGGAACTCCGACTTGGCGGCGTACTCCGTGTTGAAGTGCATCTGGTTGGTGTTCATCGTCATCAGCGTGAACTGGGTGTTGTCGTACTCCGTCACGGTGCGACCCAACGGGTGCTGGTAGATGTCACCCACTTCGAAGTCCTCGAAGAAACGACCCTGCCAACCAGCCTTGACGCCCATGGCGCACTCCTCACGTGTGATGCAACGACTCCGTCATCCTAAATGTCTGACGTATACCGGTCAAGCGCATTCCACAGGATTCGGCTGGTTTCTCGCACACGACGCAGCGAAATGGCCGATGGGCCCACCGCCGTGGCGGTGGACCCATCGGAGTGCTCCCCCTGACGAGGGGGCGGTGTCGACCAGTCTGTCGACCAGTCTGTCGATCAGCGTGGTCAGCGCAGGTCGAAGCGGTCCAGCTCCATGACCTTGACCCAGGCGGCGACGAAGTCGCGCACGAACTTCTCCTTCGCGTCGTCGCCCGCGTAGACCTCGGCGTACGACCGCAGCTCCGAGTTGGAGCCGAAGATCAGGTCGTAGCGCGAACCGGTCCAGCCGTTCGACGAGGTGAAGAGCTCCTCGCTCTCGTCGGTCGCGGTCCAGGTCTGGTGCTCGAGCAGGTTGACCAGGAAGTCCTGGGTCAGCTGGCCCGGGCGCTGGGTGAGGACCCCGGTGCTGGAGCCGTCCCAGTTGGTGTCCAGGACGCGCAGGCCCGCGACGAGCACGGTCATCTCGGGCGCCGACAGGCTGAGCAGGTTGGCGCGGTCGAGCAGGAGGTACTCGGTGGCGGCCTTCGACTTCTTCTCGAGGTAGTTGCGGAAGCCGTCGTAGCGCGGCTCCAGCCACCCGAAGTTCTCGACGTCGGTCTGCTCCTGGGAGGCGTCCGTGCGGCCCGGGGTGAACGGGACGACCACGTCGGTGCCGGCAGCCTGCGCCGCCAGCTCGATGCCCACGCCGCCAGCGAGGACGATCAGGTCGGCCAGCGAGACCTGCTTGCCGTCGGTGTCGAAGTCAGCCTTGACCTTCTCCAGCACCGCGAGCACCTTGGCCGTACGACCCGGGTTGTTGACCGCCCAGTCCGCCTGCGGCTGCAGGCGGATGCGGGCGCCGTTGGCACCGCCGCGCTTGTCCGACGAGCGGAAGGTCGCGGCCGAGGCCCACGCGGTCGACACGAGCTCGGAGACCGTGAGGCCGGTGGCCGCGATCTTCTGCTTCAGGACGGCGACGTCCGCGTCGGTCAGCGGCTCGCCCTCGTACGCCGGGAGCGGGTCCTGCCAGATGAGGTCCTCATCGGGGACCTCGGGGCCGAGGTAGCGCGCCTTGGGGCCCATGTCACGGTGGGTCAGCTTGAACCACGCGCGGGCGAAGGCCTCGGTGAAGGCCTGCTGGTCGTCCTTGAAACGGCGCGAGATGGCGTCGTACGCCGGGTCGACGCGCAGCGCGAGGTCGGAGGTGAGCATGCGGGGCTCACGCTTGCCGTCGCCGAACGACTCGGGAACCATGTCGGAGCCGCCGCCGTTCACCGGACGCCACTGCTTGGCGCCGGCCGGCGAGGTGAAGAGCTCCCACTCGTAGCCGTAGAGGATGTGGAAGAACTCGTTGTCCCACCGGGTCGGGTGGTAGGTCCACGTGACCTCCAGGCCCGAGGTGATGGCGTCGATGCCCTTGCCGGACGCGTGGGCCGACTTCCAGCCCAGGCCCTGCTCCTCGATCGGGGCGGCCTCGGGCTCGGGGCCGACCAGTGCGGCGTCGCCGGCACCGTGGGTCTTGCCGAAGGTGTGACCACCGGCGATGAGCGCGACGGTCTCCTCGTCGTTCATGCCCATGCGCTTGAAGGTCTCGCGGATGTCCCGGGCCGAGGCCAGCGGGTCGGGGTTGCCGTTGGGGCCCTCAGGGTTGACGTAGATGAGGCCCATCTGCACCGCGGCGAGCGGGTCCATCAGGTCGCGGTCGCCGAAGTAGCGCTCGTCACCGAGCCACTCGGTCTCGGGACCCCAGTAGACGTCGGCGTCGGGCTCGTAGACGTCGGGGCGTCCACCTCCGAAGCCGAAGGTCGGGAAGCCCATGTCCTCGAGCGCGACGTTGCCGGCGAGGATCATCAGGTCGGCCCACGAGATCTGCTGGCCGTACTTCTTCTTCACCGGCCACAGCAGACGACGAGCCTTGTCGAGGTTGCCGTTGTCGGGCCAGGAGTTCTGCGGGGCGAAGCGGTGCTGTCCGTGGCCCGCGCCGCCGCGACCGTCACCGGAGCGGTAGGTGCCGGCGGAGTGCCAGGCCATGCGGACCATGAGGCCGCCGTAGTGGTTGAAGTCAGCCGGCCACCAGTCCTGCGAGTCGGTCATGACGGCCTTGAGGTCGGCCTTCACCGCGTCGAGGTCGAGGGACTCGAAGGCGGCCTTGTACTCGAAGTCGTCGTCGTGCGGGTTGGCGACGTCGGTGTTCTTCGCCAGGATCTTCAGGTTGAGGGTGTTCGGCCACCAGGTCTTGTTGGCGTCACCCTGGGCCGGGTGCGGCTGGCCGTGCATGACGGGGCACTTGCCGACCTCGGGCTCGTTGATCTCGCCAACTACGGCGTCAGGCTTGTCGGACACTCGGTTCCTCCGGTTGCTCGGGATGGGGATTCGTGGGGGTTCAGCGGTTCGTGCAGTCGGGGCAGGTGCCCCAGTAGAGGACCTCGGCCTCGTCGATCGAGAAGCCGTGGTCGTCGGACGCCGTCAGGCACGGCGCGTGCCCGACGGCGCAGTCGACGTCGCCGATGCGACCGCAGGAGCGGCAGACCACGTGGTGGTGGTTGTCGCCGACACGGGTCTCGAAGCGCGCAGGCGAACCCTTCGGCTCGATCCGGCGTACCAGACGGGCGTCCGTCAGGGCATGGAGCACGTCGTAGACAGCCTGGGTCGAGACAGATCCGAGGTCAGTACGGACGGCGTGGACGATCTCGTCGACGTCGGCGTGCGGGTGCTGCACGAGTGCCTCCAGGACCGCCACGCGGGGCTTGGTCACACGCAGTGACGCCTCGCGGAGCAGGTCGGCGGGGGCGGGGGCGGGCATGCGCCTGATTCAAGCACTTAATCTGGAATCATTCAATTTAACGCCACGCCGTGCGGACGGCCGCGGGTCCTTCTCAGTCGATCTCCACCTGCACCGTGCCCTGCACCCTCTGCAGCCTGCTGTCGTACAGCACCGTGCTTCCGGCGGGCTCCCACACCCGCAGCCGCAGCAGGTCCCGGCGACCCCCGTCGACGACCGTCAACTCGTAGCGGTGCCCGGGGACCTGGTTGACCCGGGCGCTCCCGGTGAAGGTCAGGCCGCCTCCCTCGCGTACGCGCACACGCGCCGCCCCGACAGCCACCAGGTTGAGCTTGGCAGACACGTCGCGGTGGGTCAGCAGGATGCCGGCGTCCGCACCCGCCCGGGGCAGGTGCGCCGCGAGGGCGAAGAACGCCTTCTGCTGGCCACGTCCCCCCGGGACGGCGTCCACCCAGCCCGCGCCCAGGACCGCGCCCGACGGCGGCGTGGCCAACGACAGGCCCACGAGGACCGGGTCATGGTCGGAGTTGCGGAACTCGTCAGGTGAGTAGAGGGCGTCGACCTGGGCAGGGGACTTGAAGTTCGTGTTGTAGTCCAGTACCGAGGGCTCGTCGGCGTTGACCCACCACGGCGCCGCCCCGGTCACCTGTCCGTCCAGGCTGGCCGTCCCGAGGGCGTGGTCCAGCGAGCCCCACTGACCGTCGAAGACGTAGCTGTAGGAGCCCTCGCCGAGCCGCTCGTCGACGAGGTTGGTGTAGCCGGCCTCCTCCAGCACCCGGACCGGATCCTCCTTGGCGTAGGCGTTGAGGTCACCGAGGATCAGCACGTCGTCGTCGTCGACCCCTGTCGGGTCGGTCGCGATCCAGGCAGCCAGCTCCCGGGCAGCGTTGACCCGTACCTGGTTGCACTCCCCCTGGCCATCCCCCGCGTCGGGCACCGCGCAGGCAGAGCCCTTGCTCTTGAGGTGGTTGACGACGACGGAGAAGACAGCTCCGGTCGCGTCCTCGCGGAACGACTGCATGATCGCCGGACGGTTGCGGGGCTCGGCGTCACCACCCGTGACGAACGACTCCGTGTTGAGCACCGCGGTCCTGCCCACCGGCGTGACGGCCCCGGAGCGGTAGATGAGTCCGACCTTGATCGCGTCGGTGCCCAGGGCGTTGAGCTGGCCGGTGCCGGCATCGGCGTCGACCCAGCTCCACTCCCCTGCCCCCTCGACGGCCTCGAGGCGGTCGGTGAGGTCGGCCAGGGCGCTGGAGGCGGAGTAGCCGTCGTTCTCGATCTCGACCAGACCCACCACGTCGGCGTCCATGCCCGCGAGCGCGGCGACCGTCTTGGACGCCTGACGCTCGAACTCGACGGCATCGTCCGCACCGCGACAGTCATCGGTCTCGCCGCCCACGCCGAGCGTGCAGCCCGTGAAGGTGTTGAAGTAGTTGAGGACGTTCATCCCCGCGACCCGGAGGCGGCCACCGACGTCGGGCGGTCCGGCCGGTCGCCGGTTGGTCGGCTCGAACACGGCCCGACCCCCGAGTGCCCCGAGGGGGCGGAGCCGATACGCGTTGGGGCTCGCGCTGTTGCCACCCCAGGTGTAGGTCAGGACTCCGACGGCGGCGGTGACGGTGTCACCGCCGCGGAGCGTGTTGGTCGCCGACAAGGGCTCTCCCGCGCGGCCCCACGGCACCGGGTCCGGGTTCTGGGCCTGGGAGGAGTCGTCGATGATCAGACGTCGCGCGTCGTTGGACGCCTGGAGCGCAGCACTCTCCTCCCCGGGCGCCACCACGTCGGTGGGCTGCTGGAGCCGCCCACCGGAGGAGACCACGACCTGGCCGAAGCGACCCAGCTGGAAGTGCTCGGTGACGCTCATGGTCTGCGGGACCCGGACGAGCATCCCCTCGAGGGACTCCAGGGTGGCGGGCGTCGTCGGGAAGGTCAGCGAGGTCGGGTCGACCTCCTGAGCTGTGCCGCAGACCGTGAGGGAGGTGGTCGCGCCCACCTGGGTCTGCCCCTGGTACTCGGCGGGCGTGCCCACCACGCGTACGCGGTCACCGAGGGCTACCCGGTCGTCGTTGCCGTTGAAGACGAAGACGGCGTCGGAGGTCGCGCGGTCGCCGTCGCCGGCGTCCTGGAGGTAGAAGCCGCGCAGGGCGGGGGCGGGCCCTTCGTGGTCACCGACCACCACGCCCTCGATCGCGACCGGGGTGCTCACGGGCGTGGTGTCGCCGGGCCCCTGCACGGTGCCGATCGGGGTGGCGGCCGCGCCGCACGTCGGGTCGGGGGTTCCCGGCTCCGGCTCAGGATCCGGGTCCGGGTCGGGTCCCGCACCGTTGCCGTGGCGGCCGAGGCCGTCGAAGGTGTCGACGGCGAAGCCGTCCCACCCGTCGATCGGGTCGTAGGCGTCAGTGGGGTCCGTGTCGCCCACCGTCACGCTCGGGAGGCGACGCAGGGTGTTGTCAGCCGTCGAGACCAGCCCGCTCCCCCACTGCGTCCCGGGATCGACCCCCACCTGTCCCACCGAGTCGACCACCACCCCGGCGCGGCGGACCACGACGGCGTCGTCACCGTTGAAGAGGCTGGCGGTGACCCTCTGGTCCGCCTGCGCCAGCACCTCGGCCGCTGCTTCGGCATGGGCCAGCACGTGCACGTCACCGGGGGCCACGGTGCCCGTCAGGGCGATCGTCACCCCGGGTGCCGTCGCGCCGTTGAAGTGGATCTGGACGTCGTAGCCCTCGGCCGCGAGCTCGACGGGGGCCCCGGAGGCGTTGTGGAGCTCCAGCGCCTTGTTGTTGCCGGAGCCCTCGACGTACTCACTGAGCAGGAGCGTCGCGCCGACGTCGGCGGCGCCTGCACGGACGGGTGCGACCACGCTCGCTCCAGCGGTGGCCAGAGCGGTGACCGTGACGATGGCCCAGGTGGCAGGACGAGTGAGGGACGAGCCGGTGGACGTCGCCGTGCGCCCACCCTTCCCACGAGCAGGTGCAGCGCGCATTCCAGCCTCCGAAGACCCCGATGTCTTGTCGGCTCGACCCTAGGGGCGGGGGTGGCATTCCGGGAAGGGGTCCGGCTGACTGCGAGGCGAACTCCCGCCACCCGTCCCCCGGGGGGGTGCGCGCCCGCGTCAGAGAAGGCCGCCTCGTCGAGGGCTCAGCCGCGCCGCTGCCCGTAGACGGACTGGATGCCCGTCACGTCGTCCGGCGCGAGCTCACGGCGTGGCCCGCTGTAGTAGGCGTACATGACCGCGTCCGGGTCCTCGGAGTGCGCCAGGCCCAGGCCGTGGCCGAGCTCGTGCAGCGCGACGCTCGGCAGGTCGGTCCCCGACGGCGGTGTGTCGACGCTCCACGCCTCGGCCTCGTCGAAGTGGCAGTCTCCCGCCAGCTGGCCCTCGTTGGGTGGCGGGTAGTAGCAGTGTGCAAGCACCCCGCCGGACCCGTCGAAGGCGTTCCCAGCCCCGTCGCCGTGGTCACCCGCGAAGAACCCGATCTCCATGTCGGCCACCGTCGCGGCGATCGCCGACTCGGAGAAGCTCAACGGGGTGACGGCCGCCCACCGGTCGAAGGCGCCGCGGATCGCCGCCCGCACGTCGGCCTGCAGCAGGTCGGGGGTGAAGCTGACGTGTCGATAGGTGACGACGGGGCCGGGCCAGCGGTTGCCCTGCGCCACGAAGGGCTCCAACCCCTGGCTCGTCACGACGTCCGGGAAGCCACATCGCGGCCTCGCCATCAGCTCGATGGTGGCCTCGTCCACCTCGCCCGACTCGTCGAGGCGGTAGGCGCGTTGGAAGAGGCGTACGGCCTCCTCCATCGGCTCGTCGAAGTGGTCGTCCGTCCGTGGTGCGGTGTTGACCGCGGGACGCCAGTGGACGTACTGCGCGGCCAGGTCGGGGTTGGGCAGGTAGCCGAATCGACGCAGGTACTCCTGTGCCGCGCGGACCGCGCTGCCGGAGTCGCCCGCCCGTGAGGTGTGCGTGGGGGCGAGCGCCGCGCGACGCGGCACGGGTACGCCGCCGGCCTCGGGCGTCCGGTCGCTCATCGTGCACTCCGAGCGTCGGCGACCCACGACAGTGAGCGCACCCACCCCGCGGGTGTCCCGTAGCGGTGGGCAGTGACGCTGACGGACTGCTCCCGCACGAACGGCAGCAGCTCCACCTCCCCCGCCTCCACCACCGGCTGCTGGAAGAACGTCACCTCGGGGTGCGCGGCCGCCACCCGGGCCAGGCTCTCCCGGTCCGTGCCGACCACGCGGACCTGGTCCGCCCCGCCCGCCAGCGACCTCGACCATGAGCCGTCGTCCTCGACGACCGCGTGGCCGCCGACGCGCAGGAGGGCGGAGTGCACCTGCTCGCCAGCGGCGGGATCGACCGAGACCTGTGGCGTCCCGGCGACGGCGGTGAGTGCCGCTGCGTACGCCCGTAGCGCCTGCACCACCGTGGTCGCCGGCCCGAACCGCAGCGAGGTGGGCGCCGGGAGGTGGCGCAGGACGTTGCTCTCCGCCCGCAGCTCCGAGGGGTCCACCGGGGTCGAGAGCACCCGCCAGGCCGCCACGTCACTGGCCACGGCCCTGCCTAGCCACGCCACCTCGTCGGCGTCCGCCCCCGTGGCGGCAGCCGCGCGGACGACGTGGGCCCGGTGCTCGGGGACCGGGCCGCCGTGTGGTGACGGCGCGTCACGCCAGTCGACGAGACCGTGCAACCGGTGTGGGCCTCCCGCCTTCCAGCCGGGGCCGACCGACGACCGCTTCCACCCCCCGAAGGGCTGGCGCCGTACGACGGCACCCGTGGTCCCGCGGTTGACGTAGAGGTTGCCCGCCTCGACGTGGGGGGCCCAGTGCTCCACCTCGTCGGGGTCGAGGGAGTGCAGACCAGCGGTGAGTCCGTAGTCGGTGGCGTTCTGCAGCGCGAGCGCCTCGTCCAGGTCGGCGGCCACCATCACCCCGAGGACGGGCCCGAAGAACTCCGTCAGGTGTGTGGTCGAGCCCGGCGCCACCCCGGCCTTGACGCCCGGGGTCCAGGTCAGCCCCTCGGCATCCAGGCGCTGCGGTTCCACCCACCACTGCTCGCCCGGCTCCAGCCGGGTCAGGGCGGCGAGGAGCGCGCCCTCGGCCGGGCGGATCAAGGGGCCCATCTGGGACGCCGGGTCGAGGGCACTGCCGACGCGCAACGAGCGGACCGCGTCGACCAGCTGGCGTCGGAACCGCGCACTGCGGGCCGTCGACCCCACCAGGATGACGAGGGAGGTCGCGGAGCACTTCTGCCCCGCGTGGCCGAAGGCGGCGGCGACCACGTCCCGTACGGCGAGGTCGACGTCGGCGCTCGGCGTCACCACGACGGCGTTCTTTCCGCTCGTCTCCGCAAGGAGCGGCAGGTCGCTGCGCCACGACCTGAAGAGCTGCGCCGTCTCCCACGCGCCGGTCAGCAACACCCGGTCGACCTCCTCCCCGGCGACCAGGGCCTGTCCGGCTCCCTCCTCGTCCACGTCGACGCAGCGCAGCACCTCGCGCGGCACGCCGGCCGACCACGCGATCTCGGCCAGCAACGACCCACACCGCATGGCTTCCGGCGCCGGCTTGAGCACCACGCCACTGCCCGTCGCCAGGGCCGACAGGGTCTCTCCAGCGGGGATGGCGACCGGGAAGTTCCAGGGTGGGGTCACCACCGTCAGCCCCACCGGTACCGGACACGCCCCGGCCACCGTCTCCAGCGCCTCGGCTCGCCCGGCGTAGTAGCGCGCGAAGTCGACGGTCTCCGACACCTCCGGGTCGCCCTGCTCGAGCGTCTTGCCGCACTCCTGTGCCATCACCCCGAGCAGTTCGCCGCGCCGGCGCTCCACCTCGTCGCCCACCCGATGCAGGACCGCGGCCCGGCCCGTGGCACCGAGGCCGGCCCATTCTCGGGCGGCACGGCGCACGTCCGCCGACACCGCCTGCACCTCACCCGCGTCGGCGAGCCGTTCCGGCCCCGCACACTCGACGGCGCGGCCGAGCAGCGCGGCGCCCCACCGCCGGTTCGGCTCGACCGCCGCGTCCGTGTCCGGGGCGTTCGCGAACGCCAGACGGCCCGAGCCCGCCGACGCTGCCGTGTCCCCCTGCCCCTCCTGGCGCCGGACCTGGACGCGTCGGGTGGCCACTCCCGGGGTGTCCGCGTCGGCCGCGGCCCGGCGGAAGCGGGCCTCCTCGTGGGCGAAGGCGTCCTCGTCCTCCCGCAGCCGCGGAGCGCGGGAGAGGTAGTTGTCGGGGCTCGCGCCCTCGTCCAGGCGCCGCACGAGGTAGGAGACGGCGACGTCGAACTCGTCGGGGTGCACCAGCGGGACGTAGAGCAGGAGGCGCCCGGTGCTCGCCCGCACGACTTCGGCCTCGCCCGGCGCCATGCCCCGCAGCATCTCGATCGTCATGGCCTGCTCCACGTCGCGGCTGCGAGCCAGCAGCCAGGCGTAGGCGACGTCGAAGAGGTTGTGGCTGGCCACACCCACCCCCAGCGACGGGGTCGAGGCGGGATCGAGGCTCTGGTGCAGGAGGCGCTTGTACTGGGCGTCGGTCTGGCTCTTCTCCGCCCACGGCGCGGGCGCCCAGCCGTGCAGCTCAGCCTCCACACGCTCCATGAGCAGGTTGGCGCCCTTGACCAGTCGGACGCGGACGGGCGCACCTCCCCTCGCCACCCGGTCCTGGGCCCAGTCCTGCAACCGGGTCAGCGCCGCCGTGGAGTCAGGGAGGTAGGCCTGGAGCACGATGCCTGCCGTGACCTGATGGTGCTGCGGCTGGTCGAGCAGGTGCATGAACACGTCGAGCGTCAGGTCGAGGTCGCGGAACTCCTCCATGTCGAGCATCAGCGTCGTGGGCGCCTCGCCCTGCGACGCCTCACGCACCAGCGTGTCGAGGAGGCGGACCGTCTCGGCCACGGCGTCGTCGTGGCCCCACTGGCTGTGGGGCCCGACGACGGAGGAGACCTTGAGGGACGCGTGCGAGACCTCGGGACGGGAGAGAAGGCGACGTACGCCGTCGAGGCGCCGCCCCGCCTCCGCGCGGCCGAGCACCGCCTCCCCGAGCAGGTTGAGGTTGAGCTCCACCCCTCCCCCTTGGTGGGTGGCAAGGAAGCGGCCCAGGGCCGGGTCGCGGGCGTCGACCACGAGGTGGCGGACCAGGTGGCGCAGCGCCCGTCTGGCAGCAGGCACGACCACCTGGGGAAGCGCCGGACCCACGGCGCCGCCAAGTCGCACGGCCGCGCGGAGATGGGCCGGCAGCGCCTCAGGAGCCTCCGCCGCGATGCGGTGCAGCTCCTTGGCCGCCACGGCGGGATCCTCCGGGCGCACCACCCCGTCGACGAACCCGAGCGCGAACCCCAGACCGCCGGGTGCTCGAAGCAGACGCGCCAGGTGCGCGGCGCCGGCCACCTCGCGCCCGGTCCCGGCACCGGCCAACCAGCGTCGTGCCTGGTCGACGGCTGCGTCCACGAGCCCGTCGTCCGCCGGGCTGCGCGGGGCACGAGAGTCCGGGCTGGGCAGATCAGAGCTGGGCAGATCGGAGCTGGGCAGATCGGTCGTCATCGTGGAACTCCATCGTCGACAGGTCACGAGTCTGCGGGGGTGTCGGCGGACGTGCAACCGCCTCTCAGGCCAGCGCGCGGATCGTGCTCCACCCTCCCGGGGCGTGCTCCACGTGCAGCTGCGCCGGGATCCGTTCCCTCATCACCTCCACGTGGCTGATCACCCCGACGGTCCGGCCGTGCTCGCGCAACGAGTCGAGCGTGTGCATGGCCAGGTCGAGGGTCTCCCCGTCGAGCGACCCGAACCCTTCGTCGATGAAGAGGGTGTCGAGGCTGACCCCTCCGGCTCGGTTGGTGACCACCTCCGACAAGCCCAGTGCCAGGGAGAGCGAGGCCAGGAACTTCTCGCCGCCCGACAGTGACTCCGGCGTACGCGGTTCCTGGGTATGGTGGTCCAGCACCCTGACACCGAGCCCGGAGTTGTTGCCGCGGGTGGCGACCCGGTCGTCGAGCAGCAGGGCGTAGCGGCCGTCGGACATCACCTGGAGCCTGCGGTTCGCCGCCAGCACGATCTGTTCCAGCTCCACCGCCAGGACGTAGCTCTCGAGTCGCAGCCGACGGGTGTTGGGCTGCTCCCCGTGGACGGAGGCGGCAAGACGGCGCAGGACCTCGAACTCGCGCCGCTCGGCTGCCCCGCGCGACCACGCGGTCCGCACCCGCCGGACGAGGTCAGCAGTGGTCTCGTGGCGCTGTGCCGCCACTCCGGCAGCCGCTGCGGCAGCGTCGTGGTCGGCCGCAGCCTCCCTCACGCGAGCCTCGAGGGGAGCTGGGTCGACGAGGACGTCCGGCAGCGCGGCCAGGGCTTCGTCGGCCAGCCCGGTCGTCGTCACGGTCCAGGCTTCGTCGTGGCGGCGCACGCGCCGAACGAGCCGTTCGATCTCCTCGGCGGGACGAGCCGCAGCCAGGCACTCCTGCTCGTCGGTGAAGCCGTGCTGCTCCACCGCCTCGCCGAGGTGCTCGGTGGCGGCCAGGTGGTCGGCGTACGCCCGCGCCTCGTCGTGGCGCGACGCCGTCACCGCGTCCAGCGCCGTGAGATGTGCCCGAAGGCCATCGAGGCGATCAGCCACGGAGTCAGAACCGGAGCGCGCGGACTCGACCCGCTGGACGAGGTCGTCGATCGTCTCGCCCAGCGCCTGCACGCGCACGACCAGGCCTGCGGCGGCTTCGGCGCACTGCTGGCGTCGCTCGGACAGGTTCGTCACTGCATCGGCGGCATCACGACGCTCGCGCTCGTCGCGCTCCGCCTGACGCAGGACGCCGGTGGCTTCCTCGACTCGATCCGACAGGACCTCGACCGTGCGGGCGCCTGCGTAGGCCTCCTCGGTCGCCCGAGCAGCCGCGCGGGCGGCCTTCGCCCCCTCGTAGGCCTGCTGTGCCTCGTCGAAGGCGCGCTCCGCCTGCTCGACGTCCTCGTCCTGCACCGGCGCGCCCGACCGCGGAGCGGGTGAGGGGTGCTCCACGCCTCCGCACACCGGGCACGCCTCACCCTCCACCAAGGTCTCGGCCAGCCGCCCGGCGTACTGATGGAAGCTCAACCGACGAAGCTCGTCCAGGGCCGCTGAGGCTCGGGTCCGCGACTCGCCGGCCTCGATCAGCCGCTGCTCGGCCAGAGCACTGGCCTCCGTGGCCGTGGCGTGGCGACGAGCACGGGTGAGCTCGTCGACGAGCTCGTGCACCGCGGCGCTGGCCTTCTCGACGCTGGTCGTGACCTCACGCTCGAGCACCTGACGCAGCGCGCCCAGCTCGGTGTCGATCGCCTCGACCTCCGCCCGCCGTCCGACCAGCTCACGCTCGGCCTCGGCCACCTGCGACCGCGTGGCGGCCAGACGCGCCTCCGCCTCGAGGGCACGGCGGGCCGCGTCGACCTCCCCGACCAATGCATCCCTCACCCCCGGCAGGTCGTCGGGGACGGTGGCCCCACAGAGCTCCTCGTAGCTGGCTTCGGCCTTGGTCAGCTCCACCCGTGCCTCGCGCAGACGCGTGGCGTGACGCGCGCGCGCCTCCAGGGCAGGGCGCACGTTCTGGGCCGCAACGGCCCGGTCACACACCTCGCGCAAACGTGCGACCGACTCCCGCTCCTCCTCCAGCTGCTCGAGGGTGCGCCGGAGCGAGTCCCGACGCTCCTGGAGCGTCAGCACGGCGCGCAGCCGCTCCCACTCGGTGCGGACCTCCTCCATCTGCCGCCGGGCTGCGACGCGGGTGGCCTCGGCCTCGGCCGCCTCCGCGGCGGTCATGTCGTGGAGGCCGGCCAGCCACTCCTCGTCCGGCTCAGCAGGGGCGTCGACCCGCAGGTGGAGGGCGAGTGCCTCCACGAGCGTGGCGTTCGCCGAGGCGGCACGCTCCATCTCGGCCCGGCGACGCGACACACGCTCCTGCAGGAGGTGGTCGAGGGTCTCGAACCGCTTGGTGTCGAAGAGCGCGCCCAGGAGCGCCTTGCGTTCAGCACTGTCGGCTACCAGGAAACGAGCGAACTCACCCTGGGCGAGCAGGACGACCTGCAGGAACTGCTGGCAGGAGAGCGGCAGGATCTCGTCCAACGCCTGGGCCACGGGGCGTACGCCCGCCTCCAGTGCGATCCACTCGCCGCCGTCCAGGCGCCACAGGTGCGCCGTCGGCCGCTCGGTCGTGGTGCCCTCACCGCGGCTGCGGGGACGTTCGTACTCCGGGGAGCGACGGACGCGGTAGCGGCAGTCGTCGGTGCTGAACTCCAGCTGGACCCACGTGGCGTCGTCGGCCGAGCAGTGGTGGCTGCGGAGCTGGGTCGCGGCACCGGAACGGTAGCGCGGGGCGCTGTTGTAGAGGGCGTAGACGACACCGTCCAGGATGCTCGACTTGCCGGCGCCGGTCCTGCCCTGGATGAGGAAGATCCCGTCGTCGGCAAAGGCGTCGAAGTCCACCCGCTGCGGCACCAGGAAGGGGCCGAACCCGGCCATCTCGATGCTGTGGATCCTCATCGCGTGGCCTCCTGGGCACGGATCTCGCCGAGCACCTCGTGCACGAGGTCGCGTTCGGAGTCACTGGGTGCCTCACCCTGACGCACGTGGGTGAGGAACTCGGCGACGACCTCCTCGTCACTGAGCCGGGAGAACCGTTCGCGGTCGAGACGCGCCGGCACCTCGCGGATCACCGAGGGAGCGAACTCGAGGATGGCGCAGCCCGGGAACCGTTTCTGCAGGCGACGCATCGGGTCGACGGGCCGATCGAGGTCGGTGAGTCGGGCCCGCACCCAGGCGCCTTCGTGCTGCGCGTGCGCGGGGTCCGAGAGGAGCTCCTCCAAGGTGCCCTCCAGGGTGACCAGCGCGCGCGGGACGGGAAGCTCCATCCACTCGGCCCCCACCATCCCTTCCGGGCCGAGCTCGACCAGCCACGCGCCGCGGGGCTTGTCCTGCTCGGAGAAGGAGAGGTGCAGCGGAGCACCTGAGTACCTGACGGCGGGGGCCAGGGTGCTGCGGCCATGGATGTGGCCGAGCGCCACGTAGGTGAAGCCGTCGAAGCTCGGCACCGGCACGCGGTCGACCCCTCCGGAAGTGATCCCGCGCTCGGACTCGCACGACTCACCGTCGGCGCCGGAGACGAAGGTGTGGGCGACCACGACCGTACGCCGGGCAGCTCGCTCCGCGACGTCGTCACGGATCTGCTCCAGCGCGGCGCCCATGACGTCGGCCTGCGTACGCAGCTTGCGCTCGGGCCAGAGGTGGCGCACCAGCGTGGGCTCCAGGAACGGAATCCCGTAGACGTGTACGGGCCCGTGCTCGTCCTCGATGACCACCGGGTCTGCGAGACGCTCAGGGCGAGTCAGGACGTGGACGCCCACCTCGGCGGTGAAGACGGAACGCGACCCCAGCCGTGCGGGCGAGTCGTGGTTGCCACTGGTCACCACGACGGTGGCACCCGTGCGGCTCAGCGCGACGAGGATGCGGTCGAGCTCCTGCACGGAGTGGGCGGACGGCATGGAGGAGTCGAAGACGTCGCCCGCGACCACCACCACGTCGACGTCGTGCGCCTCGACAGCGGCCACCAGCGCGTCGAGCACCTCCGCGAGCGCCTGGGCGGTCGAGTGCTGGTGGAACGTGCGGCCGACGTGCCAGTCGGACGTGTGCAGGATCTTCACGCCACCAAGGCTAAGGACGCCCTCCGACACTTTGGGGGACGGTCCTCGCGCGCCGCACGAGCGACCGGGGAGACCGGGGCTCCGGCCGGCGAGAGGGAGGTACCTCAGCGTCGACGTGCGGCTCGACGTACGGAGCGCGGCAACGGCGCATGGAGGTTGTAGCGAACGCCGAGCATCCGCACGACGAAGCAGACGATCGCACCGGTCAACGCTGCTGGAAGCGCCGCAACCCCCAGCGTGACGCCCCCGGCGAGAATCAGGGCTCCCAGCATCGCGGGCACGGCGTACAACCCGCTGGAGAGAACCGACGGAACTTCCCGGACCAGCACGTCACGCAGGGTGCCGCCGCCCACGGCAGTGATGGTTCCCAGGATGGTGGCCTGGGCGACCCCCATCCCGAAGTCGAGGCCCTTGAGGGCACCCGTGACAGCGAACAGGCTCAGCCCCGCGGCGTCCAGGACGAGGATCGGCCGTGCCAGGTGTTCGAGACCTCCGGCGAAGAGTGAGGCGGCCACCCCGCCTGCCGCGGCGACCGTCAGGTAGCGCCAGTCCACGAACGTGGCGGGGGGCACGGCGCCCAACAAGATGTCGCGCACCATGCCCCCGCCCAGCGCCGTGAACATCGCCAGCGTGACCACTCCGACCACGTCGATCCGCGTCACCTTCAGCGCCACCAGCGCCCCGTTGAGGGCGAAGGCGAACACGCCGGTCAGGTCGAGCGCGAGGAACAACGGCGTCGTGGTGTCCACGCGACGTGTCTAGCACGGCCTGGACCTGGTCACCCCAGGTCGTCGATCTTCTTCTCGACCTTGTCCTTGACGTCGGTGACCTTGTCCTTCACCTTCGCCTTGTTCTGGTCGGTCTTGCCCTCGGCGCGCAGGGAGTCGTTGTCCGTGGCGGCGCCCGTCGCCTCCTTGCCCCGACCGACGGTTTCCTCGACCTTGTGCTTGGCCTTGTCATCCAGTCCCATGGAAGGACCTCCTCAGTAGTGGGTGAGTCCTCCGTCTACCCCCTCATCGGGGGTTCAACCCTGAGGCATGGAACGGCTCGGGACGGGGTAGAGCCTCCCCATGACTACGACACTGCTCACGTTCATGATCCCCGTCGTCGTGCTGGCCCTGCTCTTCTTCGTCGTGTGGCGCATCGACGCCAGTCGCTCCGAGCGCCAGGAACACGACCCGGAGCGCAAGAACGTCGATCCCGACGCCACCCGAGGCAGCCGACGCCGCCGACGGGGCGACCACTGACCCCCGCCGGGGCGCGGGCTCATCCTTGGGAACGCAACCGCGGGAGCACGTGTTCGCCGTAGGCGCTGATCATCTCGCGCCAGTGCGGTCCCATGTTGGCCACGTAGACCTGCTCGAAGCCCGCGTCGACGCATTCCTTGAGCTTGGCGACGTGAGCGTCCACGTCCGCACCGCAGGTGACCGAGGAGGCGGTCTGCTCCTTGGTCACCAGCGCGGCTCCCTGTTCGAAGTGTCGGGGCGAGGGCAGGACCTGGGCGAGCTCACCGGGCAGGCCGCTGGTTCCCCACAGGCGGTGGGCGTGGTCGGCACCCTCGTCCTCGGTGGGCGCCCAGGCCACCTTCGTCCCGATCATCGCCGGCTTGCCACCTGACTTCTCCCGGAACCGCTGCAACAGCTCCTCGTCCGGGGTCGTGGTGACGTAGCCGTCTCCGATTCGTGCCGCCAGGTCCGTGGCCTTGGGACCGAAGCCGGACACCCAGATCTCCGGCGGCTCGTCCGGAAGCGTGTAGATCCGCGCGGTGTCGGTGGTGTAGTGACGCCCCCGGTGCGTGACGAAGTCGCCCTTCCAGAGCTCACGGATCAGCTCGACAGCCTCCTCCAGCATCTCCAGGCGTACGTCGGCGGAAGGCCACGCGTCGCCGAGGATGTGCTCGTTGAGCGCCTCCCCGCTACCGACACCGAGGATGAACTTGCCCCTCAGCATCGCGGCAGACGTGGCAGCTGCCTGCGCGATGATCGCCGGGTGGATGCGCACGGTGGGGCACGTGACTGCCGTCGTCACCGGAAGGTCGGTGGCGTGCGACAGAGCTCCGATGACCGACCAGACGAAGGGGCTCTCCCCCTGCTCGTCGTTCCACGGGTGGAAGTGGTCGCTGATCCACAAGGCCTCGAAACCGGCCTCCTCGGCCGCCACCGCCTGCTCCACCAGCTCCTGGGGGCCGTACTCCTCGCAGCTCAGGAAGTAGCCGAAACGCGTCACATCGTCCTCCTTGGTCGGGGTCTGGGACTGGTGCCCCTGTACCCACGCGCCGGAGAACAACTCCTCAACGACGTGCCAGCGACGCGCCCCTGCTGCGGGCAGCCAGCACGGTGAGGATCACGCCCACCAGCGCGGCCCCGATGGCACCGACGCCCACCACGGTGGAGTCGGGCGCGTCGTTCAGTCGGCCCGCGGCGATCCACGCCAACCCCCAGACCGCGGCGGCGGTGGCGGACCAGCGCGCGGTGCCGACGTACGTCGCGTAGAGCCAGAGCAGGCCGCACACGGCTGCCAGCACGACCAGGGCGACGACCTCGCCGACGCCGCGCCCCGGTGCGATGCCGCTGTCGACGAGCACTGCCGCGATGTTGGCGCAGGTGGCGACGCTCACCCACCCCAGGTAGAGGCCGTGGGTGACCTGGGTGATCAGGACACCCGCCCGCGGCTGGGACTCGTCCACCAGCGTCAGCAGACGCCCCAGGACGAGTGCCAGCAACAGGATCACCACGACGCTCAGCCAGAGCAGACCGGCCTGGACGGTGAGGAGCCACAGCGCGTTGAGCAGCAGGGAGGCCGCGCCCCACCAACCAGTGGCGCGGGCCAGCGCAGAGGACGCCTGGCCCGGAAGACTGTGCCAGACGGTCCAGGCCACGAGGCCGGCATAGATGACGGACCAGATCGAGAACGCCGCGCCGGCGGGGGCCAGGAGCGTGGCGTCGGCAGACAGGGCACCTCCGGCAGCCTCGGCGACCGGCTCCCCGCCCCAGGCGCCCGAGCCCCAGAAGGCGCCCGCGATGCCCAGCACCGCGCTGGCGACCACCCCCACCTGTCGCACCCGGTCGTTCCCGGTGGCGGCTGGGGCGCGTCCCCTGGTCACGTCATGCTCCTGCGTGGTCATGACACACCTCTCTGCCGGCGGTGGTGGTGCGGGTGGGTGTCGCGGTCATCGGGTCAGTCCGGTCAGTGCGGTTAGTGCCGTCAGTGCGAGCGCAAGGCGTCGACCAGGTCGTCCTTGCGCATCGTCGAGCGCCCTTCGACGCCGAGCTCGGCCGCCCGGCGACGCAGCTCGGCGACCGTCCAGTCCTCGTACGACCCCGACTCGCCACCCTTGCGGCCGACCTCCGAGCGGGAGGTGTTCGCTGCCGCGTTGGCGATGCGGGCCGCCTTCTCCTTGCTGGCGCCGTCGGCGCGCAGCTCCTCGTAGAGCTCGGGGTCCTTGACGCTGGGACCGGGATCCTTCTTCCGGGTGGCCATCTTTCCTCCTGCTTGGCCACGCGCCTCTCCACGGCTGGCGCTCGGCGGACGTGTACGTGGTCGGGTACCCACGTCTGTCGGCAGTCAACCATGCGGAACGCCGCCAACCAGTTGCCGCCGTCCGTACTCTCGTGCCATGACCTCACTCCCCCGCACCGTGGCCCGGGTCGCCCTCGGGTCGATCATGGTGACCGCTGGCGTCCTCCACCTCACGACCCAGCGGGAGGAGTTCCAGGCCCAGGTGCCGAGCTGGTTCCCCCTCGACGAGGACCTCACCGTGGTCGGTTCCGGCGTGGTCGAGATCGCGCTGGGCGCCGGCCTGGTGGCGCTCCCGAGGCACAAGCGGCTCTTCAGCGCCCTGCTGGCCGCGTTCTTCGTGGCCATCTTCCCGGGCAACATCGCCCAGTACGCGGAGGGCACGGACGCCTTCGGCCTGGACACCGATCGTGCCCGTCTGGTGCGCCTCTTCTTCCAGCCGGTGCTGGTGCTCTGGGCGCTCTTCGCCGGCGGTTGGCTGCGACGCAAGAAGACCGAGGACGCCTGAACGCCTCACAACCCCAGGTCGCGCCCCACGATCTCCTTCATGATCTCGGTGGTGCCTCCGTAGATCGTCGAGATGCGGGAGTCCAGGTAGTCGTGGGCGATCCGGTACTCGAGCATGTAGCCGTAGCCGCCGTGCAGCTGCACGCAGCGGTTGACGACGTTGACGTACTGCTCGGTGCACCAGAACTTCGCGGCCGCCGCGTCGGCAGCGCTCAGCTCGCCGCGGGTGTGCCGAGCGAGCAGGTCGTCGACGTACGCCCGTGACACCCGCACCCCGGTCACCATGTCGGCCAGCTCGAACCGGGTGTTCTGGAACGACCCGATGGGCGCACCGAACGCCGTCCGGTCCTTGACGTAGCCGAGCGTGCGCTCGAGGACCCCCTCCGCAGCTGCCACGGAGTTGGCGGCGATCGAGATCCGCTCCTGGGGCAGGTTGCGCATGAGGCCCGCGAACCCCTCACCCTCCTGGCCCAGCAGGTTGTCGACCGGCACGCGCACGTCGGTGAAGAAGAGCTCGCTGGTGTCCTGGGCGTGCAGACCGACCTTCTGCAGGTTGCGTCCGTGGGTGAAGCCCGGACGGTCGGCCTCGATCACGATGAGGCTGAGGCCGTGGTGCGGGTGGTCACCGGTACGCACCGCCGTCACCACCAGGTCGGCGTTCTGCCCGTTGGAGATGAAGACCTTGCTCCCGTTGACGACGTAGTCGTCGCCCTCGCGGATCGCCGAGGTGCTGATCCCGGCGAGGTCGCTGCCGGTACCGGGCTCGGTCATCGCGACGGCGACGACCAGCTCTCCTGCGGCGATACCGGGAAGCCAGCGCGCCTTCTGCTCGTCGTTCGTGAGGCCGGTGAAGTACGGAATGACGATGTCGCTCGAGAGCCCTACGCACGCCAGTCCGTCGGAGACAGGGTTGCGGGAGAACTCCTCGCCGATCACCGCGTTGAAACGGAAGTCGGTGATGCCGCCTCCGCCGTACTCCTCGGGGATGTTGAAGCCGAGCAGTCCGGCCCGGGCCGCTTCCGTGAAGAGCCAGCGATCCACCTTGCCCTCGGCGCTCCACCGCTCCGCGTTGGGTTCGGCGTGCTTCGCCACGAAGGCCCGCACGGTGTCGCGCAGGTATTCGTGGTCCTCGTCGTAGAGCGACCGTCCTGCGACCACGCCACTGCTCATCTGAGTCTCCGTCCTCGTCGTCCATCACCGTCGTGCTGGTCGCTCAGCGCAGGCGCAGCCGCCGCATCAGGCCCAGCTGGGCATTGGTCATGTGCACGAACCCCTCGACCGGCTTGCCCTTCGGCGGCCCCAGCGGCAACCAACGCTGACGGGCGATGGTCTGCGCGTCGGTGTACTTGCGGATCCCCTCCGCGCCGTGGCGGCGCCCGAGACCGCTCTCGCCCATGCCGCCCATGCCCGCCTCGATGCTGCCGGCGGCGGCTGCCGCGCCGTCGTTGATGTTGACCGCCCCGGCCCGCAGGCGGTGGGCGATGGACTCAGCCGCTGCGACGTCCTTGGACCAGACCGAGGACGAGAGCCCGTAGGTCCCCTCGTTGGCGAGGGCGACGGCCTCGTCGTCGTCGACCACCGGGTAGAGCGACAGGACCGGGCCAAAGGTCTCCTCGGCGTGCACCCGCATCTGGGGCGTCACCCCCTCGAGGAGCGTCGGCGCGAAGAACAGCGGGCCGAGATCCGGACGCGGCCCGCCTCCGGTGAGCACTCGCGCGCCGCGGTCGACGGCGTCCTGCACGTGCTCGCGCACGGCCTCCAGCTGGGCGGTCGACGTCAGTGACCCGACGTCGGCACCGTAGTCGTAGGCACTCCCGAGCCGGAGATCCTCGGTGGCCCGGACGAGCTCGTCGCGGAACGCCTCGTAGACGTCCTGGTGCACGTAGACCCGCTCGACGTGGATGCACATCTGACCGGTGTTGGCGAACGCAGCCGTGACCGTGCCCCGGGCCGCTGCCTCAAGGTCGGCGTCCCGGCGGACGATGAGGGGGTTCTTGCCCCCCAGCTCCAGGGACGCGGCCACCAGACGCCTCGCGGCTCGGCTGGCGACCTCGCGTCCCGTGGCGGTCGAGCCCGTGAAGGCGACGAAGTCGACCGTGTCGACCAGCGCCGTGCCCGTCTCCCCGCCCGAGCCGGTCACGACCTGCCACACGTCGTCGGGGAGCCCGGCCCGTGCCATCAGGGCGCGCGCCCACAGGAGCGTGAAGGGCGTCTGCGAGTCAGCCTTGGACACCACGGCGTTGCCCGCCATCAGGGCGGGGAGGACGTCGCCGGCGCCGAGGTAGAGCGGGTAGTTCCAGGGCGAGATGATGCCCACGACGCCCTTGGGCACCCGCACCTCCTTGACGGCCGTGGCCCCGGGCACCATCCCGCGGACCTTGGCGGGCTTGAGGTAGTGCTGGGCGCGGCGGGCGTAGTGGCGGGCGATCGTCACGACCTGTCCCACCTCCTGCCAGGCGTGGAAGCGGGCCTTGCCGGTCTCCCACTGGATCAGGTCGAGGACCTCGTCCTGCTCGGCGAGCAGGGCGTCGTGGAAGGCCAGCAGGACCCGAGCCCGGTCGGCGTACGAGGTCGTGGCCCATGAGCGCTGGGCGGAACGCGCGCGTTGCACGGCTGACTCGACGTCGCCCCGCTGGCTGCAGGGCACCACCGCGGTGGGCTCCAGCGTGAAGGGGGCCGCGGCCATCTGGTGGGCGCCCTCCGCGGCGTCGCCTGCGACCACCCATCCGGACCACTGCGACAGGCGCTCCTCGGTCACCCACGAGGGACGGCCGGCGAAGGCGCCGCGCGGCGAGAGCTCCTGGGCCGCCTCAGGCTGGCCAGCGTTGCCGGTGGGAGCGGGGGGAGTCATCTCAGCGGTCATGGCCAGCTCCTGCGGGCTCGGCAGCGACGTGACGGGCGCCATGTCGAGCTTCGGACGCTAGGGCCCGGGAGGGCGCAAGTCAATGATCTGCCGCACCCCTTGTCAAGCGGAATGACCGCTGGCTATGTTAACGGGGAATCACATCACTCGTGGATGCCAGGAGCGGACCACAACCGCAGTTCCCCGTCGCGGTCAAACAGCCCACCGAGGCGTCCGGCCACCTGAAAGCGGACAAGCAAATGACCACAGTCTCCAGACGAAACGTGTTGTCCCTCGGCGCCGCCCTCGGCCTGACGGGAGCGCTCGCCCCCACCACCGCCGCCTGGTCGTGGGCCCCCTCGGGATCGATTGCCGGCGCCGGCACCGGAGCTGACCCCCGGTGGGTGTGGGACGACGAGATCGACCAGCTCATGGCCAACCTCATCGACCGGGGTGACACCGCCCGGACCAACAAGGCGCTCCTCAGCTGGGTCAACAACAACGACCCCCTCCCTGCCGACGTCCCCGCAGACCTGCGCGACTGGTTGCATCGCAAGACCAGGCTGCCGACCTGGGCCGACCCCGCCCTGCTCGCCAGGTCGACAGACGTCTCCCGGCGTCTCGACACCCACTTCTTCATCCTCTACGGGGTGGGCGGCGGCATCATGAGCACCGTCATCCCCCGTGAGGCCAAGTCGGTGTACTGGTCCAAGGGCGGCGCCGACATGCAGGACCGCGCGGCGAAGACCTTCGCCTTCGGCTACGACATGGCGGAGATCGGTGGCTTCACCCCGCGCGGCCAGTTCCTCGTCACGGCCAACAAGACTCGCCTGGTGCACGCCGCCGTACGCCACCTCCTCCCCCAGTCGCCGCACTGGCGCGCCGTGGCCGACGAGACCATTCCGATCAGCCAGGCCGACATCCTGGTGACCTTCCACTCCACGGGCACCTTCGCCCACATGAAGCTGAAGGAGTGGGGCTTCCTGAAGAACAAGGACGACGACCGCGCGTTCCTCCACTCGTGGCAGGTCGCCCTCAGCCAGCTCGGCGTACGCGACGAGTACATCCCGGCCTCGTGGGAGGACGCCGAGGAGCAGTCGCGCCAGGTCCTCACCCCGATTCTGGCCCCCACCCCGGAGGGCAAGAAGCTGGCCGAGGAGCTGCTCAACATGCCGAACTCGCTGACCTTCGGCCTCAGCCGCGGTCTGCTCAACGAGTTCACGCGCTACCTCTTGAACGACGACATCGGCGACTGGCTCGGCCTCAAGCGTGACTACGTCGCCGCGGCGCTCATCAGGACGGCGTGGCCGGTCTACATGGCCTTCCGCCGCGGCACCATCCCGTTCCTGCCGGTGGCCTACTACGGACTCGACCAGTTCATCCGGGCCTTCGCCATGGCGTTCCTCAACAAGGGGAAGGACGTGCGGACCACGCCGATCACCATCCCGGACATGAACCGCCCCAGCAACTGACGGCCCACCCATCGGGGCCGGTGAGCACACCCCCACTGCAGCCCGGCCCGGTGGGGACGGTCGTGCGCGGTCACGGCCCTGACGTCAGGACGGGGCCGTCGGTCCGGCACTGGTCAACGCGCCCAGCACCAGGGCCGTCACGACGTCGCGGTTGTCACCCTCGTCGCGCCACCGCAGCTGGCGCCCCGCCTCGACGACGACACCGAAGCCCGCGTGCACCAGGGTGCGCGCGGCGCGCGCATCCAGGTCGGGGCGCACGGCCCGGAGCCGCTGCTCCCACAGCTCGACGTGCTCGCGTTGGGCCAGGACCACCGGACGTCGCAGCTCGGGCGGGAGGCCCATGATCTCGGCCTCGGCCACGCTGATGAGCTCGAGGTTCTCGAAGCTGTACGCCACGTAGGCCGCAACGAGCGCCTCGAGCTGCTCCTCCGCGCCGTGGACCCCGTGGAGCGCCTGACCCACGGCCTGCTCCAACGAGCCTGCCGCCTGGAGGCACGCGGCGGCGAGGATGTCGGCCTTGGTGGCGTAGTGGCGGTAGATGGCCGAGGAGCCCACCCCCACGGCCGCCGCGATCTGGCCCATGCTGACGTGGTGGAACCCTGAGCGGGCGAAGAGCAGGATCGCTGCGCGCAGGATCTCGGCCCGCCGACTGACCGCCGCGGCGCGCGCCGGGAGGCGAACCCGCGACGCCGTCGGGGCGACGTCGTCGAGATCGACTGCGGCCACCCCCAGCCCCGCGGCCACGAGGAGGTCTTCGGCACGCTGGCGTGCGATGGGCGTCCGGTGCGCAGTGATGGAACCGACCGCGCCCAGCGAGGCGGCGGCGCGCAACCGCGTACGTCCCCCGCCGAACTCCCGCTCCAGCGCCTCGGCGGTGGCGTCCACCACCACGGTGAACTTCGCCCTGAGCTCGCGCCGCTCCTCAGGCTCCAGGAACCGCGCCTCCCAGCGGTAGGTCCCGCCCGAGGCACGGTGCTCCACGGAGATCTGCGCCAACGCCGGGAGCAGGTCCGTGAGGAACGCATCCTCATCGAAGACGTCGATGACGCTCACCAGACGGTCGACCATGAGGTTCGCGCACTCGACGAAGAGGGCGTACTTGTTGGGGAAGTGCCGGTAGAGGGCAGCGGCGGTGATGCCGACCTTGGCGGCCACCTCCTCCATCGAGGCACCGTGGTAGCCGAGCTCGCTGAAGACCGGACCAGCCGCGTCCACCACGAGCTGGCGACGGTTGCGCGGACGCCGGCGCACCGCCACTTCTTCGACCGTCATCTCTCCCCCGTCCGCCCGGACTGCTCCCGCCGGTGCGCCGCCCAGTCAACCACGTCCGACGCTGGCCACGACGCGTACGCCCTCGGGTGAACAATGATTAACAAAAATGTGATTCTCCATTAACTAAAGGATTCCCCTGCCGCCTCCTCCTCGGCATACTGACCAGCACACCAGCCAGCGCACGCAGCCCCGAGGAGCGACGCCATGACGACGAGTGCCGACCCTGCCCAGGCCCCCGCCTGGACCTTCCGGAACCACTGGATGGCCCACACGTCGGCGCACGCAGCCATGCGGCCCGACGATCCTGCGCTGCGCCACCGTGGCGTGAGCACCACGTGGGCCCAGCTCGCGGAGCGCTTCCTCCGAGGCGCCGCGGGACTGCAGGAACGCGGTGTGGCGGAGGGCGACCGGGTCGCCCTGCTCACCCTGAACCACCCGTGGTTCGTCGAGGCGGTCTTCGCCGCCAACAGCCTGGGCGCGATGGCGGTGCCGCTGAACTTCCGGCTCGCTCCCCCCGAGCTCGACCACATCCTCGGAGACAGCACCCCGAGCGCGGTCTTCGTGGACGCGATGCTGCTGCCGCTGCTCAAGGCCGCGCCGGCCTCGGCCTCGATCGGCACGGTGGTCGTCATCGGCGAGGCCGACCTCTCCGCGGAGGCACCGCACGTGGTGGCGTACGAGCAGTTCCTCGCCGCCCAACCTCCCATCGAGCTGCCGGACGTGAGTGAGGAGGCCGTCGCGCTGATCATGTACACCTCCGGGACCACCGGCCACCCGAAGGGCGCGATGCTGTCGCACCGCAACATGCAGGTCCAGGCCCTCACCTGCATCCGGGCCATGGGCATGGTCGACGAGACCGACGTCGGCTTCCTGACGGCACCGTTCTTCCACATCGCCGGCCTCGGTTCCGTCGTGGCCAACATCGTCGTCGGCGTGCCCACCGTGATCCATCCGCTGGGGGCGTTCGACCCCGCAGAGGTGCTGGACGCCTACGAGGCGGAAGGGGCCACCATCGTCTTCAACGTCCCCATGCAGTGGGACCTCCTCTGCAGCCAGCCCGACATCGACCAGCGCGACCTCAAGCTGCGCATCATCAGCTGGGGAGCAGCCCCAGCCTCCGACACCACCCTGCGTGAGATGGCGGAGAAGTTCCCCGACGCCCTCAACGTGGCGGTCTTCGGCCAGACCGAGACCTCCCCCATCACCTGCGTCCTGCGCGGGGAGGACTCGCTGCGCAAGCTCGGCTCCGTCGGCCAGCCGATCCCCACGATCCAGTACCGGGTGGTCGACCCGTTGATGAACGACGTGGCCACCGGGGAGGTCGGCGAGATCGTCTACCGCGGCCCCACGGTCACGCAGGGATACTGGAACAAGCCTGACGCCACGGCCGAGGCCTTCGCGGGAGGATGGTTCCACTCCGGCGACCTGGTCAAGCAGGACGAGGAGGGATTCGTCTGAGTCGTCGACCGGATGAAGGACATGATCATCTCGGGCGGCGAGAACATCTACTGCGCCGAGGTCGAGAATGTCATCGCCGGCCACCCTGCCGTCCGCGAGGTCGCGGTCATCGGACGCTCCGACGAGCGCTGGGGCCAGGTGCCGGTGGCGGTCGTGTCCACCCTCCCCGGCCACGACCTCACGCTCGACGACCTCGTCGACTTCCTCCGCGGCAGGCTGGCGTCGTACAAGACTCCCAAGGACCTCGTCGTGCTCCCCGAGCTCCCCCGCAACGCGGGCGGGAAGATCGTGAAGGGCGCGCTGCGCGCCACCGACGAGACCGCTGGCGGCGAGATGCTGCTCCCCCAGGGCTGAGCGCGGGGTGGTCCGCCCCCTCCGCCCCCGACGAGCCCGAGTCTCCTGGCCATGGTCCGACGCATCTCCACCTTGCGCACCTTTCCGGTGACGGTCATCGGGAACTCGTCCACGACCTCGACGTAGCGCGGGATCTTGTAGTGCGCCAGCCGGCCGGTGCAGAATTCGCGCAACGTCGAGGCGTCGAGGCGTCGAGCGGTTCGGCTCCCTCCCGCATCTGGATCCAGGCACAGAGCTCTTCGCCGTAGCGCTCGTCAGGCACGCCGATCACCTGCGCGTCGACGACGTCGGGGTGGGTGTGGAGGAACTCCTCGATCTCGCGGGGGTACACGTTCTCTCCGCCGCGGATCACCATGTCCTTGATGCGCCCGGTGATGCGCACGGAGCCGTCCTCGTCCATCACGCCGATGTCACCGGTGTGCATCCAGCCGTCCACGACCGCCTCGGCAGTCTTCTCGGGCTCGTCCCAGTAGCCGAGCATCACCGAGTAGCCCTTGGTCAGGAACTCTCCGGCCGCGCCGCGTGGCACCGTCTCCCCGGCGGGGTCGACAATCCTCACCTCGAGGTGCGGCCCGACGCGGCCGACCGTGCCGGTCTTCTGCTCGAAGGTGTCGTCGGTGCGGTTCTGGGTCGACACCGGCGAGGTCTCCGTCATCCCGTAGGCGATGGTCATCTCCTCGATGCCCGAGGCGATGAGCTCCTTCATCAGCTCGGCCGGGCACGGGGAACCAGCCATGATGCCGGTGCGAACGGAGGAGAGGTCGAAGTCGTTGAAGCTCGGCAGGTTCCACTCGGCGATGAACATGGTGGGGACGCCGTAGAGGCTCGTGCAGCGTTCCCCTCCTGCACCGCCCTCAGGGTCGACTCGGCGTCGAAGCCCGGGGCCGGGGCCGGGGCCGGGACGACCATGCAGGCGCCGTGGGTGGTGCAGGCGAGGTTGCCCCCTTGGGGAAGCCCGTCGTGCCCGACGTGTACTGGATGTTGATCGGGTCGTGCGGGTCCAGACTCTGCTGCACCGTCGCCAGCTGCTCGCTCGAGACCTCGTCAGCACCGGCCACCAGCTCGTCCCAACCGGGCGTGCCGATGAGGTGGACCCGCTCCAGGGCACGGGTGTCGTGGCGGACCTCCTCGATCATGGCCGCGTAGTCGCTGTCCCTGAACGAGGGAACGGCGACGAGGGTGGAGATGCCGGCCTGGTTGAGGACGCAGGCGGTCGACGTCCTCGCGGAACTGCTCGTACGTCCACCGGCGCCCCTGGGCGACGTCGACCAGCGCTTCACGCGCCCCGAATCGCGCCACGGTGGCGTCGAGGTTGTCGCCGATCGTCGTCTCCAGCAGGGGCGTGTCCGTCGGACCGACGGCGTGGCTGGGCAAGGGGGTGGAGGAAGTCATCGAATCCGTCACCGGGGCTCCTGCGGGGAGGCGTCGTCATGGCGGTCGCTGTGTGACAGTCGTCACCACCCTGTGGCATGCGGCTTGCCGTCCGCCACCTCGGGGCCCGTCGATCTCGGCGAACGGCCCACAGACGCGCCGAGCGGTCAGTGGTCGGAGCTGGCCCTCACCACTCCTGCGCGTCGGGACCGTCGTAGGTGGCCGCCCACTGGCGCAGCAGCACGTCGAAACGTCGACGCCTTCCGGCTGAGCGTTCCCGTGGGTCGGTCGCCTCGTACGTCGTGGCGTCTCTTCCCTCGTCGGGAGCGTCGCCCTCGGCTCCGTCAACCAGAGGGACCAGGGTGGCGAGGTCACCCTGCGTCAGCGTCACGACGAGCCCGATCGCCAGGTCGAGCGTGCTCCAGTCCACGATCCCGCCCACGGCGTACGACGCGTAGATCGCGTGGAGGTCGCTCCAGCCGAGCACGTGTCCCCAGACGTCGTCGGCCTCCACCCCGGTCAGCGTGAGTGCCCGGTCGAGCATGTCGTAGGAGATGTCGTAGAGCTGGTCGGGATCGTCCCCGGTCTCGACGTACTGGAAGGTCGCGAACCATTCACTGCCGTCGGCCTGCTTGCCGTTGATCGCCAGCACGCACCGGCTCAGGAAGCGACTCACCGCCTGGACCGCGACGTCACTGGACTCACTCAGCCCGACCGCCACCTGGAGCACGACCTGCCCCGTGCCGTCCGACACCTCGTGCGCCAGGGGGAGCACCGCCACACCGGTCAGGCGCGACCCCGCCTGGAGCTCGAGGAGGTCCTGCAGGGCGGTCACGTCCACCACTCCCCGACCGCATGGGAGGCCTCGATCAGACTGGCGCGTGGCAGGTCGAAGGCGATCCCGTCGACGTCGGGCTCCTCCACGTGCAGATCCGCGAGGACCACGACCTCCAGCGTCACCGCCAACGGTGTCGACTCGACCACGCTCAGAGCCAGGCCGGCCTCCCGGTCCTCCACCACCCCGAGAGTCTCCTCGGGCACGTGGTCCGAGGCTGCCCGCAGCAGGAAGCCGGCCACGTCGTCGGCGAAGCCGGGCGACATCGGCCGGGACAGGTAGCGCACGACCCGGTCAGGACTGAGCAGCTCGATGTCGACGCGGAGCTCGGTGGCGTCGAACGTCGGCACAGGGAGCAGCGCGAACGCCGCCCCGTCAGGCCCGAGCAGACGCGCAGGCAGCCGGCGTGCCGGCGGCGCACCCGGCTCCACGATCACTCTGGCTCCGTCTCGGGACCGGAGTCGGCCACGAACTCGCGCAGCAGCGCCGTGAACCGTTCCGGGTCGTCGAGGTGCGGGAAGTGGCTGGCCCCCTCGAACAGCTCCACCCTGATCCCGGGCACCGACTCGCGGGCCTTGAGCGCGTGCCACGCCGGGATCACCCTGTCCTTCGAGCCCCACACCAGAAGGGTCGGGGGTGGGACCACGTCTCCCAGCCGACTGTGCGCGCTCACCGTCTGGCCCCCGACGTCGACGACCGCCCGCGTGGTGGCGAGGAAGGCACGACGGCTCTCGCGGTCGGACAGGGACCGGAACCCCCGCCACATCGCACCGACGTCGGCGCCGGGCTTCCAACCGAGATGCGACGCCCTGCGACCGATCCGGTCCACCTTGGTGGTCATCCAGTCCGACGCGACCAACCCGAGCACCTGCTCGGCCAGAGGAAGTGTCGCCGATCGCAGCCACGGGCTGACCTCCCGGCCCAACCCTCCGCTGGCCACCAGCACGAGACGCTCCACGCGTTCAGGGAAGAGGTAGAAGAACTGCATGGCGATGCCGCCGCCGAGCGAGTGACCGACCAGCGTGACCGTCTCGACCTCGAGGCGGTCGAGCAGGTCACGCAGGGTGGCGGCGTGCGAGCTGAGCGAGTAGTCACCCATGGGCTTCGCGGACGCGCCGTGCCCGAACAGGTCCGGGACGATGACCCTGAAGGAGTCGTCGAGCTGGTCGACGAGGTGCTTCCAGTTGTGCTGCGAACCGAGGATCCCGTGGATGAAGAGCACCACGGGTCCTTCACCGCTGTCCACGTAGGAGAGCTCGTGCCCGTGCAGGAGCGCGGTCTGGGGCGTCATGGGCATGAGGGCCTCCTCCTCTTGGTGACACCTCAACGTAGCCGGACACGCGGTGCCGACGTGGTGTGATCCCGGTCTCGACCGCCAAGGACACCGTCCGAGCACTCGTGGCAATTCTTGGGTTAGGTCGTGCGGAAGCGTGGGTAGTGAACGTTCATGACCCAGAAGAAGAAGGCACTTCCGTACACGATCCCCGGGCTGGACGACGCGGACGCGAAGCGACTCATCGAGATCCTTCAGGCCCGTCTCCACGCCTTCAACGACCTCCACCTGACGCTGAAGCATGCGCACTGGAACGTCGTCGGTCCGCACTTCATCGCGGTGCACGAGATGATCGACCCACAGGTCGTCGAGGTCCGCGCCATGGCCGACGACACCGCTGAGCGCATCGCGGCACTGGGCGGTACGCCGGTGGGAACCCCCGGCGCCCTCGTCAAGGCCCGCGAGTGGGACGACTACGCGGTCGGCCGTGCGACGACCCAGGAGCACCTCTCGGCCCTCGACGGCGTCTACGAGGGTGTCGTCTCCTCGCAGCGCGCAGCCATCGAGGAGGCGGGCGATCTCGACCCCATCACCGAGGACATGCTGATCAGCCAGGCCTCGCAGCTGGAGCAGTTCCACTGGTTCGTCCGGGCGCACCTGGAGGACCAGGGCGGGGCCCTTCACCACGAGAAGGACTGACCACACCTCCGGGACGTCCGCACCGCTGCTGCGGTGTGGGCGTCCTGGTGCGTGGCCACGGCTCAGGCGGCGACGTCGTCACGCGTCGCGGAGGCTTCCCGTCGCTGCGCGACCTCGCGCTTCGCCGTGGGCGGGCGCGGAAGCACGGCGGCCGCCACGAGCAGGAGGGCGACCCCGATGACGCCGTCCAGCCACCAGTGGTTCGCGGTGATCACCACGATCATCGCCGTCAGCGCGGCGTGGCACCCAGCCAGCCAGGCGAGCCACCGGGGGCCGGTACGCGCCACGACGTAGGCAATGAGCACCGCCCACCCGACGTGCAGGCTCGGCATCGCGGCGAACTGGTTGGCCACGTCTCCACTCACGCCCTCGTAGGGCGACGGTCCGTAGCGTTCCATCGTGTCGACGAAGCCCCACTCGGGGAACATGCGCGGGGGTGCCAACGGGAAGAAGACGTGGATGGCGAGCGCCGCTCCGGTCTGGATCACGACTAGGTTGCGCGCCCAGCGGTACTCCCCCGGGTTGCGGCGCAGGAACCCCCAGACCAGGAACGCCACCATGAGCGGGAAGTGAACGACGGTGTAGTAGACGTTGGCCGCACGCATCAGGGACTCGACGTGGACGCTCGCCTGGATGGCGGCCTCGGACGGCAGCCAGAGACTTGCCTGGAGGGTGCGCACCACCTCGGCATGACGCATCGCCTGGGAGACCTGGTCGGCGACCATGGCGCGCCCGAACTTGTAGAGCGCGAAGAGCACCA